>JBKQTH010000162.1:0-2720 GCA_052143275.1 Ktedonobacterales bacterium | reverse complement strand
CTGAATGGTCCATTCGATTGAAAGATCTACCGCCCGCCCAGATAGAAGCAATTTGTATCGACGCCCTTAGGCGACGTGCCCTTAGCAATGAGGGCGAGATTACTGACGAGTTGTTTGCCGCTGCGGTAAAATCTTGGCAAAGGCGGCAAGCGTCTATTGCCTCACTGTCCGGCGATGTTTGACTAAAGCCGCGTCCGCGGTCTACTCTCCGTCCGTGACGTCCTCCGGAGAGTTGCCCTTCCTGGCCGCTGGGCATGCTCATCTGCGGCTCACAGAGGCGATCACCCCAGGCACACGGTACAGGCGCCAAATGTTCTTCGGCGGACCGCCTGCGCATGGAGACCGCAGCCGTCATGCAGACCATGTGCGTGAGCAGGTCATGCATGTCGTCACGGCGCAACAGAGGCGCGTACAAGTCCTCGGTGTCAAACCCGAGCTAGTCCTGGTGTTGGAATCTAACCGGCAGATAGCACCCGAGGACGTTGAGCGGGCCGGACTCCAACTCCTAGAGATACGCAGCGACAAGGTGCTCGTTACGTTCTCAAGCGACCCTGAAATGACAGAGTTCCGCCGCAGGTGTACTCAGTATGGCGTTGGGCCGCGTGGAACCACCCCGGCAGGGTACGAGCGACCTGCCGAATACGAAGCACTGTTCGACGCTCTTGAGACTGTGCGGCAGCTCGCTGAAGAGGATGTCATCGATGCATCCACTAGGGCACTACTGGGCGATGCAGGTCGAGTCCTGCGGCTCGATGTCTCATGCTGGTGTCCTGACGATGCCAATGATGCGCGCCGTCGCTTTGATGAGGTCAAATCGGCTGTAGAGGCTGCCGGTGGCCGTGTCTTGGACAGCGTTCTTCGCTGGGAGGCTGGCCTCTCCCTTATTCGCGCGGAACTTCCATCGTCTGGCGTACGTGATCTAGCTCGCTTGGACCGAGTACGCCGCATAGTCCCCCTACCCGTACCACAGCTAACGCTTCCAGCGGTGCTCAGTGCCCGCCCAAATGATCTCCCTGCCGTTGTTAGGCCGGCGGTCGACAGTCCAATTCTCGGCATTATCGATTCTGGCGTTGCAAGTTCACACCCCCTGCTCGCACCAGCCGTGCTAGGAGTCGAATGGGTGGGCAACCTTGGCGATGGGGGGGACCAAAATGGCCATGGTACTTTGGTGGCAAGCCTGGGGCTATATGGTCCGCTTGAGAGCCTCTTGGCGAATCCTTCCGAACCGGTACGGCCTTCTGGCCGCTTGGTAAGCGTTCGCGTTCTAGACGATCAGAATCAGTTCGCCGACGACCGACTGTGGGAAGCTCAGCTAATCGAAGCGATGGAAATTGCGGTTCAATCTGGAGCCGCAGTTATCAATCTCTCCCTCGGAGACCCGAGGTTTCCTTACCAAGCGCCACGCCCGACCGCTCTTGGGGCCATGATCGATCAGTTCATTCGCTCATACAAGGTAATTGTTGCGATCAGCACTGGAAATTACCAGCCATGGAATGATCGAATAGGCGAACTCACCAACGAGAATTATCCAAAGGTACTGCTGGAGGCGGACGATAGCGGACTACTTGACCCGGCGCCCGCTGCGCTTGCCCTCACTGTCGGCGCACTGTGCCCAGACCCAGGCCAGGGCGCTATGCCCGTCGCCGATCACGTTGATGTAATTCCTGTAGGCGGGCCCAGCAAGCCCAGCCCGTTCACCAGGATAGGGCCGGGGCCAATGGGAATGGTAAAGCCTGAGCTAGTCGCACCTGGGGGAAGCCTCTCGGTTGACCTGCTGACATCACGCGTCAGTACCCAGGATCATTCAATTCGAGTGGTCGGCGCTGGAATCGCGGGCACCTCCAATCTCTTGGCTACGGATTCTGGGACGAGCTATGCAGCTCCTTTGGTTAGCAACGCCGCACTGCGAGTTCTTAGCCGGTATCCTCAGTTGTCAGCCAACGCGGTAAGGGCATTGCTGCTTTGCTCCGCTGAAGAGACAGAAATGGTGATTAACGGGCTCGGTGAGGCAAAGAATCTGGAACAGCAAAGGCGTCTCACCGGATACGGCCGGGTTTCTGGACGACATGCCGAGGTGAGCGAAGACCATCGGGTGGTGCTACTGGCTGAGGGGGCGATCATTATTGATGATGTCCACCTCTATACTGTGCCCATTCCATCGACCTTCTTCAGCTCGGGTGGATCACGACGCCTATCCGTCGCCCTCGCCTATGATCCGCCAGTTCGAGCGACCAGGCTCGACTATCTAGCGAGCCACATGGAGGTACACGCCTACCACGGAGCACCACTACAGCAGGTCCGCGACGCATACACGCGCCAGCCGAAGGGCGACGACGAGGAACCCGTTGAGCTCGCGAGGTTCCGGCTCGACCTACAACCATCGAGTACGCGTCGTGGCAGAGGAGCTAATCAAGTCGGCTCTAAGACGTTTCGTCAACGGCTTGACCTTACGAAGACTGCTCAGTTCGTCGTTGCCGTAAAGAACACTAATCGTTGGGATACCCCAGGAGAACAGCAGACTTATGCTCTCGCTGTGACGCTGGAACGTGACCACAACCATGCCCCAGATCTCCGGCGAGGGCGTCTCTGGCCTGCGGTAACTCTGCGTGATTTCTTGCATAATCCGTCATCGCGCGAAGGGGCACCAGGGACCCGTCCGGGCCGCCGGATCGCGGCTAGCCCGATGTCTCGCCCGCCTGTTCCCGGTTCTGCGATGTCGT
>JBKQTH010000161.1:0-10340 GCA_052143275.1 Ktedonobacterales bacterium | reverse complement strand
GACGGGCGGAAAACCAGCTCGCGAACAGTAAGGTCCTGAGTCAGCGAAAAACGGCACGTGACCAACACAAGATAGCGTGCGGCTAGAATGGCTTACCCTACGGTGTTGGCTTCGATCCAACGGACTGGTGGATCTCCCAGGGATTGCCTTCGGGATCGGCAAAGTGCGCGGTGCGTAGCCCCCAGGGCTGGTTGGTTGGAGGCCGGAGCAGCGTGGCGCCTTTGGCCTTGAGCATCTCGTACATAGCGTCCACGTCATCAACCTCAACGGCCAGCAGACTCCGCGGCCCACCCTCGAGCTTCGGCGGAAGTGCTCCCTCACTAATGAGTTCTGCGGCGGCCGAGACCTCCAGCAGAAAGAAATACACCTCTCCTATCTTGAAAACCACTGAACCTGGACCGTCCTCTTGCCCCGCCAGCCCCAGGGTATCCCGATAAAACGCCGCACATCTGACCAGATCTTGGACGAACAACTCTGTCGCGACGATCCTGCGAATCATGGTTGACACCTCTGCCTTCTACCTTGAGTCTCTGTCGACTCGGCCTGTACCACTCCTACTGAGCCTGGCATGGCGTGTTGCTGTGGCGCGCATGTCGCTGCGGTCTCCAGGAGAGTATAGGTTGGGGCAACCGGCGACACAGCCATCAAAGGTCTACTAAAAGAAGTAGTACTCCAAGGCGAAAGCGATCAGTTGGGAGGAACCCGACTAGAGCAGAGAGCGGGCACGCGCCTGGACAATGACATGAGTGCGACTGGTTGCGTCTAGCTTGCTGAGCAGATTGCTGACATGCTTCTTGACTGTGGCTAGGGAGATCACCATAGTCCGTGCGATCTCCTGATTGGAGATTCCAGTGGCGAGCAGGCGCAATACTTCCTGTTCACGGCGGGTGAGGATTGGTGACAGCGAGAGTAGTGTTGGCGCCTTCAGCGATTTGCTGGGAGCGTGATGTTCATGGCTAAACGCAGTCAAGAGCTTGCGAGCAACTGTGGTGATGGCGTATGAGGCCTGCTCGTTGGGCTGCTGGTACGTGGAGTGCTGCGTGAGGAAGTTCTGGAGCACCTGCCTCATCGGTTCACCCTCGTCCACGTAGACGCGGATGTAGCCCGCTGGCTCGGTGAGCGCAAACAGGCGGGCCATGACCTTGCGGGCCTGTTCGTGCTTTCCCGTATGATGAAGCGCAACCATATACTGTGCGAGAAACGTGATGGTCGCCCCGACATTGCCCGGTCGATCCAGTCGCGCGCTCCAGTGTTCCAGTAGCTCCAAAGCCTCCCTCCAACGATGCTGGGCGAAGTATACCCGAATCACAACCAGGAAAGCGTAGTAGGTGCTGCCGTCCCACACCTCTACTGGAAAGAAGACACCTGCTGCCCAGTCGGATGCCACCTTCAGCTGTCCTTGCGCGAGCCACCACTGAGCCTGCATCGCTGGTAGCCAGTCTTGGTACGTCCCAAAGTGCTCACGCAGCACCAGATCTTCCACCTGGTGCTGCGCCTGCTGGGCCTCCGACCAATCTCCTTTGGCAAGCGCGAACTGCATCAGATAGACATATCCCATCCCGAGTACATCGAGTTGTTGCCATCTAGCAGCGTCGTGCAGAACTGCGTGGAGCCTATTGCGGGCCTCCTCCAACCGGTTCCACTGGTACAACACCGCAGCTTGCACAACCTCAAAGTACCCTTTGAGTGGGGCATAGCTAGAGATCTGCTCTACCAGGCCAACAGCTGCCTGGCTTTCCTCGTAGGCCAGGTGCAGGTATCCCGCCTCGAGCGCAGTCAACGCCAGCCACTGCCTCACCTTGAGGGTTGCGAAGTGGCTTCCCGATCGGCTCATCCGCTCCTTGGCGTCCAGCAGCAGCGGCAAAAGGGGTGCTGCCTCCTGCCAGATGGTGTAGTGGAGTACGAACTCACACGACAGCGGTACCATCTGCCAAATCGCTTCATCATCGCGATCAAGCTCTGCCTGTATCTCTTGCCGCATACTGCTCAATCGCTCATGATCACCGCTTGCTACTCCTTCAAGGAAGGCCAGAAACATGCGAAGCAGGCGGAGACGCTGTTGCAACAGAGCATGCTCAGCGGCGTCGACTTCCCCATCCTCGGGGGGCTCAGATGGAACGGCGGCGCCAGACGGTGTGTTTGGAGCCACGATCTGCCGGCTGGTCCCGTCCACCTGAGGTAGCATGGCGGCTTCGACCTGCGCCAGGAGGTGTCGCACCTCCCTGTGGGCATTGGCGCGCTGCTCTTCAGTGGCCTGAGAGACACTAAAGAGCAGGTAGAGCGCTACTGTGAGCACCAAACGCGTGTGCGTGAGCACCAGCCCTGCGGGCAGCGTGCGCACCCAGCGTGCCATCGTCACAGCTTCTCCGTGCAACCAGAATTGCTCGACCGTCTGCTCCATCAGGCGTGCGGCCGAGGAGAAATCGGCCCCGGCAAGTCGGTGGGCAATCGCCTCTGACCATTCCCGGTGCGCCTCATAATAGCTAGCGGCGCGCCGGTGCAACACTGGCGCCATCGCAGATTCAGTAGTGTGCAGGGCTGCCAGTAAGGCTTCCCGAAAGAGATTATGCAGACGATACCAACGCCGCTCCTCATCCAGGGGAACCAAGAAGAGATTGTTGCGCTCCAGGTACGAGAGCATACGCTGGCAGGCCTCAGTGGTGGCTTCTGCGGTCACCTCCTGGCACACCTCAGCATCCAGGCGAGAGAGAATAGCGCTGTGGAGGAGAAAGTCGCACACGCCCGTGGGTAGGCGCGCCAGGATTTCCTCCTGTACGTAGTCCAGCAGATACCGCTGGCCGCCGGTAAACGACTGGAGAAATGCGGTGCGATCCGCGCACTTCTGCAGGGCGAGAGCGGCCAGTTGCAAGCCCGCGATCCAGCCTTCAGAGCGATCCACCAGCAGTTGCACCTCTTCCGGAGCGAGCGTGGGAGAAAGCACGCGGCTCAGAAAGAGGCGAGCTTCTTCCTGGTGAAAACGCAGATCGTCCATGCGGATCTCGGTCAGCTGTCCCCGAGCGCGCAGACGCGTAAGGGGTAAGTCTGGATCCACCCGGCTAGAGAGGATCACATGCAGGTGGGCAGGAAGATGTTCCAGCCAAAATGCCAGCCCCTGGTGAATCGCCGGATCGCTTATCTCCTGATAGTCGTCTAGAATAAGGACGATGGGAGCATGGCCCACCTCTTTGCTTTCCAGCTCGTCGAGCAAGGTGGAAAGACTCGCGGAAAGCGGTGGTGGCTGGGGAGATTGGAGCAGCGCCAGCGCAGTTGCTCCAACGTTCGACGCATACCGGTTACAACGTCTCAGGGATGCAACCACCCCAACCCAAAAACGCGTCGAGCTGTTGTCCAGCTCGTCCAGCGAGAGCCAGGCGATCTGGACCTTTTGTCGGCTTGCCCAGCTGGAGAGCAGCGTTGTTTTGCCCCAGCCGTCAGCGGCGGAGAGCAAGGTTAGTGGAGCGGAAAGCGACCTATCGAGCGCTGCTAGCAGACGTGGACGCTCCACGAGCGGATTAGGAAGATGCGGGAGAGCAAGTCTTGTGGTGGCAAGCAGCGTCATTCCTTGGTCAGTCGCCGACGAGGGCTTCTGTGCGTCCGAAAGAGCCCGCGCTGTCTCCTCTAAACGAGCGAGCGAAATGCGCTCCGTCCGTCCAAGATAGCGTTTACAGGTACGACCGTGATAAGTGTGGTAGGCATACCAATACGACCCCCCGCGCGGCCGAGCCTCATGATAGACATTGAGGGAACCTGAGGGACCACGAAAGGCAAAGGAGGTTGTCTCAGCAAGCCAAGCCAGCAACGCAGCGTGATTCGCTTGGCGAAAACGCGCCTCAAGCTGACCCTGCCTGTACAGCTCATAGTGTCTGCGATCCTTGGACCAGATGAGGGTGTGACGAGGGATTCGGGGCATCTCATCTTTCCAGTTTTTTGTGCTCTTCCCAGGCCTCCCACCGTTCCTCCCAACGCCAAGGAGTATACCACAGCAAAGAGCAACAGTTCCACGGGGCACCCCAGGTGACGCGCTCCCAAAAACAACGATCGACGGATGTGAGACTGGGCTACCCGGAGCAGGTGACCCAGTTCGGATTGGCGCAACAATCGTCAGTATACGTTCAGTTTGGTGCAACAAACGCCGAATAACCTGCGCAACAAGCGGCAAACAAGTGCCCAAAATTGCCTTTTTTGTGCAACAAGCGTCGAAATCTACATCGTGTCCGTCGTGCAGACCCGGGCGGGGCGCGAGCCTTACGCCGCCTCCGCTTTGGGATCGTTGATAGTTATTGCCAATCGCACAAATCGGCAGCCTAGGCGCTAAAGACAGCTTTAAACGCTGAATCCTGCTGCTCTTCTTTGGAGGAGAATGAAGGTCCCATGCCCGCACCCGCGCTGCTTCGCTTGTAGTATCGTGGAGCCACAATCTGTACCCACCTGCTTCTTTTCTCCAACAGGGAGAGGTTATCTTACGCTTTACGGGGGAAATGTATGCCGACGACCACCCATCTGGTAGACCCCGCTCTCGTGCCGATGCTCAATCAGTTGCCTCAGGTCTCGTTCAGCGCTGAGACCCTGCCGCTCATCCGCACCGAGCGGTTGGCCACACAGGCGCAGGCGGCCGCGAATGCTCCCGCCTTCCCGGACATCATGGTGACCCAGTGTATGGTGCCTGGACCCGCCGGCGCGCCGGATGTCCGTGTTCTCGTGTACGAGCCTACGAGCGCACCGCGGCCGCTGCACGCCTTGGTATGGATTCACGGTGGCGGCTACGTCATAGGCAGCGCTGAGGGAGATGACCTGAACCTCAAGTCGATTGTGCGCGCGGTTGGCTGCGCCGCCGTTTCGGTCGACTATCGCCTGGCGCCGGAAACACCGTATCCTGGACCGATCGAGGACTGCTACGCCGCGCTGAAGTGGCTCACGACAGAGGCCGAAGCACTTGGGGTGGATACCAGCCGGATCGCCATCGGAGGTGTGAGTGCCGGTGGTGGCCTGGCGGCGGCGCTTGCCCTGCTGGCACGCGACCGTGGCGAGCTACCGGTCGCATTCCAGTTGCTCATTTTCCCTATGCTCGACGACCGCACCGCTGCGACTTCCGATCCACACCCGTACACCGGCGAGTTTGTCTGGACGCCGGACGCGAACTACTTCGGCTGGTCGGCGCTTCTGGGACAACCACCAGGGGGAGAAGGCATCCCTCTCTATGCCGCGGCCGCTCGTGCGGAGCATCTGGAAGGGTTGCCTCCGGCATATATCAGTGTGGGCAGCCTCGACCTCTTTCTGGAAGAGGATGTCGAGTACGCTCGGCGCCTCCTGCGAGCCGGCGTACCCACCGAGCTCCATGTATATCCCGGGGCCTACCATGCGTACCAGTGGACACCAGATGCCTGGATGTCGCAGGCGGAAGCGCAAAACAGGATAGAGGCGCTGCGCCGGGCATTGCGCCCACACATTTCACAAGGTTCTTGACTCTGGACTGGACATGTGAGCCGATCACTGGGCCGGAGCGGCACTCGCCCCCGGCGGCCGCGACCTCCTGGCCAGCGTCGTGACAGATATGGCCACGACGCTGGCCAGAACCGCGAGCAGCCAGATGAGCAGCCCCGCGATAACGTAGCTGGCACTGGCGAATGCGAGCACGGCAAAGGGATTGCCGTACGTGTTGATGCCGCTTTGCCCCAGGCTAGAGCACAGCCACAGCACTGGCCCGAGAATGATGAGCAGTAGAGCGAGTCCGGCGAATCGGATAGGGCGAGCAAACAGCCGGCCAACCCAGCCGTGACGCGCGGCGACGGCTGCCGTGTCTGTTTGCCGAACCGTGCGTACGCCCAGCACACTGCCGACGACGAGGGGGACCAGCCATACGATGATCGCGAAAATCCACTGAAAGATCAAGCCGAAGGGGAGACTTGCCTGGCTGGCCCCATTGACCAGATATTGCCCCACGTACGAGAGGTCCAGAAACGCTGGATACAGCATCGGCAGCTGGGCTCCGTTAAAGTATACCGGCGGCGGCGCGGTGTGGTACAGCGCAATCGACAGCAGCACCAGCAATCCTACAATGGCAGTCTGCGTGGCCATCATGATTGTGCCGGCCAGAGCGCCGACAGCCATGCCGATCCGCACTTTGCCGCCGGCATGGGCGCCTATGATGCCCGCCGTGCCGGCGAGCAGCGGCAGGCTGATTGCCCACACCATGCCCGGTCCGGAGGTGAATGGCAGTGATAAGAGGACTCGCCCCACATTTTGCCGGAACGCGAGCACGGGAATCAGCACATTCACTGCGGTGAGCGCCACCATGTAGATACCCAGGATACCGCCGAGTACCAGCCCCAGTCTCCACCACGAGCCTCGCCAGGAGCTTTCTCCCGCGGGAAACGGCAGGCTCTGCGCAAAACGGGCGACCAGCAGAAGGACACCCCCATAGATCACCGTCGCGGCCAGCCAGAAAAAGAGCCATGAACCGGCTATGGCGTCAGCACTGGGGATCGATTGCGAGAGCAAGTCGAGAACCACTACCCACAGCAGCAACGCTGCGACAGTGCTAACAGGCCTCTTCGCTACGGCGGACAGGAGCTTATCCATGGATCGTATCCTTTCTGTGACGGTCGACAGGGTTGCGAGATGCTCGCGAATCAGGCTCCGGCTCTCATCAGTCAGCACTCCCAGCCAGAACTGTGCTTCCGACATCCCCTCCCGCTCGACGGCATCATGGTAGCAGTCACCGAACGTCTGCAGCATGGGCTCCCCAAAGTCGCGGCGGTGAGCCGCCGGGTAGAGCCTGAGCACCCAGCGGTAGATCCGTAATGCTCGGGCGCGCGGTTGGTCGGGCGCAGGTTGGGTAGTCATCGTCCTGGCTCCACGGAGAACCCGGGCAGCAGCCGGCGCTGGCGGGCAATGGCCACCACTTCGTCGTAACGCTGCAGCTCAGCGGCCAGCGTCTCCCGTCCCCGGTCGGTGAGCCGGTAGTAGCGGCGCCGCTCGTCGTCCAGCGCCGGGTCGGGACGCTCATCGGCCTCCGCGATCAGCCCGTCGGCCAGCATGCGCTTGATGGAGCCATACAACGTACCGGTGCCCATGGTGACCTGGCCCTGGCTGTCGTGCTGGACCTGCTTCATGATCTGGTAGCCATGCCGGTCGCCACCGGCGAGCGCCAGCAGGATGTAGAATACCGCGGGCGTGAGCGGGATCTGCGGCTGGTCTGTCTTCATGCTTCCAAGTATACGTCCGTGACGGACATATGTCAAGGGTCATAGCTGGTGATCGTCACCTGGCCGCAAAGACGAGGGCAGTAGTGTCCATCAGATGGTAAGGAGCAAGCCAGGAGAAGTGTGTGTCCCTGTCCTCTGCTACGATCATCCTGACGGCACCTTCGAGAGCGAGCACATCATCAGAAGCAGGGAGCATAAGACACACATGACGGAACACCACCCACTGCCACTCATCGCGTTCCACCAGGGCTGGGAGCCCTACCAGCGCAGCCTGGTCGACACCATCGCGCCGCTGTCCGCCGAGCAACTGGCCTCGCCGGTCGCGCCCAACTCTGCTAAATGTAACCGCCAAGCGGTGCCAGCGCTCACGTTGCGCTGGGGAAAGCTTAGGTAGCCGCTCTGGGTAGTATCCTGCATCGACCGCTTGCTGCTCACCGGCACGGAGAGCGGACCTTTGACACCAGTTCATGATCTTCTTATAATTAACGATATGGTTAATGATTCGTTGGAACAACTCGACGCCGTCTTTTTGGCGTTATCACACCCGACGCGTCGGGCCATCTTAGATCGCCTGGCGCACGGCGAGGCGTCGGGAACGGACCTGGCGCAGCCCTTCTCGATCTCGGTGCCGGCGATCTCCAAACATTTACGGGTGCTGGAACATGCGGATCTCATCCTGCATCGCAAGGACGGCCGCACGCACCGGTTTCGTCTGGCGGCTGGACCCCTGCGGGAAGCTGCCGCCTGGCTGGAACACTACCGGCACTTCTGGGAAGACCAATTCGATTCCCTGGACACCTACCTGCTGGCGACCTCGGAAGAGGAGGAAGATACTGATGATCCCTCCCGTACCAGATAACACCACCAGTCTGGTGCTGCGCCGCACGTTTGCGGCCAACCGGCGCCGGGTGTTCCGAGCCTGGATCGAGCCTGATGCCCTGGAGCACTGGTTGAGACCCAGGGGGTTGGGCATGAGCGTGAGTTCGCTCGACGCGCGGGTGGGCGGGTCGTTCCGGTTCGACTTGGCGAACGGCAGTTCCATTGTCGGCACTTACCTGCAGGTTGTGCCCCCTGAAAAACTGGTCTTTACCTGGTCAGGCGAGCTGACTCCAGGCCGGGAGACTATCGTTACAGTGGACTTTCTCGACCAAGGCGCCGTGACAGAAGTGGTGCTGACTCATGAACGGCTGAGCACGCCGGAAGCGCGCGCGCGGGCTAGATCTGGGTGGCCATCCCTGCTCGATGCGCTGGCCGAGGTGCTCTCCTCCCCCGATCTCGATGGGTGACACGCCGTTCGCGCTCTCGCTCGCTCCAACGCTCGTGCCCACAGCAGAGCAGTCATGTCTGGAGGTGAAGCACTCCCTTGACATCGTTCTGCTGCGGCCGTATACTTAACCTATTAGTTAAGTATACGGCCGTGATATGCAAAGGATAGGAACGACGATGCCAGCCATTGTCACAGAACGGACCATTGCACTATTGCGGTAGATCGAGCGCGGGTCTTCACTGCTCTGACGCAGCCAGACGAACTCGCCCGCTGGTGGGCCGACGAGGCGCGAGTCCAGCCCGAGGTAGGCTCAGTGGGTGAATTTCGGTTTCAGCCGCCTGCTGGTGTGCTTCGGTTTGAGGTGGCCGAACTGGACGCCGGAGAGAAGGTGTCCTGGATTTTCCGGCAACGTGCTCCCGAGTGGACAGGGACTAGCGTCATGTGGCGTCTCACGCCGGTCCCGGGCGGTACCTGTGTGGACTTCACTCATGCTGAGTTCGCCCGGTGGATCTGGTCTATGAACAGACACGCAGGAATTGGGAATATTTCCTGGACAGCCTGAAGGCCTACCTGGAGACCGGGCATGTCGCTCCCGGTCTTCCGCCATTGGTGTAACGGGCAAGATCGGCACGAAGTGAGGCACAACAAGCCAAACTCCGACATGATCACCACGAGAGTGATCCCTATCGACTGTGCTGTCTCGCAGAAGGGGAGAGAGGAGCAAGAAAAGCGCATGGTTCATCAGACAAGCCAGAGTAGCGTCGCCAACTGGCAAGAGCGGGAAACGCTGTGGTATTTCGGAGGGCTAAGAATCATTCAGGCGCTGGAAACGCAGACAAAGCCGACTGGCATCATCTTCGAGTACCTGGTACCTGCGAGGACGTCCGTCTATTTATACGGGCCCCATCAGGAAGACACTGCTTTCTATGTGCTAGCAGGCGAAGTCACTTTTTTTAGCGGAGAGACTACCATTCAGGCAACTCCAGGTACGTTCTTGTTCTTGCCACGTCCGGTGGGCTTTCGCTATGTGGTGCCTTCATCCAGTCATGTGAGGCTACTCACCTGGACCACGCCACTGGGATTTGCGCAGCAGGTGACGAGGATGGGAAACCCAGGCGAGGCATTCGTACTCTCCCCTCCGCCGATCGGTGAGAGCGAGAAGTTGCAACAGCTTGCCACAGTACTGAGAGCGTATTTAGGCAGAGGTTAGGCACTCCGCCTAGGACCTGTGGCCACCACCGGAATAACCGCCGTACGGCTCCGGCATGTCTCCCTCCAAGCGTGTGGCTTTATCCGCGAGACAAACGAGCTTTGGCTGATTCGACCGTGACCGCTTTGCCACGATCAACGCTTTGGAGGTCATGCATGGAACCTGCCCCCACGGGATCGGAACAGCCCGTCAGTGTCCAGCCACCGAGCGCAGGAGTACATCTTGCGCGGCCAGGGCCTGGCGACCTTCCTGACAGGCTTGATGCCGACCGTGCTATTGGCAGCCCTGGATCAAACCATCGTCGGCACTGCCCTACCCCGGATCATCGGTGAGTTGCATGGCTTCGACCGTTACTTCTTGGTGGTCACGGGCCTATCTGCTGTCTTCGACTACCATGTCGCTTTCGTCGGCAAGCTCTCCGATCAGTTCGGGCGCAAATGGCTCTCGTTTACAGTCTGTGTCGCTGCCATTGTGCTGACCTTGCTTTTCAAAGATGCGCCGCTGGGCAATCAGCAGCCAGGAGTCCCCGGGGGTGCCCGCGCTCAGGGAACGCGAAGCGTGCGGAGTCACCAGTGAGTCGAGCAGCCGCCGCCCTGCATCCCTACAAGAGATCTATCTCTGCAATTCTGTTCTTACCTTGACAGAACCTCTGCCGCGC
>JBKQTH010000160.1:0-4572 GCA_052143275.1 Ktedonobacterales bacterium | reverse complement strand
CCTGGCGAGGGTCTCCCGCAAAGCTGCGCGCCACGAAGCCGCAGCCGCCAACCACCGCTTCGAGGCAAAGGTCTATCGGAGGCAATTCGTTGCGGCCTGCGTACTTGATCTCCTGGCCCTCATCCGCCGTTGCGGAGAACTGTCCCTTCGTAAGACCATACACCCCGTTGTTCTCGACGATATAAACGATCGGTACGTTTCGGCGCACCATATGTTTGAACTGGCCGAGACCAATGCTACCAGTATCACCATCACCGCTGATACCAATCGCTAGTAACTCACGATTGGCCAGCGTTGCGCCGGTTGCCATCGAAGGCATACGACCGTGCAGTCCATTGAAGCCGTGCGACTGGTTAAGGAAATAAGCTGGTGTCTTACTAGAACAGCCAATGCCGCTCAGCTTGATTATGCGAGTCGGGTTGAGCGAGAGATCGTAAGCTATCGAGATGATACGGGCAGAGATGGAATCGTGGCCACAGCCTTTGCAGAGTGTGGAAGGGCGCCCCTTGTAATCATTACGTGACAGACCAATCAGATTTAGGTCCGGGGCTGGAGGTTCTTGAATAGCCATGTGATCTAAAGCTCCTGTTCTAGAATGGACTCAGCAATCCAGCGGCCGGTCAGTGGCAGTCCATCGCATTTGGAGATGGAGTGGAAACGAGTCGCGTGTTCCGGCTCCTCACTCTGGAGAATACGATACATCTGCCCATCGAGATTGTTCTCGACGACATATACCCGCTGGTAGCGCTCGGTAAAATCTCGTTGTTCTTTGGTCGTCGGCAGTGCACGCATGCGCAGGTAGCTGGTCTTGACGCCTCTTTGGGCAAGCATGCTTCGCGCCTCCACTATGCCTGGATCGCTGGACCCATACGCGATAATAGCTATCTGCGCGCCATTCACCTCGTCAATGACCGGCAGCGGAACCAGGGTCCGGGCGTAGTCATGCTTGCGGGAAAGCCGCTTGAGATTTGCTTCCCACTCACCTGGTCGCTCAGTATACTGTGCATCCTGGTTATGGCCGCTACCACGTGTAAAGTAGGCTGCCAGTGGATGGTCGGTACCGGGAATCGTCCGGTACCCAATACCGTCACCGTCCACATCCAGATAGCGATGGAATCCGCCGAGCCGGTCTAGATCTTCCACTCCCAGCACCTTGCCGCGATCCATAGGCTTCTCTGGGTAGGCAAACGGTTGACTCATCCAAAGGTTCATGCCAAGGTCCAGGTCACTCAGAACCAAGACCGGCGCCTGCAGCCGTTCGGCCAGATCGAACGAGACCCAGCCGCATTCGAAGCATTCTTCCATGCTACCGGGGAAGAGGCAAATCTGGCGGGTATCACCGTGTCCCAGATAATACGCCATAAGCACATCCCCCTGCGAGACACGCGTGGGCAGACCAGTGCTAGGTCCCATCCGCATGATATCCCAGATGACCACCGGCACTTCAGCGAAATACGCGTAGCCTGCGTATTCCGTCATAAGTGAGAGGCCTGGGCCGGAGGTGGACGTCATCGCCCGGGCGCCAGCCCATCCGGCGCCTGTCACCATCCCCAGGGCGGCTATCTCATCCTCGGCCTGTACAATGGCATAGGTGGGCTTGCCAGTCTCGGAATCTATACGCAGCTTCTTGGCATATTCGCCAAGGGCGTCAATCAAGCTGGTGGACGGTGTAATTGGATACCAGGATGCGACGGTAAATCCACCGAAGACTGCGCCGAGCGCAGCAGCGCTGTTGCCATTTATGATGATCTTACCGGCATTGGCATTCATGCGCTCTACGCGAAATGGGTCACGCTTGGTGATATGCTCTTTGGTGTAGTCAATGGCCGCTTGCACAACGCCAAAATTGAGGTCGATCGGCTTTGACTTACCGTGAAAGTGATCAGTGAGCGCTGCCCTGATTTCTGCGACCTCGATCCCCAGAAGTTCTGTCAACGCGCCAACGTAGACCATGTTAGCTACATAGGGGCGCATATCGGCGCTGGCTCCGGAATCCTTTGCCATTTGCTGCACAGGTAACGAATAATAGAAGATGTCCTCGCGATCCTCGCTCAATTTCCATTCGGATGGGTAGATAACCACACCGCCTGTAGCGACACCACCAATGTCTTCGGCCGCCGTCTGACGGTTCAGGGCGACGACTATCTCCGCCGTCTCCCGGCGACCGACGAAGCCATCGCTGCTGGCACGAATACTGAACCAGGTAGGCAATCCCTGTATATTCGACGGGAAAATATTCTTACCGCTAACCGGTATACCCATCTTGAAGAGCGCCCGAAGCAAGCAATTGTTGGCCGTTTGGCTACCCGACCCATTGACAGTGGCGGCGACAATGGTAAAATTATTGACTCCTGCTGGGCTGTCTTGGACATCTGTCGGTCGCACACCACTTTGTACACCCGTAATACTCATCGGCGAATCAGACCTTTCCGTATGCGCTCTCCTCCCTCCCAGCCACCCTTGAGATCAGCGCGCCGTAAGAGGGCAGTCAGAGCCGTACAAGAGGCCACCCGCAGGAGGGTCCGCAAGAGGCCCTTGATTTCTTGTCCAGTATTCGTAATTATAGCGCGTCAGCATGAAACTCGGTCAAAGTGATAGGCAGACTGAGGATGCTCGAATCGAGACCGGCCGCTACCGGCACAGCTAGCTGGCTGTCCGGAGACGAGCCAACTCTTCGAATAGCTCGCGTTCGCGCGAGGTAAGACGTTGAGGGAGTTGTACTTGAATACGAGCAAAAAGGTTTCCTGCACCTTGGCCACGCAAGTGCGGCACTCCCTTACCCGAGAGTCGGAAAGACTGGCCATTTTGGGTCTCAGGCGGTATGGTGAGGATCAGTCGCTTACCGTCTGGCGTCGGGACTGGAGTCTCACCACCTAAAACGGCGAGAGTCAGGGGCACCGGTACATCTACGGTGAGATCATCGCCCTTCCGCTCAAAAGCTGGATCCGGCTTGACGGTGACCACCAGAAAGAGGTCGCCCCGCTGGCCGCCGTTCAGACCAATCTGCCCTTCACCAGCTACTCGGACCCTTGAGCCATTCTCCACTCCTGCGGCGATACGAACCTCCAGTTTACGTACTTTGGTAACTGTTCCGCTCCCACCGCAAGTGGCACAAGGACGCGAGCCAATCTTACCGGTGCCCTTACAACTTGGACACTGTTCGGGAGATTGAACATTATAGATCCGGGTGGCACCAGTGTATGCCTCGCGAAAAGAGATCTCAACCGGCTGCTCAATATCCTCGCCCCTTCGCTGCCCAAACGGGGGAGCAGCCGTGCCTCCAGTTCCACCATTGGGTGTAGTAGTGCTACGTCGATTGAAGAGCGTATCGAAGAAGTCAGACCAGCCAGTAGGGTCATCTGCTCCGAATCCATCATCATCCCTTGTGCCGTAGGTGCGCGTGCGAGTGGCAGTGCCGCTCCGAGCTGCTCCTGGTGTGTTCCAGCTTGAGCCGAACCTATCATACTGTTTTCGCTTCTCGGGATCAGAAAGCACCTCGTATGCTTCATTTATCTCCTTGAAGCGCGCCTCGGCCGATCGGTTCCCCGGATTCACATCTGGATGATATTTGCGGGCAAGCTTACGATACGATTTCTTGATATCGTCAGCGCTAGCACTCTTGGAAACACCGAGGATCTTGTAATAATCTTTCTCGTCCATCAGGGTCCCTATTTAGAAAAGTAAACGGAGTCGCATACTACTCCTTCGATCCTGCGCTAACCATGACCCGAGCCGGACGTAAGAGATCACTACCCATCATGTAACCCTTACGCACTTCTTCGACAACAGTGCCCTCTGGATGTTCACTAGACGGCACTTTGTCTACCGCTTCATGCAGGTGAGGATCAAACTGCTCGCCAACCGTTGGCACCGGAGTCAGACCTTCAGTCCTGAGCAGTTCATTCAGCTGCCACTGCACCATACGCAGACCCTGTTGCAGGCTTTCACGATCCATTGAATCCTCATAGCCCATCGCGCGGTCCAGATTATCCATGACCTCTAGGACTTTTTCAATGAGATCTCGCTTGTAACGCTGGGCGCGGTCGAGCGCATTGCGCTCCTGCCGCTTGCGAAAGTTTTCCATCTCAGCCAGCTCACGAAGGTATTTGTCTTTGTATTGAGCTACCTCCTCGCGCGCCGCCTGTAACTGCGCCTCCCAATCAGTGGGTAGGGTCGTCCCGGAGCCACCTACACCGGTTGAGCCGACGCCTTCCTCGCCGGAAGTTACCGTATCTTCTGGTAGTGTTGTTCGCTGATCCTGCTCTTCGTCATTACGTTCGGCCATGCCGTGTCTCCCAAGTATATCCCGCATTATGAATGTCGCCTTGTAACAAGTATGGGTCCTCGGCTGTTCCGACTCTCCTGAATTGGTAGCCGGAAAGCACACCGCCTGAGTGGTATGTACCAGGAACCCGCTGCCGGGTAGGCTTTTGTTTACGCGTCACGGTGCAGTATAAGACCATGCGGAAGTGAGTGTCAAAAACAGGGTGCCTTAACTACGTGATCCGTCATTTATACCCGTATACATATATACCTGCATACATACTTTACGCCTGGAGGACAGCAGCTGTT
>JBKQTH010000159.1:0-18796 GCA_052143275.1 Ktedonobacterales bacterium | reverse complement strand
GCAGGAACCAAACACCAGGTCGGGCGTGTCCATATCTGGGTAAGTTTTGGAGAACGGTGGGACCAGGGGCGGAGCGTGCGCCTCCATGTCCCTAGCCCCATGACGCACCGTTCAGCGCAGCGACCGGAAGCTCGCGCGAACCTCTTCCGTGAAGGCTTGCGGCTGCTCCCACGCCGCGAAGTGGCCGCCTTTGGGGAGCCGGTTGTAATGAATCAGTTTAGGATAGGCTTTTTCTGTCCAGCTCCGCGGGGCGGCATAGATCTCGTCGGGGAAGACGCTCACGGCCGTCGGAATCGTGACCCCTTTCGGGGCGAAAAAGGCGAGCTTGCTTTCCCAATAGAGACGAGCCGACGAGACCGCCGTGGTCGTCAACCAGTAGAGCGTGACGTTGTCCAGGACGTCGTCTCGCGTCAGGCCCTCGGACTGACCGTTAAAGACGCGGGCGAAGAGCGCCTCGCTGCGCGCGTCGTGGTCGAGCATCCAGGCCGCCAGGCCGATCGGAGAATCCGCCAGCGCGTAGAGCGTCTGCGGGCGGTTCCCCATCTCCTGGGCGTAGCCCAGGCCGTGCTTGTAGAAGAAGTCGAGCTGATCCCACGCGCCCTTCTCCTCCCCTGAGAGGCCGGATGGCGGCGGCTCGCCGAACTGGAGCGCCTTGGCAATGTCGGCGGGCACCGTGGCCGGCATGTTGGTATGGATGCCAATCAATTCTGGCGGTGCCTGCAGAGCCATCTGCTCCGTGACCGCATTCCCCCAATCGCCGCCTTGCGCCACAAAGCCCGTGTAGCCCAGGCGCTTCATCAGCGTGGTCCAGGCACGTGCGGTACGAATAGGATCCCAGCCGATCGTCGTCGGCTTGCCCGAAAAGCCGTAGCCCGGCAGCGACGGAATCACCAGATGGAACGCATCTGCTGCGCTCGCCCCATAGGCCGTGGGGTCGGTCAGCGGGCCGATGATCTTGAGCTGCTCGACGATCGAGCCCGGCCAGCCGTGCGTGACGATGAGCGGCAACGCGCCGTCATGCTTAGAACGAACGTGAATGAAATGGATGTCGAGCCCGTCGATCTCGGTCAGGAACTGCGGCAGGGCGTGCAGTCTTGCCTCCACCTTGCGCCAATCGTAGTCCGTCGCCCAATAGCGGGCGAGTTCCCGCATCGTCGTGAGCTGCACGCCCTGCGACGAATCGGCGACGGTCTCCTTGTCGGGCCAAATGGTCGCTGCGACGCGGCGGCGCAGGTCGGCGAGCGCCTCGTCGGCAGCGGTGAAGCTGAAGGGGCGGACGTCGGGCTGGCCCATGCCGGGCGGTGGGGTCTCGCCGGGCTCTGGGGATATGTCAGGTTGGGTCATGGTGATCTCCTTGGTCAGTTGTTGATACAACTGGCAACGCTGAGCGCTTCCGGAACGCTACAAGAAGCGTCTGGGTCTTCATTAGGGGTAATCCCGTGGGGGGAGTGGTGCAGATTGTGTGCCACCCCACAGCACCTTCGTTACCTGTCAGGCAGAGCCATCACGCGCTGCTGCCACCTCTCCCTAGCCGATCGCCAGCCCCAGCAGAATCGTATTGCCGGTCATATTGGCGGTGAAGACACGACCGAGACCTACATAGCCGAGCGCATCCGAGAATCCCGCCACGATTGCGAGCAGCACCACCAACGCATTCCGTGTCAAGGTGGGCGAGTGCCACCACCCCGCAACAGATCGGACTGACGTAGCATCAGGCCGCGAGCCCATAATTGTCTACTCCGCCCACGAACCACTTCCTGGCGCAGACCATGCCCGGTGACCACACCTGCGTACCCGCGAATGCCCACCGGGCGAGTCGCCAGATACATCTGCCAGTCTTGAGAGACCCATATCATCGCCAATTGTTGGGAAATTGAACTTCGCAGTACGCCGCGCGAACCCTACCAATGCTTCGGGGGCGTCAAGGCGCGGCAGCCTGATATAGTCCCAACGATGAATATCGTTGTATTGGGATTCAGGGCCGTAAATCAGCCTTCCGATTGTGTAGCCATCGTTGTGTGAGACTACCCCCGGCAGAGCCGGGGGAACTCCCGCTTGAATAGATATTTCGTTCACACGAGCGGATCAGCGCGTGATAGTCGTGCGCCGATCCTCGAAGAATTCTCCCGATCCGATCATTTTCAACATTCAGGGGAAGTTGTCGCATCATATTCGTAGTCGACGTTCGGGTGAAAGGAGCGAGAGTGTGGCTCCCTCCTCAGCTAAAGAGAAATTTCTTTAATAGCTCAGCAGTATCAGTCGGACTTTCTTCGGGGAAGAAGTGTCCGCCTCTCATCGCTTGTCCTTGGACATTCGATGCCCACCGTCTCCAGATACCGAGCGGTCCACCAGCGTTGGCGTAGAAAGTGTCAAGTGGCCCGCCGGCAGCCCATAGATGGAGCATCGGGCATTTAATTTGGTGGTTGGCCTCAAGGTCGTTTCGATCATGCTCGACATCGATCGTCGCTGCGGCTCGATACTCTTCACAGACGGCGTGTACTCGAACAGGATCGCGATACATTTCTATGTATTGCTCTCGTATCTCTGAAGCGAAGGAGCCCGTACCGAAGGGGTTGTCGAACACTGCTTCGGGAGCACCTAACAGGTATTTCTCAGGAAGCGGATTCTTCTGCGAGAGGAGTATCCAAGGCCAATATGTCTGAGCGAACTTAGCATCCGCGCGGCTCCAGCCTTCAAGGATTGGAATTACGTCAAAAACAGCGAGCTTTTCGACCTTTTCCGGATGGTCTATCGCCATTCGATAGGAAACTCGTCCGCCACGGTCGTGGCCGACCACTGAGAAACGGGTGAATCCGAGCTGTTCCATGACTTCCACAAGCTCGCTTGCCATAGCCCGTTTGCTGTAGGGAAAGTGATCGTCTGTCGAAACGGGGGAACCGCTATGTCCATAGCCGCGGAGATCCACACAGACCACTGTATGACGGTCTGTCAACTGTGGCGCCAGATGCCGCCACATCAGGCTGGTACGCGGAAAGCCGTGCACCAAAAGAAGTCCTGGCCCTTTGCCGTGTCTCCGAAGGAAAACGGTGTTGTCTTTAGTCTTAATCTCGCTTTCCCGAAATCCCGAAAAGTCAGAGGGAACCGAAGAGCGGTTCCGAGCTTGGCGCGAAGCCAATCCTGACACAGATGCTTGCGATAGAGCACTGACAGATGGAGCCGTGAGCCCACCGAGTATAGTGCGGCGTTCCATAAACATCTCTCCTTTTACAGAAGATTGGCCAGAAAGCCCCTTGGCATGAGCATCATTTGCAGCATTGATAATGCCAACGGCGGCTGTCGCCGATTTCGGCTCAAGTGCTGCTGTGCCTGAGATAAACACAACGGTACCGCGAGACTTCTTATTGGGCGCCGAAGAACCGCCGGGCGAAGGTAGCAATGAATGAAGGAAATCTCGATGAGGAGACCGACGACCATCTCACCGGCAGCAAGGATGGACTGCAGATCCCCTGGACTGAACTGTTGGCCGTAAGCCTCGCCCGTGAAGGCGGCGAGGCGCCGTACCCGAGACACTACACGTGTAGACCTACCGGTGAAATTTCCTGAGGCGAGACCGAGGAGGCGCTTACCTGTGCTCAGCCGTTCACCACTGCCCGCACGACGCAGAGTCCGGCCAGGAGCAGGCAGAACCAGGCCGCCAGCAACTGGTGCCCAGCGGTGAGGAAGAGAATTCCCCCAGCCAGTGCTGCCGCGAACATGATGGGCCAGGTAAAACCACCAGTGCCGGAGTCGCTTCCGCTCCTTCGCCTGAGCCTGCTGAGCGGTCCTCGGAGTTCTGTATCCACTTTGACCTGGAGCTCTCCTGATTCCACGCGTGCCAGGACTTGCTCCAGCCGCTGCGGTAGCTTGAGCAGTGCGGTCCCCGTGCTCAGCAACTGGCTGAGGACCTGCTCTGCAAGCTGCTCCACTGCCGTACTGTCAAGCCCCAGGAACGCACGGGCATAAGGGGTGGCGACCTGGAAAAAGTCAAACTCGGGGTCCAGTTCGGTTGCGACACCCATCAACAGGCCGATGGCCCGTCCGGTGAGGGCAAACTGGGCGGGAATCCGCAAGGGTTCCCCATAGAGCAG
The DNA here is from genome assembly GCA_052143275.1 of Ktedonobacterales bacterium. Classification (GTDB taxonomy): domain Bacteria; phylum Chloroflexota; class Ktedonobacteria; order Ktedonobacterales; family JADMIN01; genus JAJPKE01. The sequence continues at coordinate 14,708 of JBKQTH010000159.1, read as the reverse complement.
CAGCCTGACGTCCTGCAGGATGGAGGCAAACCCGACTTCCTTAACCGTGCCAAGTCTTATTCCGGCATAGCACTCCAGCAGCCAGGACAGAGACCGCTCTAGAGACGCCAGGTTGGCTCCCTCGTCGACACAGCCGAGCATTGAAAGGGCCCGGACCAAAGTTTGTGCATCGCGAGCGAGTATAGCCAGGAAAGCTTCCTTCATGAAGTGTCGCATCTTTTGCGAATACGCCCCGACCATACCGAAATCAACCATGATGATGATCGGATCATCCCCATCCTGTCCTGCGGTGACCAGCAGATTAGCAGGGTGAGGATCGGCATGGAAGAATCCCATCTCAAGGAACTGATAGACGTAGACGCCCACGGCCCGTTTGGTCAGCTCATGGCGATTGATCCCTGCCGCATCAAGAGCGGCACAGTCACCGATCTTCACGCCGTCGACCCATTCCAGCACCAGCAGTCGCCGCGAGACATACTGATCATAGACGTGCGGAATATAGATCGTGGGATCATCCTGGAACATGGCCTGGAATCGCCTGGCATTCGCCGCCTCCCGCACGTAGTCAAGCTCTTCATAAAGTGTGCGCGCAAATTCGGTGTAGAATCCCATGAGATCAATGACACTGTGAGAACCAACGAAGCGAGTGAGAACCCAGATCACTGCATGAAGGGCACGCAGGTCCTGTTTGACCGCTTGATCAATCTGGGGACGCTGGACTTTCACGGCCACTATCTCTCCAGTAGATACCAGAACGGCCTGGTGCACCTGGCCGAGGGAAGCCGCCGCGATGCATGTGGGGTCAAGGTTGCTGAACACCTCAGCAATGGGCTTACCCAGCTCGGACTCGACAACGTCTCGTATCTGGTCGAAGGGCGCCGGAGGTACCGTGTCCTGCAACGTGCTGAGGACGGCGATGGCTCGCTCCGGCAGCAAGTCGACGCGTGTACTGAGAAACTGTCCCAGCTTGATCAGCACCACATCCTGTACGATTGCCGCGTCGCGCAAGGCAGTGGCTACTCGAACCAGCGCGTCATCATTGGCGTGAGCCTCGTCATTGCCGGAAGCCTGTGCCCTGATCACCCGGCGCTGCTCACGATACATGACCCACATGATCCACACGAAGAGCCGTACGAGACTGAGAAAGCGCTCTATCTGGCGGAGTCGACTTATCCGAAGAGAATGGGTCTCCATCTCACCCTTACCTTTCCTGCCAAAGAGCGCCTTCAGTGTAAGGTAACAGCACACTTCCTGCCAAAACGATGCCGGTCCTTGCCTACTTCTCCAGGGGAGCGGGCGACCAAAAGGATTATTCCTTGTCGTGAGTTCGGACGAGAACTTCTCCACGCTCAGGAGCATGGGCATTCTCGCCACGGTGGGTTGGTGCGCTGCTCCCTGAAGCTAACTGGTCAATGCCGTCAGCAAATTCGCGTATCAATGCTGCCCAGCCGCGCGTGAACTCACGTCCGGCAGCCATGAAATGCTGGCGTGGCTTTTGTGGAATTCGGGCTATTGGACGAAGCGGCGCGCTCCTCCCAATCTGCAGCAGACTGTGGACGAAGCGACGCGTCGCCTCTTTGAGTTCCTGTTGCTCAAGTTGCCCACGAAGTCTCTGCTCATCTTGCTTATTCTGCATGTCTTGCATAAGATCACCTCAGGTTCGTGCCTAGTTACCGGCGTGACGCGCTTACTGATCTCCCAATTACCATGCAAGGGCAGGAGTCGTGCCATATCATTTATCAATTGGCAACTCTCCTCCTTGTTTTGGGGATACACACCACAAATTCTTCTTTTGACTGGGTTGCCTGCCAGCTTTCTGGTCACGGCTCAGGCTAGTGTAAGCAGTCATGAGTTGAGCCGGTAAACATGCGACACGATCTTTCGGTCTGCAAGGGCGTTCATGTGCCCGCCGTTTGTCTTCCTGACAATGCGCGCACGGAGCACCATCCGGTTTGCGGTGACGAGTCCCCTCAGTGGAGACAACGTGCGGCTTCGATTCTCCAATATGTACTAGAACGGACTCTAGCCAGCGCGCAGAATCGCCAATTGCCGTGAATGAGCCAGCAACACGCCGCTTGGGCTCCAGAGTTCGCCGTCCTCCTCGAAAAAGCCACCGGCGGCGAAGTGCGACGTGAAGACGGCCAGCGCGAAGTCCTGCGCGCCGGAGTTGGGCAGTGGCAGGCGCGCGCGGAAGTGAATTGTCAGGTCTACCGTCGGCACGGCTTCCTGCCGAGAGAGGCGTGGGAACACTGCGGGCACCCAGCCATCCAGGAATGCTGCGACGAGCAGGCTGTCAATGGGACGCGGCTCCGCAAGGCGTATCCAGCCGCCGACTCGAGCCTGCCCCGAACCGGAGAATGGTGGATCGCCGATTGCCCAGCGATAGTCGAAACGCCCAGTAAAGGCAGGCAGGGTCTCTATGCCCGCCATAGGTGCAAGCTGGTCCGGCGGCGGCACGACCGGCATGGTGCGTTCTGAGAAGGTAATTGCGCTCGCTCGCGGAAGCGAAAATGCCGCCAAAGCCAGCGCGCAGAGCCGGTCGCCTTGCGTCAGGCGTGCCGAGAGGGTGGCGAGCGCGCGCCCTTTGCGTTCGATGCGTGTAGTGACGTGGCAGGCACCCACCGCTGGCGCGGCAGTGTAGTGGATGGTGAGAGAGGACGGCTGCCACGCCTCGTCTGCCAGCGCCTGATCCATGGTGCGCAGAATGATGGCGGCAAGATAGCCGCCATTGGGGCCGAACGCTACCCACCAGGATGGCTCGATCTCCGCTGTGAAGGTCTCGGCATCCAGGCGCGTCACCGCCGTCTGGTCATCGAATTGGGTCGTTGCCACGCGCTCGCTCCTCTCCAATACTGAAGCATACTCTACCATGTCCAGTGATTGACCGGCGAGACGAATCCCGCGTGGCGATCACTGCCTGGCTAAAGGAGTAGGATTCTAGGCTATTAGAGGTCAATACTCGCTCGCCTTACGGGAGCGAGCTTGTGACCGGACTCCACCGCAATTCCGCGTACCGGTGCAGGCGCGCGGCTTTGGCTTCATGGTCCGTCACATCAGGGCAACTGACAACTGCCCCCGTGGCCATCCAGTCCTGCCAGATGACCCACGTTCGCAGGGTGATGTTCTGAGCTCCAACCAAATCGGCATGCAGCGTATACTGACACTGGCCGCTCTCATCAGCTCTCGGCGACGCCGTCTCGCGCGATGTCGGCCCGCCGCAAGCTCACGAACGCAATACCACCCGCCACCACGCACAGCACGCCAGGAATCAAAATGAGCAGATCGTAGGTGTCGAATCGCAGGCCCAGAAGATTCGCGTGAAAGCCGCTAAAGAGCGTGCTCGCCAGCGCGCCGAAGAAAGCTACCGAAGTCACTTGCGCCGCCATCATCGCCGGCTCCAGCACCGTCATGACGCGCCCGACCATCACCCTGGGCGTCACCGCCAGCACGAGGGGCATCAGCACGACGTTCATCACCCCGTTAGGCACACCAAGCAAGCAGCCGCAGACCAGCCCAGGAATCAGCGACGTCTGCCGCGAGAGCGCGATGGCGCAGACGCCCGTGAGCACGACCGAGATCCAGAGGAGCCGTGTCAGCCCCACGCGTCCGGCGATGGCGCCGCCAAGGATCGATCCCACCACGAGTCCAGCTCCAAGAGCGACCGGAAACAGGCCAATCGCCGCCTGCGGAGCGTGCAGATCGTCCGTCAAGAAGAAGATGAAGAGCGCATTGATCGCGCCCGACCCGAACAGCACGATGGTGAAGACGAGCAGCAAGGTCCTGATGACCAGATTGCCCAGGGAGAAGCGCAGGCCATCCAGAAACTCTCGCCCGACGCTGCCGCGTTCGCCCCGTGCCACGCTGTGGGCGGCAGGCGGCGCCGTGATCCCCAGAATGCTCACGAACGCGACGACGAACGACAGAGCGTCCGCGATCAGCGCGATGCTGATGCCGAACGGCACAAACAGGAGGGGCGCGACGCCAAAGCCGATAATGAACGACAGGCTGGACATTGTCTCCAGCAACCCGCTCGCCTGCGGCCGCTCGCCCTCGGCCACTAGGTCGCCGATCAGGGCGGTGCGCGCCGCGCGCACGAGCTGCGCACAGCCGTAGACCACGAAGATGACCGTGTAGAGCGCCACGAGCTTCACATCGAGCGCGGGACGTCCCCCCGCGAAGAACGGTAAGGGCGCCAGATCCGCGAACGCCAGCAACGACGCGGTCAGGATCGCCTGCACGGCAATTACCCAGAGCAAGCTCCGGCGCTTATCCCACCGATCCACAAACACACCCGCGATGGGGCCGATGATCAGCGTTCCCACGGATGAGGCGACCATGACGCCTCCCACCGCCAGGGGTGCCCAGACTTGTCCCCGTCCGAGATCGAAGACGATCCAGAGCGCGAGCGTAAAGTCGAGCAGGGCATCGCCGATGAACGAGATCGACTGCCCCGCCCACAGCAAGCCGAAGTTGCGGTTGATGAGCAGTCCGTGCGTGCGCGTTGGCTCCGGGTACTTACTCGAAGTCATGGCCAGGCCTCCTGATGTTGGGGCGAGCGCGATGCCATGAGGGGGCGGCGTAACGGTGCCGCGGCGCCCTCACTGCCCCACCACCGCGAGTGGCAGCAGCGTCTCGGCGTCCGCGAAGATGTCCACGCGCCTCCCATCGGCTGGGCTTAGCAGGCAGAGGCGAAGTGCGCGTTGCCCAGCATACTCCAGCTCGACCTCCGACCCAATCACGACGCGGTCGATTCCGAAAAGGAAATCGCGCACCCGCGGCAGGGAGCCGTAGAGCGACACCGCCGAGGCGAACATGCGCAGGCACCCGCAGCTTGAAACCAGCCAGGTCGCAGGGCTGAGGCGCTCGTCGCGCACGATGTGCAACTGTGACTCCCGGTGGCAGATCCAGCAATGGCACCAGCCGCCGGCGGCCATCGCTGCCATGACGAAGCGCCCGCTTGCCCCAACCATCTTCTTCGTCGCCGGCAAGAAAGAACGGGCATTCGCCAGCTCGACCATACCGAGCGACTCGATCTCAAACGACCCGCAAGAGGGACACCGCAGCCGCAGATTGGTGCGTCCGTCGGCCATCGGTTCAAACATGCCCACGAGCCGCTGGCGGCCGCAGAAGACACACCACATGCTCGTCGCACGCCATCCCACGGCATCATCTGAGTTCACCGCCAGCCCCACCGCGAGCGCCTCGGCGCGTAGCTCACCGCTGAGGGTGTGCAACATCTGGCCGCGCGCGCGGTGCAGGCGCGCCGCCAGCGCGCTCGGCGTCAGCCCCGCCTGTTCGGCAAGCTCGCGTTGTGGGATCTCCGCCAGGTAGTGCCGCTCCACCAGCGTTCGGCTCTCGCGTGGCAGATAGCCCAGCGCACGATCCAGCAGCATCATCCTGTCCTGGCGTGTCAGTTCTTCGACGGGATCGAATGACGCGGGATCGGCGAGGTCCGCGAAGACGCCACCCTCGCTCGCGTTGCTCTCCAGAGCCGCCTCACGCGCCCGCAAAATGCCTTGCCGGCGCAGGTGGCGGCGGCAGACATTGCGACAGATACCCTCAAGCCACCCCGCCACGCGCGTCTCGTCGCGCAAGCGTTCTCGCGACCGCCACGCCTCCAGCAGCGTCTCCTGGACGACATCGTCCAGCGCGTCGGGTGCTACCCGCTGTGTGCGAGCCAGCCGTAGCAAGCGCGGCACTGCCCGCCCGAACACGTCCGCCAGCTCATCGGCACTCCACATCAGCGCGCATCCCTCTTCTGGTCGACCTTTACCCCGAGCATCTACTGCTATCATGGTACACCTCCTCCTGAGAGAAGTCGCGTGAACTCCCCTGCACTATGCACGAATTTTTGCCGAGGTGATCGACGCCGCATCCATTCGGCTCCGATCGAGCTCGTGAAGGCCCCCATCTCGCCGTGTACGCTGTCTGCTCGTGGCTCACCGAAGGGTGCGCACGATGCCGTTGCGGCCCGTACATCCATCCATCCATCCGTCGATCCAGCGATTAGCGGGCAGCTCGCCGCCGAACTCGCGCGGCATGGGGCAGTGACTACTAAGAGTGAACGATGAGGTATACTGGGGCAGAGACAACCGCCCAGTGACCTCGCAGCCAGGGAACGGGGATTGGTTGCACATCCTGTGGCAGGAGATCCTCCATGAACTCCATGCATGAACTCCCGACGGGAACGGTAACGCTGCTCTTCACGGACATCGAGGGGTCCACCCGGCTCCTCCAGCACCTGGGGGACCGCTATGGTGCTGTCCTGCAAGTCTGCCGGTCCCTGATGCGGACCGCTTTCCAAGAGTGGCACGGCTACGAGGTCGACACCCAGGGAGATGCCTTCTTCGTCGCCTTTGCCCGTGCCACTGATGCCCTCTCCGCCGCTGTGGCGGTCGAGAGGGCACTGTTCGCGCAGGTCTGGCCCGACGGAATCACTCTGCGGGTACGGATCGGGCTGCATACCGGTGAGCCGGAGCGGTCCGCCGAAGGCTATGTCGGCCTCGATGTCCATCGGGCAGCCCGCATCATGAGTGCGGGACATGGCGGACAGGTGCTGCTCTCCCAGACGACCCACGCCTTAGTGGAGCACGCCATGCCTGAGGACGTGCATCTCGATGATCTGGGAGGGCACCGGCTCAAGGATCTGGGACCCCCGACCCGTCTGTTCCAACTGGTCATCGCCGGACTACCAGCAGATTTTCCTCCCCTCAAGACGCTGGATCGTTCTCCCAATAACCTCCCCATCCAGCCGACTCCGTTCATTGGCCGGGAGAAGGACGTGGTCGCCGTCGGCAAGCACCTCCAGCGTACGAGTGTGCGACTCCTCACCCTGACCGGTCCAGGCGGGGTGGGTAAAACCCGCCTGGCGCTGCAGGTGGCGGCAGACGTGAGTGAGCACTTCAGAGACGGGACCTGGTTCGTCTCGCTCGCGCCGCTTCAGGATCCGGATCTAGTCCTCTCCACCATCAGCCAGACCCTAGGGCTACGGGAAACGGCAACTGCCGGGCAACGGGCGCAGGCGGACCAGGTCGACCAGCTCAACACTTTTCTGGAAGCCAAGCAGATACTGCTTGTGCTGGACAACTTTGAGCACCTGCAGCCGGCGGCAGTCTCGGTGGCGAATCTGCTCACCGCCTGCCCGCAGCTCAAGATCCTGGTCACCAGCCGCGAGGCGTTACATCTGCGTGCCGAGCAAGAGTTTGCCGTCCCGGTGCTGGCCTTGCCCGATCCCAAACACCTACCTGATGTGACGACGCTCTCGCAGTATGAGGCGGTAGCGCTCTTTATCGAGCGGGCGCAGGCGGTCCAACCTGAGTTCCAGGTCACCAATGCCAACGCTCCGGCGGTGGCCGAGATCTGTGCCCGGCTGGATGGGTTGCCGCTGGCCATCGAGCTGGCGGCGGCCCGGATCAAGCTCTTCCCGCCCCAGGCACTGCTCACGCGTCTGGGGCAACGCTTGCAGTTCTTGACGCAGAGTGCCCGGGATACGCCGGCCCGACAGCAGACGTTACGCAGCACCATCCAGTGGAGCTATGACCTGCTTACGGTAAACGAGCAACAGCTTTTTCGCCGCCTCGCGGTCTTTGCCGGAGGCTGTGCGTTGCCTGCAATCGAGTCCATCTCCGCTGCGCTGGGGGAAGGCACACCTACCGTGGAGGTGGACGATAGTGTGGCCTCGCTCCTGGATAAGAACCTGGTGAAGAACGTCTTGCAGCAGACCAAAGTGGAGGGAGCTGAGGCGGAGGGTGCGGAGCCCCGCCTGCTGCTGCTCGAGACGATCCGCGAGTATGGGCTGGAGTGGCTGGCTGCCAGCGGCGAGCTTGCCCCTCTCCGCCAGGTGCATGCCGCCTACTACCTGGAGCTGGCTGACGAAGCGGCCACCGGGCTCAAGGGTCCGGAGTACCGTGTAGCGGTACAGCGGCTGGAGCGGGAGTATGCTAACTTGCGGGCGGCGCTGCAGTGGGCGCTGGAGCCCGCACAAGCCGACAGCGACATCGAGCTGGCCGTGCGGCTGGGTGAGGCACTGACAGGGTTTTGGGAGGTGCGCGGCCTCTACAGTGAGGGACGGGCCTACCTGGAGTCGGTGGTGGCGAGCAGCCAGGGTGCGCCAGCTTCCCTGCGGGCACGGGCGCTGATCGCTGCCGCCGGTTTTGCGTTCGAGCAAGGCGACATGGGTCCGGCTGAGACGCTGAGCCAGGAGAGTCTGGCCCTGTATCGCGAGCTGGGAGACACCCGCGGCATGGTGAATTCCCTTTCCTGGCTGGTGGATATCGCTTCGTGGCAAGGGGCCCACTACAGCGTGCTCCGGGCGCGGAAGGAAGAACTCCTGGCACTCGCTCGGCAAGTAGGCGATAAGGAGGCTCTCGCCTGGACTCTCGCAAGCCTAGGAGGAATTGTCAGCATACTGAGTGACTACAGCGCAGGATGGGCACTTTACGAGGAGAGTCTGGCGCTCTTCCGGGAGCTGAGGAATACACTAGGTATTGCCTTCTGCCTCCACGGATCGGCGCTCTGGCTGTTTGCGGCACAAGGCGATGTGGCGATTGTTCGCGCTCGAGAAGAGGAGGCGCGTCAGCTCTATGGTGAAGCCGAGCACAGGCCCGGACAGGCACTCAGCTCCTGGCTCTTGGGGTGGATCGCGCTTGTTCAAGGGGATCTTAGCACCGCGCAGGCCCTGGTCGAGGAAAGTCTGGCGTTCTGGCAGGAGGTAGGCAGCCCCTGGCGTGCCGTCTGGGCGCTGGCCCTATTAGGCAAGATCATGGCTCGTCAGGGAGATCTGGCCGCTGCCCGCGCCCTCCAGGAGGAGAGTGTGACACTGCCGCGAGCATTTCACGACGACTGGGAAACAGCCTTCTGTCTGGAAGGATTGGCCGAGACGCTGGCTGCACAGGGAGAGGCCACCAGGGCGGCACGCCTCTGGGGCGCAGCGGCGTCTCTTCGCGAGCGGTGCGGCGTTCCCCGTTCGCCCCTTGAGCAGGTGGAGTACGAGCCGGCGGTGGCGGCGGCACGCCTCCAGCTGGGAGAAGAGGCTTTTGCCAGTGCCTGCGCCGAGGGACAGGCTACGACGCTTGAGCAGATACTCGGCGCGCCAGAGTAAGGAGTGGTGCCAGGTACCTCAGGAGCCAAACGGATGGCCAAGCGTGCGACCTCATCAGAGTCTATGAAAGGCATCCAGCCGTCCCCGATGGCCGTGACACGCTGACGAGTTGCCTTAAAGGCGCCGCCAAGCCAGAGCGGGATGCGGCGCTGGACAGGCAATGGCCAGATGTCCGTCTCGTCTATCTGATGCCGGCGTCCTAGGCTAAGCCTATTCACTTCTGCTGCTTGCTTGGCGAGGAGGACGATTTGAGGCGGCGGTGCGACCAAGATGTCGGTAGCAAACTCGATCCGGCCGCTGGATCCAGCATGGCAAGCTGACGCCACGAGTGGAAGGCAAAGTGAAGCACCGCTGGTTTGCACGAGAGGAGATTGTACGCTATCGATCGTGTTGCCATGCAGCAGGACCAGCTACAGGTCAGGGCAATGTTCACCATGGAACAGAGCACTGTCACAGCAACCTTACCACCGTTCAAGCGTAGCCACCAGGCACCGCTACTCAGCACAGAAGCCGTAGCGCCCAGCATCCGCAACGCCCTTGTCCAGTTAGTTGGGCATCTGCCTGTGGACCCAGGTTGGGCAACCGAGAACTCGAGTTGCGCCAGATGAGCGGCGTTGGATGAGTGTTCCAGACAACGACAGTCGCCTGCAGCTTAGGTAATGGACTGATTATGAGGAGAGGCCTGGCCCACGGGTACCGCTTACCTCCGGGCCCAACGACCTCGGCTGGTGCCGTCCCACGGTGTTCCGGTGCGCGTCGCACACGCTTTCAGGACGTTTCGCCGAAGTCGACGTCCTTGGTCTCGACCGTCCCCGCCGTCCGCCCCGGCGCCGTCTGGTAGGTCCAGTACAGGTTGGTATGCGCGATGACCTGGTCCGGCGGCGGCGCCCCCCATGCCGTCTGGTCCTCCGTCGTGTGGGCGTCGCTGACCAGGATCGCGTCGTATCCCCGCACGAGCGCACCGTGCAGCGTCGAGCGGATGCACGCATCGGTCTGTGCGCCGACGACGACAAGTCGCCCGACACCGATGCCCGAGAGGACGGTCTCAAGGGTGGTGTCCTCGAAAGCGTCGCCGTAGTGCTTCTCCACGAGGAGCTCGGCGTCGCCCGGCGTCAGTTCGGGGACGATCCGCCACTCGTCGCTCCCCCTTGCCAGCTGCTCGTCGGAGTGCTGTACCCAGACGACGGGGACCTGTTCTTGCCGCGCCTTGTCGACAAGTGTGCCGATGTTCGCGACGACCGCGTCGCGCTGGTGGGCCTCCGCGACGACGGCGTTCTGCACGTCGACAACGAGAAGTGCGGTGTTCGGTCGGTTCTTGAGTGTGGTCATGGTCTCCTCCTGTTCATGCTGGACTCCTGCCTCAAACGTTCCCATCTGACTGGTCGGACGCTCGGCGCACCTCTGGGAAACATCATAGACCGTTCTTCATGGCACCATCCAACACAAGTGAGCCACTAATGCGAGCACAATGGCAATTCATCAAGGTTGTTCACTTTGGTTACGTCTGGCTCGGTAGTCAGATACTCGATGCCAGAATTGCATTTCTGTATCAGGACTCGCGCGGTGCTGCTGTGACAAGCGTACGTAGATGCCTCATTTCCGGCCTGTTTCAGAAGAGTTATCATCTGTTGGCGTGTATTGGTCCGTGTAGCTGAAAGTCGCTGTATAGGCACCTGGCTCTGCGCGTTGTGATAGCTCACACTCGACACATGCTGGTGATTGCATCCCGGAGTCCATGCCATTGTGCGGCAAGTAATGTAAAAAGTCGCCACGCCATCTCTCCAGTTCTGGAAAGATCGAACGCTTGTGCCATATCAGTATATGCTGTGCCCGATTGCCGTGCAAGTTCACGGAGCATCAGTGATGCGGCGTGGGGCCGTTTTCTACTTTGGGTGCGGTACTCGGTGCACCCACTTGATATCAAGTCTGTACCAGCCTCTAGATGTGCAAGAACTCCAGTAGCTGACCAGTAAGCCACTCAGGCGCTTCGGTAGGAATCCAGTGACTCACTCCTTCGACGCGCGCGTAATGCCAAGGGCCTTTCACGTGTTCGACTGAACGCACCATAGCTTCCTCCGTTAGATAGAGGTCGCCGGTACTATAGATACCCAGCGTTGGGGCCTGCACGGCCGGCAGGCGCGATGCTGGCGCGAGAAATCGCTCAGGCGGTACGTTCGCTCGATACCAGTTGAGTGCGGCAGTCAGCGACCTAGGCTCGGAGAGATCCTGAATGTAACGCTCGACGTCACCTTTTTCGTGCAGGAACTCGCGAAACAGGTACCAATCATCCTTCCTAAGGGCGTCTTCCGCCAGGCCAGGAAAGTGGAAGAGGAGATAGTACCAGCTCTTCTGGAGTTGCTCCAATGTCGGATGGGGCAGGGCTCCTGGATGCCCCACCGAGATAGCGACCAGGCGATCTACGCGCTCGGGCATGAGAGCTGCCAGGACCCAGGGGACGGCCGCACCCCAGTCGTGCCCCACTATATGTGCGCGCATCATGCCAAGCGCGTCCATGATGCCCGCCACATCTCCCACGATGGCTGAAAGCTTGTAGTCTTCGACGCGTTCGGGCTTCTCACTGCGGCCACGTCCACGCAGATCAGGTGCGACGACACGATAGCCACCCTCTACCAGAGCGGGAATCTGGTGCCGCCAGAGATACGAGGTATCAGGAAAGCCGTGGAGGAGGATCACGGGCGTGCCCTGACCTTCGTCCACGACGAACAAAGTGAGGCCGTTCACCGTCAGTGTCGGCATGGATTTACCTCCGTAGCGAGAGTTGTCATCGTCCCCGCTCCTGTGCCGGCATGGCGCCCATGAGGCCGGCCAATCGCCGCATCGTCACCTGGAGTTCGGGTGGGAGTCCACCAGCGAGCACTGTAGGCAGCCAATACATGAGCGCGCGCGCAAAGTGCGGGCTGACAAATGCCGAGCGCAACCAGATGAGCGACTCGGGTGGCGCATCCCGCAACTGAGTCGCGGCGATAGTCTCCTGATAGAGTGGGAGAATGCCGGCATCGCGCTGACGCTGAAACTCGCTCAGACTGGCTTCCCAATCGTCGCCGCGCAGAGCCGCGTCAAGCGCCTTGGCCAGGCGGAAGTTCTGAGCCAGCGCATCGCCGATCCCGTAGCCAGTGCTCGGGTCCTTTAGATAGCCAGCATCACCAGTGAGCACCCATCCTCGGCCATACGGCTTGCGGACGTAGTTCGCGATCCCGCGTGTTCCCTGTAATTTGCCCTCCAGGGTGGCACGAGCCATGCGCCTCGCCATGCCGGGCAACGCACAATAGCGCTTCAGGAAGGTTGCTTTCGGGTCACTGCGGAACACCTCAAAATCCTCGGGCTGGACCTCCAGGGCGAGACAGTCCTCATCCGGCCGCATGGGAAACAGGAAACCGATCTGATTCCCGACGAAAGAAAGCTCGAAGGCAGGGTCCGCAAGGGGCTCCACCCCATGGAAGTAGCCGTAATAGACAGGCCGCATGGCCGGCGTCTCTACGTAGGCTTCGGCGCTAACCCAGTCGGCGACCTTCGAGTACTTTCCGTCCGCTCCGACAACCACCCGCGCGCGGACTTCGCGCCTCGCTCCTCCAGCCGTCCGCACGACCGCGCCGTGGACGGTGCCATCCTCCGCGGTGAGCAGGCCCTCAGCCGCGGTGTGCTCCCAGAACTCGACGCCACCCCGCTGCTGGGCATGGTGAATGAGCAGGGCGTCCAAGCTGAATCGCCGAGGAGCGAGTGCATACGTGCCTGGTGGGCCGACTGGACCCTCGAACAGGCAGTCCTCGATCCAGGTACGCGCCCGGCGGATCCGGCGAAAGCCTGCCGCCTCCACGCCTTGCAGCACGCCGAGCCGACGCAAGGGCTCCACGGCAAACGGTGACAGAAAGTGCGTGGAGAGAGTGTCACTGGGAAAACGGTCGCGGTCAACCAGCAGGACGCGATGGCCCCGTTCTCCCAAGAGGAGCGCTAGACTTGCCCCAGCCACCCGCGCCCCAATGATAAGCACGTCGTAGTCCATGTTGCTCGCTCCGTTCTCAAGAGTCCTGCTGTCACGCCCCGCCTCCAAGATAAGCCACCACCCGTCTGTCGCCAGAATCGAGGAATGGGCGCGAATTGCGTGCCGTTACACGCTCCAACAGAAGCCCCGGGTACTACATGATCCGGGTGACGGTCTTGTCTCCAAACTGACGATGTCCATGGCGGCTTTGGGATCTGCCTCTCCATGCGACTAAGCTGCGCATGCCACACGCAACATCTTGACCGTATGCTAGAGCAATGATGGTGCGACCTGCGCTACCTGCAACACTGGGTCATCGTTGTCGTTATACGCATCCGCAAGTCACTGCGCGAAGAATAGCATGCATGGCGTTAGTGGAACGTCAGTGGCATTCGATCAGGCGATGTTTTGGGGATGGAAGGGTCAGCCTCCAGTCAGAAACGCGTTAGCACAGCGTTATTTGAAGCCAGCACGATACACATAGTATCGTGCTGGCTTCTTTGTTGTGGCGCAATAAGCGGCAAAAACTACAACAGCGTGTAGATTTTGCCGCTTAATGCGCCAAACCGTGCTGACAACGTACGCGAGTGTGAGAGTCACATCCACTTAACAAAACTTCTGTTGCACCAATCTGAACTGAGTTCTCAGTTCTCGGGGCATATCAACCCAACGGCGATTCTGACTATCTGCGGCGACATGCGTGGAAGCAAGCCATCAAACTTTGCGCTCTTAGAGGTATTGATGCCGAAAATTCTTGACAGGTAGGAAACCATTGCGCTAGTGTAAAAGCGGTTGCATCAATTGCAAAGCCTAATTTTCAAGGAGGCTTCCATGCTCACTGAATACCTCAACAATGCGATGCAACATGCCCACTTCGAGCGTATCGAGGACGGAACCGTCTTTGGAAGTTTTCCAGACCTGCCTGATCTCAAGGGCGTGTGGGCTGATGCGGACACGGAAGATATCTGCCGGCAAGAACTGCGCGAGGTGCTGGAGGGCTGGGTACTTTTGCATATCAGCGACCATACTCCGGTGCCACCCGTCGATGGCGTGACGGTCGGGGCCGGTAGTCTCGTCTGATGCCACGCTTTGGCCCCATCAAGCGCCGAGATCTGATCGCTGGCTTGCATGCACTGGGCTTCGCTGGCCCATACAGTGGTGGCAATCATCAGTACATGACTCGCGGCACACGAAAGCTCCGGATCCCCAACCCTCATCAAGGCGACATCAGCCTACCCCTGCTTCGCCGCATCCTTGATCAAGCCGGTGTAAGTATCGAGGAGTGGGAGTCCGTGTGAGATGCTGATCTGGCTGGAGCGACTACAATTTCGTGGACACCGTCCTAGTCGGAGCTATGGCTCGGTAGAAGAACACGATGTGCCTGCTTGGCCTGCCTTGTCATCGGACAAGGCGGAGTACAGTATCCCAACATTAGCCAACGAATGCCAGATTGGTACGATTGCCGCGGCCACCTGCGCCCTGGGCAGGATTCACCGAACCCACGTCTAAGCGTACTGGCCGTACTGCCACGGCCTCTATCCCCTGCCTGAAGGAGTTGGGGACTGCTTTTCTCCCAATGTTGTACGAGCCGTTCACATCCGCGTGAAT
>JBKQTH010000158.1:0-6860 GCA_052143275.1 Ktedonobacterales bacterium | reverse complement strand
GAGGTGCCACCCTTACTCGTTCGTACCTCTCGGCCATAGCTCGCTAGCTCATGCGCGACGTCTGCGAAGGCAGGCAGCACGATGTCCTGAATGAACCGCGACGTTTCCGCCCGGGGACTATCAAGCCGGTGATCGTCGTCAGGCTTGAAGAAGTAATGGAGCTCATCTTTCCAGTCGTCCATCGGTGTTCCCTTCTCTCGCGCTCACCTATCACGCCCACTGCTGCCCACATGCTAACCCATCCATGGACACTATCTCAAGGCGAGTAGGTTGGCCGCGCGTGAGATGGCCCTACTCCCTTGAAGTGTGCTCAGGCACTCTTCACCCTCACTTGGCCTGTGAGAGACAGGCAAAAGGAGCTCACGCCATGACGCGACCACGTACCCTCACCACCTCCCCGCTACCGCCACTGTTGAACGCCGTGCCATTGCTGGCAGGCTTTGATACGATCACCTATTCCAGCCGGGCGCGTATCAGCCAGGAGGTCCGCGCGCAGCTGGCAAAAGAGAAGGAGGCGGCCCAGGTTGCGGTGAAGGCAGGAGCGGTGCATTGTCCCAAGTGGCTCGGAGCCCGAGTGCTGCCGAGCGGCGGACGAGGCGCCAGCTTCCTCCTCGAGACGGAGGACTTCACGATCAAGATCATGGGCGAGCATATGGAGACCTGGCCGGGGCTATGCGTCGAGCTGCGTAGCTTCTCCCTCCACACCCATGAGGAGGGAGCGCAAGGAGCGATCGAAGCCTCACTGGCCTGGATCCGCGAGCATCTGCTCGCCGACCAGGATGCCAAGCTGGTTGAGAAGGTGTGCAGCTTCGAGACCGTGACACCATCTCGGTTCGACCTGCACATCGACTGGCAAGGTGGGTTTGCCCCTAGCTTTGCTGCCGGCGAAGTCGAGCGGTTCGTCAAGCCAAGGCGTCTGAAGTGGCATCCCTTCTTCGAGGGCACCCGCTGCACTGGGTACCGCTTCGGCTCAGGGGATCCGATCCTGGCTCGCCTCTACAACAAGAGTACGGAGCGTCGAGCTCGCCATGACGAAGGCTACTTTGCCCTCCTGGCCGCCCGCGACCCGGTCGTCTTCGATCCGAACCGTGACGTGTGGCGGCTGGAGTTCCAGATCCGTCGGGAGGGCTTGACGAGCTTCCGCCTGGCTCCGAGTACCGCTGCCGATGAGAAGAAGGAGGGGGAGGATCTGGAGGCACAGATCGAGGCGGAGCTCTCGGCGGAGGACGTGCCTCATCTAGCGACTTTCCCCAAGCTCTTTGAGCACCGCGAGGCACTCTTTCAGCATCTGACTACCTACTGGCTACGGCTTACTATACCTGGCGGCGGTTCCATTCCCTCCCGGTGGCCAACCGATCCCACCTGGGAGGCGCTCCGTCGCGACTTCGGTCGGCTGGCCGGTGCGCCGCCACTCAATGAGCAGGCCCGCGAGCTCGTACGGGCATTCCGCTATGAGGGACGGCAGCGCCTGCTGCGGCGCATGGTGCTCGCGGTGATCAACGCTTTGGAGGTCCAGGATGCCTCAGTCGCGTCCGCCTCACTGCGGCAGCTGGCGGAGCTGATAGCACGGAAGGAAGAACGACGGCTCCAGGCGCGCAAGGAGGCAGTCCTCAAGCATGACGGTGCTGTGCCGCCATGGGTGGTGGCGGGGATGGGAACGGCGATAGAGCGTCAAGCGAAAGTGCGGCACTTGATCCAAATGCTCCTCGGGATCTTCGCCGCCCATGGGGTACTGGCGTTGGGAGACAAACCAATCCACAGTGTGGGAGATCTCCTCACGCAACATCTCGATCTGTTGGAGGCCATCGCTGAGGACAAGGGCGGCGTCAGCCAGGTGCTGCGGGGGCACTTCGCCAAGGTGTATAAGCGAGCATTGCCGCCCGAGCTCGCAGACATTGCGCAATAGTAGCTGACTCTTCTGAGATGAAATGAGGACATGTGATGGATGCGAATACACACGATGCGCAGTTCACCTCACCGCGCGTGCTGCTGACTGTTGAGGAGGCAGCACATGCGCTCAGCCTTGGCCGAACCTACACCTATGACCTCGTCATGCGACGCGAGATTGCGAGCATTAAGATTGGGCGCAAGCGACTTGTGCCTGTCACCGCCCTTCAAGAGTTCGTCAATCGTCGGCTAGTTGCTTAGAGTGAGGGTTTCATATGCCGGGGAAACGGGCGAACAGCGAAGGCAGTCTCAGCAAGCGCACCGACGGGCTCTGGGAAGCTCGCATTACGCTAGAAGATGGCACACGACGGAGCTTGTATGCCAAAACCCGCCAGGAAGCTGCACGCAAACTCGCCGAAGCACTTCGTGATCGCGACAAAGGAGTATTGGTCACCGGAGGTCGCCAGACGGTCGGTCACTACCTGATGAACTGGTTGCAGGTGACGAAGTCCACCATTCGTCCCCGAACGTGGGTGCGATACGAGCAGTATGTACGCGTCCATACGCTTCCAACACTCGGTCACGTCTCGCTGTCGAAGCTGACCGCGCAGCAGGTACAGGTTCTCTATTCAAGCAAGCTCGAGCAGGGTTTGTCGACGACGTCTGTCCATCATCTGCATACGGTCCTGCACAAAGCGCTTGACGCTGCTGTTCGCCTTGACCTCGTGGCGCGAAATGTCTGCGATCTGGTCGACCCACCGCGGATGCGACACGTCGAGATGATGACGCTCTCGGAGGAACAGGCTCGGGCGTTGCTTGCCGCAGCAGCCGATGATCGCCTGGAGGCGCTTTTTGTGCTGGCTCTGGCAACAGGGATGCGCCAAGGAGAACTGCTTGCGCTGAAATGGCGCGATGTAGATCTCGCCGGTGGCACGCTCCAGGTCCGTGCGACATTGCAACGCGCCGTCGACGGGTTTGTCTTCAGTGAACCCAAGACGGCAAACAGTCGTCGACGTATCGCCCTGCCCAAACGAGCGCAAGCTGCCTTGGTGCGTCACTCGGCGCGGCATCTCGAGGAACGGCGACGTGCTGGCCCCGGCTGGCACGACCTTGATCTCGTGTTTCCCACGCAAACGGGCGAACCCATGGACGGGTACAACGTGCTGCGTCAGTCATTCTTTCCCTTGCTGGTACGCGCTGGCCTCCCGCGAATGCGTTTCCACGACCTGCGACACACGGCTGCCACCCTGTTACTGGGACGTGGCATCAACCCCAAGATTGTCTCGGAGATGCTCGGACATGCGCGTATTGCGATCACCCTCCAGCTGTATAGCCATGTGACGCCGCACATGCAGCAACAGGCGGCAGATGCTATGGACGCTGCGCTAGGCGATGGCTAGCGCGTTTGTTTTCGCTGCTCAGAAATGGGCTCTCCCGCACGTTAATCGGGTCTCTCTGCTCATCTCATTGGGAAGGACTTCCTGGGACAGATGTCGTAGGGAAAGATGAGATTGACAGGCTCAGTTTGAGCTGCTATGACACCAGTGCCAGATGGAATGCGTCGCGTGAATTCCACCCAAATAGGAGTCGTGCGCTTGAGCACACCAACACATTAGGGAGTATGAATACGAACGACCACCGTGCCGCAGATGACCTCGAGCGAATAGAAAAGTTTGTCCTCGGTCTGTTCGCGAGCCCTACCGATCCACACGAAGCCCAACCTCGCCTCTTTGTCGGCAGCATCCCGGAGACGTTACCAATTGAGCTGCCTGTACCCGAGTACACCGAGGTACTGGGTACTCTTGTTCATAGCAACGGCAACGTCGACATCATCCTGGAAAGTGAGCTGACTGCAGAGGACGTGCTCAGCTTTTACCGCACTCGCCTCACTCCGCTCGGCTGGCAGCTGCCGAACTTTGCGGTACCATTTCGTACGGGCGGATTCGTAATTTCTCCCGGCTTCCCACCTCACATGCCGGACGTCGCCCCTCCCCAAGCACCGCAGACCCTGGTTGGCCCCGTGCTCACCTTCTGTCACGAACCGAGCGGAGCCGAACTTACCGTAACGGTGCTACCGCAAGAGAACCACATGACCCACGTACGCCTGAAGCTCTCCTTAGAGCGTAACGGCAATCGCTGTGCAGATCTGGCAAGGCGGCGCCGGCAAGTTCAGGGCATGCAGCACATCATTCCGTTTCTGGTCCCGCCCCCAGACGCGCAACAAAATCCGCGCATGACAACTGTCGGCTCTCATGACGTCTTCGCCATAGCGATGCTCACCACTCAGCTGGAACTCGAAGCGGTGGCTACGCACTATGCCGAACAGCTCCAGCAAGCCGGCTGGATGGAGATGGCTCAAGGTGCAAGCGGCCCCCTGGCCTGGCAAACCTGGCAGTTCACTAGTGAGGAGCAGGAACAGTGTGTAGGCCTGTTCTTTGCTCTACATACACCTGAGCAACTAGCTGACTACTTGCTCTTTGTGCGAGCGCGTATAAGTACTGCACAGGCTGGCGGCTGGCACTCCCACAGCACCACTCAGTAATGACGCTCCAGACTGATCCCAATGCTGTATTCCAGCTGTTCATAACCTAGCTGGTGTCGTTTCTGCGCCGACTCTGCACTGCCGATCTCTATGAGATAGCAGAGAGGCTCACTTAACCTGATGGAGAACCGTATTCTCAGTGGCGAAAACACGCGTTGGCGTAGTCGTTGGCGTAGTGACGCTGCAGAGGGGAACAAAATGGCCAGCACAGCACTCTGGCTGGCTGGCCTCGCATCTGAATTGATGCGAGCTTGGCGGAAGGGGTGGGATTCGAACCCACGGTAGGGCGTAAACCCTACAGCGGTTTAGCAAACCGCCTTGGTATCTTCGCCAGCATTCGCAAGAGTTCGCCAACTCTTATAAATTCAGGGATTCTATTCACCGTCATTCGTGCGCAACCGGACAAGTTCGCCTCGGTTGGCATCACAATTGGCATCAACTGGCATCATCGTCAGGCCAGACGACGCCGATGATGAGCGCTGCGGCTTGGTCATCAGAACGTCGTTGCGGTATGACAGGCATTCATCCTGCCGATCATGCCCCCGACGGCCTATCCCAGTGACCACTTCTGCCGGTTATGTTGTCATCTCCTGCGTACGGGGGCAGACAGGACGGCCTTGCGCATGATAGTCAGCGCGTCGTCGGAGACAATGGTCCGTCGCTCCAGTAACGCCGCCTATCCCCCATGCACATATGACACAAGCCACTTCTGCAAGGCACTTTGCTGAACGAGCCGGCCCGCCGTGCCGACAGGGATCCCATATCACGACTCCTCTTGCACGAGCATCCAGATGCGCTTGAGCCGCATCTCCGCCTGGAGATCGGCGGGAAGCTGTTCTTCCTTCTCATGACGATCCTTGCAAGCCTCACATACGGCAAAAAATCGACCTCCCGTCTCCCTCTGAATACGATACAGGTGTTCTGGGCAGATGAACTTGACACAACAACCAGTACATATATTACTTGCTTGTTCTTGACATCCCGGTTCTTGGCATTGTGAGCACGTCCGACAGTACGTCTTAGGAAGATTTGCCTCAAAAAAGGTAATGTATCTCAAGTGTTTGGAGCAGAACCTTCCGTTGCAGCCCGCGCAATTGCTGTACCCGACGTACACCGAACTCTTGCACCCAGCCTCCATGCATGTATTTTTCTCCCGGTACAGCTCGTCCAGTTGCTTTGCCGCCCTCGACAGCATTTCAGACCACTCCGCACTCCTAATCAATAGCCGGATCAGGGGCCCGTTCGCTCCGCCTGCTTCTCCATCAGAGTCTAATTGAAAAGTCCAGGAGGAGCAAGATAGGCAGGCGTTGAAACAGGTAGCCATCACACGAAAAGGTTCACTAACTCATGGGCGTACGTATCATAATGGCAGCCCAGGATATTACCGCCTGGGTAGACGAGCTGAGCCGCGACATCGAAAGCAATCTCGGCCAGGACTGCAGCGGTGTTCCTCTAGTTGCCTTGACAGGGGAGAGTCGAACTCCCCGCCTGGTGTTCATCGCCGTTCGCTGGTGTCCGCTGGTCGCGGAATTTTCGGCTTTTTGGCATATCTGCTCGCTGTCATGATTCGTCATCTGTCGTCGGCGTTGGCGTCAGAATTGGCGTCATCTTGCTAGCCGTCTAGTTCCTTACATCTGACGGACCTCATCGTGGAGTTCAAGTCACCTGGTCTGAGGATCTCTCGACAGTCAGAGGCGTCTGTAGCCAGCGGGCGGGGGTGCGGCGCCTGGCTGCTTCTGTTCGCTCAGCCGGGGAAGTCCGACTTGAGGCCATGCATGCCAAGCGTCAGCGAGAGTTCACCGCCGTGGTGCAGGTCGTGCTCCATGAGGTGGTAGAGGATCCACGCCCGCGACAACTGCACCATCACGCCATCCCAGTCATCTTCGAAGGTCGTCTTCATGTCGTCGGCGCTCCAGCGGGCCACGCGATCCATCATGAACTGCCAGGTTTTGCCGAGCGCCTCAACGAGTTGGGCGGCGTTCCAGAGGGAGCGGTCCTGCTCATCCCACGCAGCCATCGCCTTGATCTCGGCGCCGGTGGGCGTGCCGTCCCCCTCACCTAGGATGTACGTGAACCAACCAGCACGGCAGCCAGCGATGTGCAAGGCGAGTCCGCCGATGGAGCGCATGTCCGGCGCGGCGCGCAGCGTCATCTGCTCGGCGGTGAGCGGCGCGATAGCGCTGGCAATGTGCTCCTGATACTGTTTCCACGAATCGAAGATGGTCGTGAGGGTAAAGCTCTCTTCAGCCATACAGTTTGTCTCTTTTCTCTTGACGTGCAGAACAGATGTTCTGTTGACGACAGTATGGCACACAGCCTGCTAAACTGCGTGAAACTGTTAGTGGAAGATCACGTCGACCAAGCAATACAGTTACTACCAATCAAACAACCACGCCAAAGGAGGAGTAATGCCCTATCAATCTAAGGACGC
>JBKQTH010000157.1:0-15865 GCA_052143275.1 Ktedonobacterales bacterium | reverse complement strand
CCATACGGCAGTCCAGGAAAGAGAGCGTCAGGAGGCGCGGCTGCGCGCTGCACAGCGCGACTTGATTCAGATCCAGACGCGGCTGTCTGCCGCACAGGGAGAGCTGGCACGGCTCCAGCGCCAGTTTGGTGACCGGAATCGTGTCCTGACGGCACGCAAGGAAACGGTGGCGCAGGCACTTCACAAGGTGGAGACTACCGAACGCCTCCTCGAAGAGCGCCAGCAGCTCTTCGAGGAGGCGCGTCAAGAGGTAGAAATGCTGGTAGCCGGCCGGGAAGATCTGGCGCGAGGGATAAGTGAGGGGCAGTCAGCTCTTGAGGCCGCCCGCGCTGCCGAGGCTGATACCCAAAGAGGCCGTCACGCTGCCATGGATCGGCTTGCTCTGCTGGAGGAGTGGAAGAGCGCGCTTCAGGGAGCCGACGATGGCGCCCGGAGATTGCGGAGTGCCCCGGCTAACGCTGATCACCCTCCAATCATTGGTGTACTCTCAGAATTGATCCGAGCACCAGAGAGTTTCGAGCTAGCTATTGAAGCGGCCCTTGGTCCCCTGCTCTATGCGCTGGTTGTACGAACTAGAGTTGAAGCTCACCGATGTGCGGAATGGCTTCGCCGGAACCATGGCGGACGAGCGCACTTTCTCTGGATGGATGGCACATATGCTGCCTTGCCTAAAATTACCGAAGCTCCAGTGGCAGATAACGTGGAGGCGTTTGGCTTCGCCCGCGACCTAGTCGAGTCCGAAACTGAGTTCGATGCGCTGGTCAGGCGTATCCTTGGGGATACCTATGTCGTTCGAGATCTCACGGCTGCTGATTACTTATGGCCTACGACTTCACCATCATTCCCGGTGGCGACACTTGGAGGCGATGTGCTGCATCCCAACAGTTGGCTGCTAACAGCTGGCAGCCAGTCCGCCAGCGGGAGCACTGGCGCCACGGAGAGTAGCATACTGGCGCGGGAACGTGAGTTGCGCCAGTTGCCCGAACACATAAGCCAATTGGATACGACGATCACCAAGCTGTCGGATCGAGTGAGAAGTATGGTCATTTTGCAGGACGAGCGCAAGCACAAGGCAGAGGCGTTGCATAAAGAGCTGGTGCGCACCGAAGAGCTAGCCCAGGAGCTTGCCAAGTCGGTGACAGGTATGCAGCGGGAGCAGGAGCGTGCTCAGAGCGAGCTTCAGGTGAATACGTCCGTGGCTGAGCAGCTCTTAGCGGAACTTCGAGACATCGAGCAGGAAATGTCGGCAATCAATTCCCGGGTACTGGAACACGAAGCCGAGCAGCTCGAGGCTAATGAACGTCTTCTTGACATACAGACCGAGGTTGACGAGGCGCTGGCCAGCAGCCGACACCAACAGGAAGCGCTGGCTACGGCGCGCACCACCGCAGCGCTCCATCAGCAGGAAGTGAGGATACTGGGCCAAAGAGTTGAACAGTTACGGACGCAACTCCATGAGCTCGAAGTGCAGATGAATCGTCGCCGACAGCGCCGGGAAGCTATAGAGCTGCAGCGGGCGGAGCTACAGGAAACCTCCACGGCGGAGAGTCTGAACCTGGCTGAGTTACGTGGCCGCGTACAGAACCTTGGTGAGCAGCTACACGAGCACGATGTACGGCAGTCTGACCTGGAGCGGCAGATATACCGGCTGGAACACGGCCAGATTAGCGAGCGAGAGGAGTTGGCTCGAGTAGAGGTAGAATACCGCCGTTCCATTGTCGACTCCCAGCAGGCACGCGACGCAATTTTGACATTGACGGAGCAAATGCGCGACGAGCTGGAGAGCGAGGAGATGTCTGACCCTTGCGAATCCAGTCAGTTGTCTCCAATACTGGAGCTAAAGGATGAGTTGGATGAGCCTGTACTCACTCTTGAAGAAGCCGGACGCCTGCGCAGGCAGATCGATCAGCTGCGTAACCGGATAAAGCATCTGGGCGGCTACGATCCCGAGGCTCCACGCGCCTACGAAGAGCTCAAGATCCGTTATGATTTCATGACTAGCCAGGTACAGGATATGGAACAGGCGTCGCAGAACCTGCGCGCCATCATTGGAGAACTAGACGTCACCATGCGCAGACGATTCGAAGAAACATTCCATATGGTTAACGAGCGGTTCCAGCGCCACTTCGTCACCCTTTTTTCCGGAGGTTCCGCCCGCCTGGAGCTCACTCCGCCAAAACGACAGCAGACAGAGGATGAGGGCGATGAGACTCCAGATGGCCCGCGTCCTGCGCCAAAGCCTAACGGTTTTGGTGGTGTCGAGGTTTTTGTCCAGATCCCAGGCAAGAAAGTGCAAGATCTGTCCTTACTTTCGGGCGGTGAGCGTGCGCTGGTCTCGGCTGCTCTACTTTTTGCGCTGCTTGAAACCAGTCCGCCTCCATTTTGCTTGCTGGATGAGGTAGATGCTGCTTTGGATGAGGCTAATGTCATGCGTTTCTGCGAGATTTTGGAGCAGCTCGCCCAACAAACCCAGTTTATCGTTATCACCCATAACCGGGTCACGATGACCCACTCCGACGCCATATATGGAATTTCCATGGGCGGCGATAGTGTATCGCGCGTCCTCTCGATGCGTCTAGCTGACGTGAGACAAGGCGACCTGATGGGCAACAGTAGATGATTGGTAAAGAATTTCCCTGCCCGCGTCTCCGGCGCCGGGCAAGTCATGCACTGGTGGCGGCCCTGTGCCTGTTAGCTGCAGGCGTTGCCAGCGGAACGTATGCCGAGCCGGCCAGAGCTGAGCCGAGTCACTTGCCAGCTGCAGCATCTAGTTCAAGCGCTGCCTCCGAATATGTACAGCAGCCCTGTACGTCGGTCTACAGCTCACCGGATGTGCACAGCGTCATACTCACCAAACTGCTGGGTGGAACCGATGTTACGCCGCTTAATCAGACAGATGTTCAGGGCGTCACCTGGCGGAATGTACAGTTCTGGAGTGGTCTTGATGGATATATCATCGCCAGCCAGCTTGGTGCGCATCCTCCGGCCGTTGCCCTGGAGGGTTCATGTGGATTCCCTGGCGTTCCCGATCCACAGTCGGTGCCGACGCCGGCGGGGTACGGCTCCTGGCCATTGCCGGCTGGGACCTCTGGCTTGGTTTTTTCTCCAGCACCGGTCTACGCACATCCGGGATCTTCTGCTCCACCGGTAGCGACTTTGACAAGTGGTACAGCCGTGCAGCTTTTGGCCTGGGCTGGTGATAGTGAAGGGCATACCTGGTATGAGGAGGCCAGCTCTGTACTGATTGGCTGGCTTTGGAGCGGTGACGTTGCACTTGATGAACCCAATCCTGCGCTGCAGCGGGTGAAAGGTCGAGCCATCTGGATGACGGTCGCGGGCAAAGGCATGTGGTTTACCAATTATCTCCCGCATCACTCCAATATCGACGCTCTGGTACGTGCGGCAAAGCTGGCTGGAGTCACCTATCTTTATGCTGAGGTCGCGATTACTCAGTATGGTTTCTACGGTCAGAATACCCTTGATCGTCTGTTACCCGCGGCGCACGCTGCCGGTATCGCCGTCATTGCCTGGGTCTATCCCGATCTCACCAATATCGCTGCCGATGTGCGCCTGACCCTAGAGGTTGCCGACTATGTGACTAAATCCGGTGATCGCGTCGATGGTGTCGCCACTGATATCGAAGACGTGGATGACACGGCGACTGTTTACTGCTATGGACAATTGGTTCGGGTGTTACTTGGAGCCGATACCCTCATGGTGGCCGCTGTGTATCATCCCTTTGCGCAGCCGTATTATCCGTATGCTGCGATAGCAGCAAGTTGGAATGTGATAGCCCCAATGGATTACTGGCATAGCCGCAATCTACCTAGCTATTCCGTAAGCGATGTTCGGCGCTTTGTAGCCGACTCCATAACTACCATACGCGCGGCAATGACGGGAGTGCTAGGTGTGACCACCAATTCTCTGCCGGTTGAAGAACTTGGGCAGACCTATGATATGTATAGCGGCGATGGAACCAGAGACATGGCAGCCCCCACCGCGACCGAAATCGAGGCAGACATGCAGACAGCACGCGCCCTGGGGTGCATTGGTGTGTCATTCTTCGAGTGGCAAACCACGACCCAGGGCGAGTGGGGGGCAATCAAGCAATTCTCCTGGTGAGGCGGATTTGGAAGAGAGGAAATCGAAATGCAGCTACTGGTTGGACAGCAAGCTCCAGACTTTGCCGTGGGGGACCTATATGGGAATCGTGTTGCGCTGGAGGATTATCGTGGCGTGTGCCTTCTGCTTTCCTTTTATCGCTTTGCTGTCTGCCCGGTCTGCAATATCCGGATGTGGCGTCTTTCACAGCAGGTTGAGTCTTACCGACGGCGAGGACTCTATTTCATTGCTTGTATTGAGTCCTCAGCCGAGAATACTCACTTCTATCTGGATCGACTCAAATATCCATTTCCTATGATTCCGGACCTTGGTGGCCAGCTCTATGAGACATATGGCCTCAAATCATCTCCACTGAGAGTGCTCAAAGGCATGGCGGTTCACGCCGATATGTACGTGGAGGCTCAGCGGAGGAATCTAGGGGGATGGAACATTTTTCGATTTGATGGGGATTTTGGGCGGTTGCCGGCAGACTTTCTCATTGGTCCGGTTGGCCGAGTGCTCCTCGCCTATTATGGTCGGGATCACGGGGACTTTCTGCCGTTGGAGCAGCTCGATCTTTATTTACGCGCCACACCACCAGTACAGCCATTGCCCGCGCCACTTTACAATGGGCGCCCCCTGCCGCCTACCCGTGCCTCAGCAGGTGAAGGAAGTCCAAGACGAGGAAGAGCTGTGGACCAAGCTTCTCCTACCGGCCAGGACCTCACTGAAATCCCCACGCAGCGGCTGCCTCCTCCAGCCCCTAGCGGAGAGGTAGGCGAGCCGCATGGAGGCTGGAAGTGACGGCCAGTAATCGTTCATCTGCTAAGGCGGACCTAAGTTGCCTATTGTTGGTATGGACGCGCGGCGGTTCGCTGTGAGAGCAGAATAACCGAGAGCAGACGGAAAAGGGTGCCGGAGCTGTACTAGGCGCTTGCCAGGCCTCGCTCACCATTGGAGTGACCGGTGCGGCCGGATTTGATGAGCTCTGACTGATTAGCCCGGATTACGTGGCCCTGTCTCTGATCAGTCCAGAGAATCATCATGGCCACTATCTCTTGCTGCGCGCCTTTCCTGTTGCTGGTCCCAGCGATCACGTGCGTCATAGGCATCGTGTGCGCTCTGCCAGCAGTATGGTTCGGAGGCGAGTGTCAGGCGCCCGGTATTTTGGGGATCAGGTGCCAGCCAGTGACCACCATGATGCCCATCGAATTCACAGGAGACCCACATCCAGTAGCCATCGGCCTGCGTCTTCAATTCAAACGATGCCATCTCGAAGTGACCATCGTGACTGCGTAGTTGTTGTCCGCGCTCGTGGAGTGCCATCGTTTCCCCTCTCGTCGCTGCTTAGGTAGCCTTCGGTTATCTCCGCCTGTGCCAGTCTAGCATGTAGACCACCCGGCTACAAGGTGAGATGGATCCGGCTACCGCCGCTAGAGCTCCAGGAGGTAGCCGGGTGAACTATTCTATAAGGAGTTGGGTTATGCTATGCTTTCTTCGTCAAGAGAAAGACTGCCAGGTCGACTACGATAATCGGCAGCCGAATTGCTTTGTTGGTGAGTTGTAACCATCTGTGAGAAGGGGAGTAGCAAGGTGACGGATTCTGCTGATAGCCTACTTATCCGGCCGGCGCTCGAATTGGCCGCACTTGTCAGGTCTGGTGACATCAGTGCGCGCGCGTTGACTGAGGCGGCGTTGCGGCGCATTGAAGCTAACCGTGACCTAAACGCCTTCACACTGGTGGATGCCGAGGCTGCGCTTACCACGGCCGATGCCATACAGTCGGGCGATCCCCGGCCTTTCGCCGGCGTTCCCACGGCCATAAAGGAGCTCAACGCGGTGGCTGGCCAGCCCCTGACGATGGGGTCTATGATCTTCGGCGATTATCGTCCCAACTATGACTCCTTTGTGGTACGGCGCATGCGTGACGCTGGATTTATCAGCGTTGGCCGAACTTCAGCGCCGGAATTCGGCATTGTGCCGGTAACCGAGCCGCGCCGTTTTGGTCCAACCCGCAATCCCTGGGACACCAACTATACGCCAGGAGGCTCATCGGGTGGTGCGGCCGCCGCGGTAGCCGCCGGTATGTTGCCGGTTGCGCAGGGCAGCGACGGTGGCGGTTCGATTCGTATCCCGGCCGCGTGCTGCGGTCTCTTTGGGCTCAAGCCCAGTCGTGGGCGTATCTCGTCCGGGCCGGATGAAGGTGACAATTTACTCGCGACCAACGGCATTCTTACCCGCACCGTTGCCGATACCGCAGCCATCCTGGATGTCCTATCCGGCTATGAGGTTGGCGATTCTACCTGGGCGCCTCCTCTGAGCGAAACATTTGCCACCGCTGCGGCCAGAGAACCTGGTAGGCTACGGATCGCTATGACGGTTGAGTCTCCTCTGGATGCCCCGGTGCATCCGCTGGCGGTACAGGCAACACACGATGCGGCACAGCTCTTGATCTCGCTTGGCCACGACATCATCGACGTTACACCTCCGGGCCTGGTTGCTCCGCAGCTGATAGAGCCATTCAATGTGGTTTGGGGTGCGGGTATCGCCACTGGGGTACGCTTTGGCGCCATGGTGACCAACCGTCAGCCTGCCCCCGAACTCGTGGAATCCCTGACCTGGGCATTCTATCAGCTAGGCATCTCGCACAGCGCAGCCGATATTCTGGAGTCGCTGGCAACCCTGAAAAGCTATGCACGTAGCCTGGTTGCTTTCCTGGCTCAGTTTGATATGCTTCTGACACCCGCTCTAGGCCAGCGCCCGTTCTTAGTTGGTGAGCTAAACACTGACGCCGCCGACTCTGTCGCCGAGTTCGACAAGGCAGCTGTCATGGCACAGTTTACGGTGCCATTCAATCTCACCGGACAACCGGCCATGGCTCTGCCTCTGTATCAAGGACCTGATGGGCTACCACTGGCGGTGCAGCTGGTTGGCCGGCCACTTGGCGAGGGAGCATTGCTGGCGCTAGCGGCGCAGATCGAGAAGGCGCATCCCTGGGCTGGCCGCCTTCCGGACCGTCTCAAGGCGTGATACGGCAAATTTCTGCAGGTGTGCTGTATAACTCAGGAGAACTCAATAGCTGCCGATCTGCTCAGAAAGTCGCAGGCTGGCCTGAGTGCACTCCATACGAATACGCCCCATATTTGCGGCGGTATTTGAGCGAACGACAATCAGTAATTGGCCGCCGTCCGTCACCTGAACAGTGCCGCTGGCAGTTTCGTAGAGAGCGTGGCGCACCTCGCCGATTCCCAGCTGTGCGATGTAGCGTCCAGCCACATCGTAGGAAGCTGCAGCCATTGCGGCGAGGAACTCCTCATCCTCTCCTTCGAGGGTGCTCGCTACGACCAGCCCATCCTTGCCTACCAGGAGTGCGCCGGTGACGCCATCGATCCCTAAGAGCCTCTGTAAGATTGTTTCCAATAACTTCCTCCTGGCCGGCGATAGGCGTGACTGTAGCAGGTCTAATCATGTGTCGTATGGCATATTTGCTGGGTATTGCTGATTGACCCTCTTCTTTAGTCTCTTCAGATTGGTAATGCTCGCATGCCTGGCCGGTAGTAATCAGGTGCCTACGGTCTGTATGGTCAGTTATGATCCGTCCTGCGCCTGGGTCAGTGCGACTGCTCGGTTATAGGCTTCCAGTGCTTGCAGATAATTACCCTGGCGGATATAGGCGTCACCGAGGAGTCGGTGTACCTCTGGGTGCTCCGGTGCCTCCTCAAGGCTTTCATTCAGGTCCTCCATCACGTCGGCCAGCAGATCCGGAGCATTCTTCAATACCAGGCGGTAATCCGCCAGCGCCTGGTCGATTTGGCCAGCGCTGCGGCGTTGGCGCGCCCGCTCCAGACGTGCTGGGTGGTCTGAGGGCTCCGCTTCCTGCTCCGGCAGGAGCAGCCCCGGTTCTCGGCGCACTGTAGGTGCCGCATCGCCCGCTCCAGTTTCGACCCCATGGAAGCCGGAACTGGTGAATTGCTGATCCGCCGCAACTTGGCCTTCTGCCGCTCTATGAGCTCCGGTCTGGTCCCCCAATTCGGCAAACATCCTGCGCAAGTCCTCCGATTTTGATGGCACTCCGGCCACCGGCGCACTGGGCAGGAGGGAGTGCTCCCACGATTGCTCTGTCTCCGACTGCGTCAAGGAGTACCTTGCCGCCAGGGCTTCAGTGGAAGCGGGCGGCGTTTGCTCTACCGGCGCTTGGAACGATGTGGGGGCGGAAGTATACTCCCGAGTAGACAATTGTTCGGTTATGGGGAACGTGGCTGCGGCATCTGCGGTTTCCGAAGGCAAGTGCCGAGTAACCGGTGCACGTGGCGGAATTGGTACGGCGTCTTGTTGCAGTGCCCCCTGAGCCTGCAGCCAGTTTACAAAATTGATTGAGGCGCGTGCCTCGGTGTCGTCCATGTTGACTCCCTGGTCGCGCAGCCCCGGCGGTACGAAGACATTGGAGCGGGCGAATTGATCTTCTCTGCTTCCCGTGTTCGATATATTGGGTATGCTTCCACCTGGGGAGAGTGGTGTGGTTCTATAAGCCTCGCCCGAATCGTCAGCCTCTCGGCCCCATAGCATATACTCGGTTTCGGCGAAAATGTTGCGGAAATTGGCGGGAAGCGTGTTGCCACGCTGCTGCTCAGGTATCGGCGACCCCGGCTGTGGACTCCTGCTACCTAGCGGTTGCGATTTGACCGACGGATTGCGCAACATAGCCGGCTCAGGCAATGGCTGAGAGGTAAATCGAGTACGTGCACCTCCAGAATCGTTGTTCGGGACATTGGCCGAGCCTTGTGTGTTGAGGGGATGTGACGCCACTCCATCACGGGCGGCGGCCGACTCGTTGCGCTTGAAGAAGAGTGCCTGCAGAGCTTGGTCTCCGGCCGCGAGTCGATCTGCGCAGAGTAGTTGGCCTATACGGCAATCTGGGTCAAGGTCGGCGGTGCGTCGCACGAGTCTCTCGGCTACATCAGGGTGACCAGTGTCGTGCTCCATGATTGCCAGAATGAGTATCGCTTTTACACAGGATGGGGCGTTGCTCAGAATGCGCTCACAGCGGTCGGTGGCAGGCTGGAAACGCTCAGCGCGCCAAAGTGTCTCGGCCAACCCAACCTGTACCTCGAGTGAATCAGGCTCTTCAGCCAGAAGTGACTCCCATTCGCGGATTGCGTGCGAAAGCAGATCGCCGCGCAGATACAGTCTGGCAAGTCCCAAGCGGGTAGGACGGTAGGCAGGCTGGCCCTGAGAAGACGCCAGTTCACGATACGCGCTACGCAACACTTGATCGTCAGGAGTAATATCGCAGGCGCGACGGTACCACTTGAGAGCGGAAGGCGCGTCTCCATGAATCTGTTGCACAATGGCCCGCGCGCAGCATGCCCGCGCATCTTCAGGGTTGCCCGCCAGCGCACGATCCAACGCGCCGAGCGCCTCGCGTGGTTTGCGTAGCGCCAGGTACGTCTCGCCGAGCACTCGCTGTAACGCAAGTGCGCGGGGATATCTGGTTTGTAGCTCCAGGCAGAGCGTGAGCGCCTGCTCCGGACGGCCAGCGGCAATTTCCGCCTCGATATTGCGAAGGTTGTCACTCAGCCCCATCTACCGTCCCCCGCGTCATCCTACCGATCTTTGGCCCTATAGTTTGCTTGGTTTGAAGCGCCGGACACCATTAGTATTGTGCCGGCAAGGGCCTGCATTGGCCCGAATAGGGTTAGGGCTATATAGGGGTTCTCCCGCAGTTATTATCGCGTTCACTACCTGCCCCGTCAAGCTAGGTAGACCAATGGCACGCACAAGCAGGCTGTACTAGGTTAGAACCTGACAGAGACCCGCGGTTTCAAGTGCATTTGAGGTATACTTTTTGAGGTATACTTATGGAAGTATAGGGTTTTATCCTCGTCCCGCCTTGCACCATACTAAGGAATGGCCGGTCGAGGATCAATTACGTGAATTGCGTGATGTGAGGAGACCAATGCAGAAATTGGTGACAAGGGGGCAGACTTTGCTGTCCCAGGAGGCGTCTGCGGCCAAAGCCAGCGAAGGCCGGTGGCCGCGTATCTGCGAGAGAGCCTACGATGCAGCTATGCCCTTGGTGAGGTGCGATCATGTGCTTTAGAGTAGCTATGATCAGCCTACATACTTCACCGCTGGCGCAGCTGGGCCGTACCCGTGACGCTGGCGGCATGAACGTGTATATTCGCGGACTAGCGCGTGAACTGGGTAGCGGCAGTATGTACGTAGACATTTTCACGCGCCGTACCGACCCATCGCTCCCCCCCATTGAATGGTTAAATGATCAGGTACGCTTGATCCATATTCCTGCCGGACCCGAGACTAACCTTCCTCCGAGTGAACTGTTTCCCTATGTCGAAGACTTTATGCGCCGGGTTGCGCACTTTTCCAATCGGCAAGAGCACGACTACGATATTGTCCACAGCCACTACTGGCTCTCCGCAGTGGCCGGTTTGAGTCTAGCGCACCTATGGGACGTGCCCCATGTGACCATGTTCCATACGGTTGAGAGACTGAAAGGCATGCAGTACGGCCACCAGACGACTGCGACAGCCGCTAGCTTACTACGTATGGAACGCGAAGGACACATTGCCGCCTCGGTGGACCAGATAGTTGTCTCTACCGAGCATGAGCGGGAGCAGTTGCATAAACTTTATGGCCTGCCCTACAGCCTGCTGAGTATCATTCCGTGCGGCGTGGATCTAGAGGCCTTTTCACCGGGTTCCGCCAGTGAACGCCTTGCTGCGCGCACGCTGGTTGCGCCGGGCAGTACACCAATGCTACTTTTTGTCGGGCGGCTTGATCCCATTAAAGGACTCGATCTACTTCTGGAGAGCGTTGCCTTGATGCGTACGCCGGCGCGGCTGACGATCGTTGGAGGCAACCCTGCCGGAGATCCCGAGGTTGAGCGACTGCGCGAGCGTGCTAGGGAGCTTGGTCTCCGGGAACGAGTCTTCTTTCCGGGTGCAGTGCCTCAGACAGAGCTCTGTCGCTACTATCGGGCCGCCGATGCGCTAGTTGTGGCATCCCGTTATGAGAGCTTTGGACTGGCGGCGGTGGAGTCTTTGGCCTGCGGCACGCCGGTGGCGGCTGCGCAAGTAGGTGGTCTACCAAGCATTGTCCGCGAGGGTGAGAACGGTATATTGGTTCGATGGCGTTGCCCTGAGTACTTTGCCGAGCGGCTGGACGCTCTCCTCGCCGACTCCGCCGGACTGGCCCGTATGAGCGCGCATGCGCGCTCATCGGTGCAGCGCTTCGACTGGCGGCGTATCGGAGATAAGGTTCGCACGCTCTACCAACAACTCACCGCCGAACAGCGTGATGAGGCCGCCTGCTGCTGCTTCTAACCCGGACGCACCGCCATTGCCGAATACATCTCTCCCATGAAGCTGGATGGAATGGAGGCAAGTCGATGGATATCAACCATGCCGGCTTCGCCCGCCAGAAAGTCGAATGAGTTGTAATCGATCGGATGTGGCACCCAGAGATTGCCATGGTGCGACTCATATTCAACTATCAGGAAGATGCCTTTGGGTTTGAGATATGAGCTGATCTGTGCTACCAGCGTACGCTGGAGGTCAAAATCGACAAAGTGAAGCGAGTTGGCCATCAGAATGCCGTCGAGCGGTGGTAGATCCAGCCTGCTAGTGAAGTCGGCCAGCATAAAGTGAATACGCGCCTCAGGAAAGTACTTCTGAAACGTTCTTTTCTGTTTTTCGAGCGTGGTGCGGTTCTTGTCAATGGAGTAGATTTCCGCTCTTGGTCCAACGAGCTGATACAGTTCCATCGTAAATATTCCGGTACCCGAACCCAGCTCAGCCCAGTAGCCGCCTGGAGAAGGAATAGCCGGTGCGATGAGATCGTGTTCTTTGCTCACGGCAGACCCCGCCTTTGTCTTTCATCGGTTATTGCTGGTATGACGTTTGAGACGCCCTGAATCCTACGGCGTGACTCCCTGCTGGCCGCATGAGTGCATTACCCGGTGAAATGAAGGGAGTCTAGGATAGGTTCGAAAGCGGTCTGGGTATCTAGGCTGAAGATATCCGGAGGACTCAGTAACACGATAGCATATCCACGGTGATTGTGATGGCAGGCCAGAATGGCCGTGTGGAACGAAGTACCGTCTTTGTCGGTGACCAGATAGTCGCTTCTAAGCCACTGCTCCCCCGCGATCTCGACGGTGGTAATTGGATTGGCGATGCGAGTAAACGTTCGTCCGCCGGTTGTTGCTCCCTGCACCTCGGCCTGGATGATCTCTGATCGAGTTATGGAGGAGAATGCGCCGGATTCCTCTATTATAACGCTCGCCGCCGGCGAAGAGCGGGTAAACTCATCCAGGTAGTCGTAAGTACCGTGGCTCGGGGCCGTCGAGTCGGATACGCTCCAACTCTGCGGATAATCGAGCACATACAGCGAATGAGCGCTATCGAACTCCTTGAAGACGGGAGGCGCAGTGGGGGTCGGTCCGGGCGTATAGGCAATGAAGGGCGGTGCGTTGTCGCTGGCGCTTGATCCTCCTGGTAAACGAGACAGGAGTGCGCTGTCCAGTGATCTATCTCGGACAGCGCTAACGGCCGCCGCTACCAGCACGAGAATCACCGCCACCACGCTGATAGCCAGTACGCGCCTGCCCCCGTGCGTACCTGACGATCGGGTAGAGGCGGCTGCTCGGGCTCGAAGAGGAGCCTGTCGTCGGGATAGCGGGTACTCCTGGCTTGCTGGAGATAGGCGTCTGGCACTACCTCGGCGGCCGGCAGCCGGCAGCTCCCATGAGTCCAGCGCTTCAGGTTCGAGATGGGTCGCGCCCCGGCGGTCCTGGCGGCCGTAGGGTTGTTCTGGCGACCTTTTTCCGCCACGGCCACCGTAACCAGGATGACCGTCGCGACCGCGCGAACCGCGACCGGCATCACGAATCTCAGATCGCGGAATGCGCGAGTCGTATATGACTTCACGCTGGTTTTTACCACGTGGCTGGGGATACTCGGCGGAGTCGTCGTAGCCACCTCGGTAGGGATCCGATCGAAGTGCGGGTGCCCTGCCTCGGCTGGGGTCATCTCGCGAAGCGTTCCAGCCATCGCGGGAGCTGCCTCCGCTCTGGCGTGAGGGAGGCTCGGACTGCTTCAAGAAGCGTGGAGCGCGTGGGTCATCCAGAGGGTCGGGATTGTTCTGGCGCGAGTTGCGGTCGCGGCTGGTGCCGCGCCGGCCGTTACCTGGATCATCTTCCCATGAGTTCGGCACTCCTCGCGGTTCAGCATCGAGCCTGGCGCCACAATTGGAGCAGAGTTTCGATCCTGGACGCACCACCGCTCCACATTGGTAGCATTGCATACGTTTTGTCCTCGCATCCAGAACTACCCTGTGATCCGCGCGCCGGCGACAATTGCCGTCTCCGCCGGTAGGTCAACCTGGATACGCCCCCTCTTTCCAGCTCTGGTGACGCGCACATTCGACTGCTCTACCCATTCGGTACCGCTACTGAGTATCACTATACCCTATCATTGCTAGCGCCCGAGCTGCGCTTAGCCCAAACGGTCGCAGGCAGCCACAGGCGCCTCTAAGGTAGCGGATTGTTCTTATAGTGCCCGGCAAGCCACTGGCCGGCAGTTTTGCTGCTGGCCAGCGTATCTCCGGCCCAGTTACTGCTTATAGTCCAGTCAGGCTGGCTACTCCTTGGGGCAATGGGATAATCGGCGGACCAGAAAACCCCGTCCCACCAGGATTGCCCCTCAAAGGTCTCAAGCAGCGCCTGCATATCAAATAGTTGTTCGCCTTGGTCAGGGTTGCTGGTAGGCTGCCCGGTATTGGCTCCGGCCGCGCTGTCATAGCCGGCGGTAGTAAAGAGGATAGGTTTCTGGAACTTCTGGGACAGGCTCTCCAGGTTGCCGACAACATCTCCCGACCCGCCGGCACCATATGTTGTCGTTTGCCCATTCCAGGCGGCCTCCAGATCGTTTACCGGCACGTCGGCACCCTCCGGGGTCAGTGGAAATTCGGCATCTATGCCGATATAATCCACGGCGTCCCACCAGGGAATGCTCATGTACTCCGGCGCAGTTGCACCATCCGTTTGTGCCTGGGGCGCCGCGCTCCAGCTTGCCTCATAGATCAGCTTTCCAGTGTAGCTGGCGCCGGTCTCTGTCTGATTCTTGGAGAGTTCAGTGTAAATGCTCTGGCGGAGCGCGTGTATAACGTGGCGCCACTCGCAGTCGCGCCGTCCGGTGGGGTTAGTGCAGGTCTCACCCGGGACGTTTTCGATGCCGTGTGGATCGTTCGAGATGCCGGTACCGGCGGTGTCGTAGGAGACGGAGGTGAGATCTGAGCCAAAGATGAAAAAGGGCAAATGGTATTGCTGTGACATCTGGGCGTAATGCACCGCAAAAGCGGCGTAGTTATCGAACCATTGCCTCTCGGTTGGTCCCACGGTTATGCTCGCGCCGTTGGGGAGAGTGGTGGTCGTGCTGGAGTCATAGTCGGACCAGAACTCACCAATGTATTGGCTGCTCTCGGATCCACCGCTAAGGGGATCCTCCTGCCGCACCTCCAGCTTCAGAATCGGCACCAGCCCGGCCTTCTTGGCATCGCTGATCGCCTGCTCATAGTCGCTGTCGGGTAGCGTGTACTTGTCTCCATTGTCGGTAGATTGCCAGAGGATGGTGCTGTCATCCCGCAACGGCATATTGCCGACCACTGGTATAATAACCGAGTTCATATGGAAGATCTTGGCCTCAGACTCCATGTTTTCGAGCGAAGCCGGTGTCGTGTAGCCCCCGCCCGACTGAGCCCGGGTCCAGGGATACACAAAGCCCTGAAACATTGCGGCAGGGGCGCCGGACGAAGTGCTGCTATTGGCCTGCGCCTCCAGTCCCGGAGCAAAGAAGACGATATGGAGAAGCAGGATTTGCCCGGCGCCCAGCGTCAGGATCAGCACCAGCAAACTCAGCAGCGCGCCCACGCGTATCGCCCTCCGGTTGGGAGGTTGCTGCCCTGGGTTTGGCAGCGGTGAAGTGCCAGGGATCAGTGGCGAGGGCGTGAGGGGCATCGTGTTACTCCTTACAACAGACTTTGGGTGATCTACATGGGAAAGGCAAGCCGGCGATACTTGTCCGCAGTTTCATACCAGGCTTCCTCAGAAAGGCCGAGCTTCTCGCGTAGAGCTTCGAGTGAAATACCCATACGCAGTTGCTGGACGGCGAAAATGTCGCGCAGTAACTGGAGTGTTACTCTCTTCTCGATACGCGCCCGCTTGACGGCCGCCGCCAGTACATAGTTGAGGTTACGGTCGGTACACTCGAACACATACTCGCGTGGGTGGTAGTGCTGCACATAGCTCTGGTAGACGGTAGTCCACTCGCCGGGTAGCTCCATGCGGCGCTCACGTCTACGCTTGGCCTGTCCAGGAAAATGTACTTCAATGGCTGGGTGGTCGGCATCCGAGATGTCCACATGCTGGAGCTGCAGCCCCATGACTTCCTCTTTCTTCAGGCCCGTCGACAGCAACAAGAGCACCAATAAATGGCAGCGTACATCTTCGGCGGCGGCCAGCGCGAGCCTATCAACTTCATCGTCAAAGAGTAGCTCCGGTAGCGGCGGAGTAGGCCGCGAGAGCGCGATGTTGGCTGCCGGATCGCTGGAAAGCAGCCCCTCGTCAGTAAGCCAACCGCAGAGATTCTTGAGGAAGGTCAGCCGTCGCGCCATCGTCTTAGGCGCCGGCCTGGCACCGCGGTCCCACTTGAGATGATCCAGCCAGGCGGTCAGATGAGCTCGCGTG
>JBKQTH010000156.1:0-2612 GCA_052143275.1 Ktedonobacterales bacterium | reverse complement strand
CCACGCTTTCGCCAGATTGAACTCACCGAGGATTACCGCATCCGAGCGGACAACGGTTCTGGCCCACATTTGATCACCCATTTTTCTGGCGGAGAGCAGACCCTTCTGGCGGTGATGTTGCGTGTGGCGATTGCCTTGTTCTGCCGTGAACAGGCGGGGTTTGACACCAGCTTTCTCATTCTGGACGAGGTGTTTGGCGACCAGGATGGGGACCACAGGGCACAGCTCGTCCAGTTCCTCAATGAGGTGAAGGAGCATTACCATCAGATCCTGGTGATCAATCACGTGGAAGATGTCACGGACATGCTCGACAGTATCATCGACGTCAAGCCAACGGGCCTGAACACGAGCACCCCAGAACTCCGCATCTGACCTAACCAACGTGAGTTCGATACTGTTGGCGAACTTGGAACTAAGCAGCCAGCGCCGCAAAACGCGAGATGCGGGTCTTGGCAAATGGGATGCCCTCGAGCCAGCAGACTAGTCGCAGGATATTCGTCGCCAGGGCCGTGAAGAGGTGCTGGAGGTGCGTCTTGCGCTGCCCAGTGTAACGCGCTCGTCGCATGCCGGTGGTGCGTGTGGTTTGCGAGAAGGTGCCTTCAACGCCACAACGCGCCTGGTACATATCATGGAATTCAGCCGTTTGTTGACGGGCCCGAGCGGCGAGGAGCATTTCATGGCGTGCGGGCGGAAAGCGGACCGTCATGCTGCGCCCTGTTGCCCGTGCTTTGGTGCATCTGGCGCGGAGGGAACAGGCCTGGCAGGTGGACTGGGCAAACCAGACCGTGACGACGGATTCGCCTTTGGCATCCTTCCCTCGATGCCAGGTGATGCTCTGCTTGCCCTGCGGACAGGTCACCACGTGGTGGTCCCAGTCGATGGAAAAGTGGGAGACATCGAAGGCGCCGGGCGTATGCGCCTGCCAACTCGGATCGACATGGACAGGCCCGATGAGCTCAATATCATGCTGGTCGCGGCTCTCGAGGATCCTTTTGGCACTGATATAGCCGGCATCGACCAGGTGCTGCCGCGGCAGGAGGTGTTTGCGCGCTAGCTCCTCCTGGATCGCTGTGAGGGCGTGGTGATCCTGCTGGGTCGCGGGAACTGTCTCAACGTGCGTGATCAGGTGCGGAAGGTCCTCGTCGCAGCACTCGGTCAGATGCACCTTGTACCCGATCCAGTCGAAGTCCCGCTTGCGGCCGTAGCGCACCTCCGCGTCGTACGGAGAGCGGTACCATTGGCTGACGGGTGGCATCTCCTTAGGGGTGAGGCGTTGAGCGCGGCCGTCGATCTGGCGATATTGCTGCCCCCACGTCTGCTCAAGGATACGGACGGCGGGCAAGTCCTTGAGCCAGGCCCACTCCGGCTGCGTGGTGGCCTGCTCGATCTTGGCGAGCAAGGTGTAGCCGTCCTCGCCCATGGTCCTACTCAGCGCGTCGCGTTCGGCCTTGTCCTTGGGGAGGCGGTAGTCCTCGATGCGCTCGCCGTAGCGCTCAAACCAGTCTGGCTGGACCTGCGGCTTGAGCCACTCGGGCGCGACAGTCGCCAGCACGTTGAGCGCATGCCGCAAAGTCTCACCGACCAGTTCGAGCTGGTTGAGCGCCTTCACGGCTCCCAACACATGTGTTGAGTCGGTCCGCTGACGCCCGCGGGCTTTGAGCCACCCCCGTTCTTGACACCGCTTGAGCAGGGTGTCCAGCAGCGCCTGTTCGAGACTGCCGCGCACCAGTCGCGACCGAAACTCGCTCAGCACCGAGTAATGGAACCCCTCGTCCGTCAACTCCAGGCCCAACGCGTACTTCCAATCAATCCGGGCGCGTACGGCTTGTGCTGCCTGCCGGTCACTGAGGTTTTCCATGAACTGCATGATGCTGACGAGCGCTACTTGCCAGGGATGGAGGGCCGGTTGCCCTTCGACAGAGTAGACGGCAGCGAACAGCTCATCGGCAAAGAGCGTCCCGAACTCATCGCGGAGCCGCAGGTAGACGTTGCCGTCAGGGAAGGCCGCTTGGGCCACCCGGGCAGTTTCAACGGGAACCGGCTGCAAACCATTTCGTGGTAGGCTCATAGGTCATCCCTCCCTGATGGATCAATCTCTTCGTTTCCTTCCAGTATGTCTCAGCTTCGAGTTCGCCAACAGTATCGAACTCACGTTAACCAGGTAGTGGGATCACTATGACGATGGTACTGTGGTAGAAGGCGGACAGGGTCGTGTCAATGCGGCTGCCCATCAAGTGGCTCAACGGCCCTCTGTAGTGGCGCCCCACTTGTGGCGGTAATGGCTGATGTAGGCAGGCCGGCCACAGTCGCAGCCAGGCACTTTCTGCAACCTCGTGTGTAGAAGTTCCGCACGTGGGCGGCCAAGGAGCGACAGCAGGAGGCGATTACTCGTTTTGTTGAGCGGTACACGTGGCGCATGCCCGTAGCTGCGCTCCTTGATTACCTCACCGAGGAGCAGGAACCCGGGAAGAGCCGACAGGAAGGAGATGCTCACAGCGTCCTCCTCCGGCCCGATGCCAAGAGGTACCTCCGCACAGACGCGAGTCTGGATCTCTGTGAGCGGACGATCCCCCAATCGCTCGATGTCTGCCTCGCTGAGTGTGCCGGCCGCC
>JBKQTH010000155.1:0-16844 GCA_052143275.1 Ktedonobacterales bacterium | reverse complement strand
CAGATCATTCGAGATCTGCTCGACAACGCTGCCAGGTATAGCCGTACCGGCACCACCATCACCGTAACCGTCACTCGCGAACCGCGTCAGGTAATGGTCAGCGTACGTGACCAGGGGACCGGCATAGTTGAAGCTGACCAACCATACCTCTTTGACCACCTCTATCGTACCCCAGATTCGGTGCACCGCAATCTCTCTGGATTGGGACTCGGTTTGTTTGTCAGCCGGTACCTTGCCAGACGTATGGGAGGAGATCTCTGGCTAGAATCTTCCAGTACAGCACTTCCCGGTGGTAGTGACTTCCGCTTCACTCTACCGGCGCGCTCTCCGGATTCCGGCGTGGAGAGCGAGGCAGATGATAGGGTACATTGATCACGACGACGCCGGGGCGAGCATACAGTGCAAGCTTGAGCCGGAATGCGGTTTGATTGTGAAGGATGCGCTCCCACCAATGCGCCGGTACGAATTCCGGCAGAACAACGGATATGGTGGTATCAAGGTGGTCCTCGCGCACCGCATCGATATACTTGATCAACGGTGCCACCATAGATCGGTACGGGGACTCAATGATGACCAACTGAGGATTCACCGGCTTGCTGGATTGGCTAAAATTCTTGGCGGCTACCGCTGCATTATCGGGCTCACGGTTCTGTAAGAGACTGTCCCATGTACCCTGGCGGCCCTTCATCCAGCTGTCCCACTTGGCACGAAACTCAGCTTCTTCTTGGGGGTCGGTGGCTACATGGATCGCTTGCACTTCGGCGGTAATCGAGCAGGCATAGGCCAGGCTCTGTACCGCTGGTAGATTGAGCTCAGCAATCGGCACAATGATGATGTGCTTCAACTGCTCGGGATGCAGTGGTGTCGGGGAGACCGTGGCTACCTTGACATACTGGTAGTGGTGCGAGATACCCCGGAATGTCAGCACCAGAACGGGAACCAGAATGACCACGATCCAGGCTCCTCGGTCGAACTTCGAGATGGTGATTACCAATGTCACGACTCCGGTCGCCATCGTGCCCACCAAATTGATGCCCAGAGCGCGTCTCCAGTGTGGGCTGGCGCTCTCGCGCCTGCGCCACCAGCGGATAACCATGCCGAACTGCGAGAGGGTAAAAGCAGTGAAAACTCCGAGCGCATAAAGGTTGATCAATGCGTCGGTATTGCCTTCAAAGCGGATCAGCAAGAGGATCGAGAGGGTCGCCAGCACCATAATACCGGTGGTGAATGCTAGCCGGTCGCCTCGATAGGCAAACTGATGTGGTAGATAACCGTCACGTGCCAGAATCGAGGATAGCCGGGGGAAGTCGGCAAAGCTGGTGTTGGCGGCCAATACCAGGATCAGCAGCGTAAAGCCCTGTACTACGTAATACATAAAGCCAAACTGGTTGACGAAGAGCAGGTGGGCGATCTGCGAATCCACTGTCGGATTCTGATTTGCCACTGGAACAATGCCGAATCTCCAGGCCAGATACGTGATACCCAGAAAGAGGGTCACCAGGATACCAACCATCCAGCTGAGAGTATGGGCGGCGTTCATTGACTCGGGCTTCTTGAAA
Source organism: Ktedonobacterales bacterium (assembly GCA_052143275.1). Lineage (GTDB taxonomy): Bacteria > Chloroflexota > Ktedonobacteria > Ktedonobacterales > JADMIN01 > JAJPKE01. The sequence goes on along the minus strand of JBKQTH010000155.1, from coordinate 15,285 downwards.
GCGGGAATGCCGTTTGAAATAGCTTCCACGCCGGTCATAGCCGAACATCCGGAGGCGAATGCGGTCAGGATGAGAAAGACGCCAACTTGCTGGTCAATCGCCCAGCCGTTGTCATGTGCAGAGCTAAAGGTCGGTGGAACGGCATGCAGAAGGCCGCCGGTAGTGAGGGCATGTATGAGACCTACCAGAATCATGATGACAAAAGAACCAATAAAGAGGTAGGTGGGCGCGGCAAAAATTGTCCCTGACTCCCTTATGCCGCGCATATTGACTACCATGATGATCACAATAAAGAGCACACCGAGAGCCACCGAGCCGGACAGAGCCACTGCTCCCAAGTGGAGAGAACCATTGAGTCGAGGTACGGCGGATACCAGAGCGTCAACTCCGCTGGAGACGCTCACCGACACGGTTAGGATGTAGTCAATGAGTAGAGCGGCAGCAGCGACTAGTCCAGGCAACTCACCCAAGTTATCGTGGGCGACGATATAGGAGCCGCCGCCATTGGGGTAAGCGTGAATGGTTTGCCGATAAGATGTGCCTACTATTATCATCAAGAGCGCGATACAACCGGCAATGACCAGATTTACCTGGAGAGTCTGTAGTCCGGCGGCAATCAAGACGCCCAGCGATGCCTCAGTCGCGTAAGCAACGGATGAGATAGCGTCAGACGAGAGAACCGCCAGGGCTTTTACTTTGGTGAGCCGCTCATGTTCCTGCTGTTCGGTAGCCAGTCTCTGCCCCAGCAAGAAGCGCCTGACCCGCTCGACCCCCCGACCTACGCCTGACTTGGGAGCCAGAGTTCGCTCAGTGGCCTCAAGAACTCCGTCGGCACGCCGCCGAAACTCTTCCATATGGGTAAATTGTTTGCGAACATAGTGGCTGCCGAGCTTCTCTCCGTGTAGAATAGCCCGGCGTTCCAAAACTCCACTCTGCCTTGAGTTGCCTGAAGGGGAATCGGCGGCATCGGCGTGATAGACTGGTTGCGTAGCATCGGAAGCGGTGGATGGATCTGAGCGCACTGAGCCCGGTTCGTTGGCTGACGCTTCTTCTTCATCACGCTGACTAGGCACTGGCTATATATCCTCAAGACAAGATTAATGATACGGCACCATCTAAGCCAGGCGCGCTCCGCATAGACGGTGCCGTCACTATTGTATCATGCGCGTAGCTTGGGGGTAAGTCCGATACTTGCTCGTAATTATGGCGCATCATGATGTGCTGATAGTGTCAATGAGCCAGAGACTGCCGTTATAGAGCACGAGAATAAGGGTGTAGGCCACTGGCGAATCAGGGCTGCCGGCGCGTGTGACATCGATCAAGACGGTTGCGCTGCCGGAACTGTCCCTCTGGACGTTCATGGCACTCACATCAACCTGAATCACACGACCAAGCTCTGCATCATCGGAGCGCAGGCTGTCAATGAAACTTGCTTCTGACTCGGCATCAGTATAGGAAGCAGCGGAATATTGCCAAGCAAGCGTATAATTCTGTGCCTGCACTGCCGCGAAGTAGCCGGAAACGGTGGCCTGTGGATTAGAGCGGTCCGGCGGTGCCCCGGCGTTATAGAGCACAGCGCCTGTGACCAGCGCGACCAGCACGAGCACGGAGGCCAAGCTTCCCCAGATCCATGGCGAACGCAAGCGGCGGTGTTTGCGTTCAGGCTCATCGGCTACCGGGTGTGCTCCTCCTGGTTCGGTGGCATTGACTTCGGCCTGAAGCTGCGCCAGCTTCTGTCGATCTCTTTCCCTCAGCTGCTGGCTAGTAGACTGACTGAGAGCAGGTTCGCTTATTCGCGGCGGCGGGGTCAGGGGCATAGCTGCTACATAGGGGGCGCCGGATGCTGGGTAGCCTTGCGGGACTGGTGGATCAATACCCGGTGCGCTGCTCGCGAATGGGGGCGTGGAATGCGTCGCCGATGGGATTGAGTTGGGTCGTGGCGCTCCGGTACCGTAAGATGGTGGATGTGAGCTGGACCACTGATTGGCGGGCAGCACGCTCGCGACTCGACCGGCGGGACCGGCAAGCGCTTCAGCAAATTCCTGCACTGACTGGAAGCGGTCGCCAGGTCGGAGGGCCAGGGCTTGGAGCAGTGCCGCCGAAACCCAGGCACTGATACCCGGGTTAGCCTGCTGTGGAGGCACCAGGATCGAGTCCAAAGCTATCCGCTCCACTGCCGTGGGTGGCACGTGTCCAGTCAAGAGTTGATACAGGGTCGCGCCCAGGCTATATACATCAGACCAGGGACCAGCCTGGCCCGTTGCGCTATACTGCTCGAGCGGTGCATATCCTTCGGTGCCGGCTTTGCGCACAAATGTCGAGGTCTGGTTTGCACCAGGAAGGTGGGCTTTGGCAATTCCCAGATCAACCAATACTACATGCCCTTCCGGAGTAACGATGATATTGGAGGGCTTGACGTCGCGGTGAAGTATCGGAGGAACACGCGTATGCAGATAGTGAAGCACGTCGCAGACTGGCATAATCCAGCGCAATGCCTGTTCCTCCGAAAACGGGCGGTCGCTTTGACGCATCAGCTTGTGTTCCAAATTCTCACCATCAACGAAGTCCATAACGAGATACATCCGCTGATGCCATGCGAAGTGCTCGCGAACCTTGGGGATATGATTGTGATCAAGAGATTGCAGCCACTGGCTTTCCATCTCAAACTGTTTGCGCGCTCCTGGGGACTGGTCGATCAACTCTTTGAGTGCGTAGACATTGCGTTTGCCATAGAGGATATCAACGACCTGATACACGGTGCCTAGGCCGCCGTGCCCGACAGTCGCGATTATGCGATACCGTTCGTGAACGATGGTCCCAATTGGAAGCGGGTTCCTGGCATTGTCAGGCATATCGCTGCGCTCCGTCTCACCACACCTCACACTGCTCTCGCACTCCACTACCTAGCCGCCGCCCCAGTATAGCTACCAATGAAAACGCTCGTCAATGTGCCTGGTACACACGTATCTCTCCTATCTTCTCGGCGCATGATTGAAATAACCGAACGGGATTCTGGTTTGGGTTTGTGGTCATGCTATGATGAGATCCACCACATACCAAGGTCGCCACCTTCGGCAATCTGGTCCCACGCGGAGAATGTGGGCTGCATGGAAAATGTGGCGAGCGTCAAACGGAGGTACGTATGGCTGACCATCCGCGGATAGAGGCACGTCCAGCCTCGGCGGTCGTACTGGCGCGCCCGGCAGGCAAGACGTTTGAGGTCTTCATGGTGCGCCGGCACGTGCGCAGCGAATTCGTCCCAAACGCCTTTGTCTTTCCTGGCGGATCGGTGAAGGCGGAAGATGTGACTGCCGAGGAGACCCCTAGTCTCTGCGCACCTGCCGGCGACGGACCAACCGGGCTGGGAAGCGGCTTCCGGGCCGCGGCGCTCCGTGAGTGCTTCGAGGAGGCCGGCGTCCTGCTGGCAAGGCGTGGCTCACATTTACTCTCGATTTCACCGGGCGAAGTGGAACGCTTTGCACGCTACCGGGATGCGCTGAATCACCAGAGTATGACTCTCATCCAGATAGCGGAGCAAGAAGGGCTGACACTCGCGACTGACGAGCTGCTGCACTGGGCGCACTGGATTACACCCGAAGCGCCACACGGGCGGTAACACGCGGGCGGTAAGAGGAATAAACTAAACCTCACCGGCTGCCACTCTAGCGGCCTCCGCCAGCCGATCTAATTCTTCGATTTCCGCACTAGTGAGTTTGACTGGTACATAGCCCTCGCCTGGCCGGTAGGTAGAAGATTGCGATCTAAAGTACGTATTGTACAGATGTGCGTAATGCCCGCCCTGCTCTAAGAGACCGTCGTGAGTACCCTCCTCAACTATTTTTCCCTGCTGCATCACTAGAATCCGATCGGAATTCTTGACCGTCGAGAGCCGGTGGGCGATGAGGATGGCGGTGCGATCCCGCAGGACTAGGTCCAGACCCTCCTGGATCTGCGCCTCAGTAAGGGGATCTATGCTGGCGGTTGCCTCGTCAAGGATGATTATAGATGGATCCTGCAACAGCACCCGTGCCAGTGCTACCAGCTGTCGCTGGCCCATAGAAAGACTGCGCCCCGTTTCACCTACCTCGGTCTGCAGGCCATCAGGCAGCGCTTCGAGCCAGTCACCGCCGCCGATATGCAGCGCCACTTCTTCCACCGCCTGGTCACTGGCGTCGGGACGTGCATAGCGAATATTGTCGGCAACCGTACCAGAGAAAAGGAAGGGCACCTGAGGCACTATGCCGAGCTGACGGTGATAGCTCCACAGATCGAAGGAGCGAATGTCCTGATCGTCGATGAGCAGTTGGCCACCCTGGAACTCATAGAAGCGGGCGACCAGTTTTGCCAGCGTGGATTTGCCGGCACCGGTGTGTCCAACGACTGCGACGGTCTGTCCCGCCGGAATTGTGAGGTTGAAGCCGTGCAGTACCGGAGTAGCGCTGATATAGCCGAAATCCACCTCGCGGAACTCAATGCGACCCATAACCCGAGCCGGCGATCGGCGACTGTGTTGCACGATGCGAGGCTCGGCGTCGATCAGGGCAAAGATGCGCTCGCTGGCCCCTAGACCAAGCTGAAACTGGCTCCAAAACGAAGCGATGCCGGTGAGCGGGAACCAGAGTATCCCAATGGCCTGGATGAACAGGTACCAGCTGCCAGGCAATATACTTTTATCCAGCACATCTAGGCCGCCGAAGTAGAGCACTATCACTGTCCCGATACCGGCGATGGTATTGAGCAGTGGAAAGATGCCGGTGAAAATTAGTCCCTGTCGCAGAGTTACCTGATAGGATTGTTTGTTGACATCCTTGAACTCGCGGTAGATAGTTTGTTCCTGCCGGAAGTTCTTGGCGATAGAGATACCGCTGATCGTTTCCTGAACCGTGTTATTGACCCGTGCCAGGGCGCGGCGGGCGTGCTGTGTAGTACGACGAGCAATGCGTCTAAAAGCGAGAGCTACAAAAACGATCACTGGAACGATGGTCAGCGCCAGCAACGTAAGACCAACGTTGATATAGAAGAGTACGCCGAAGATAAGCACCACCAGGAAGATTTGGCTCAGCAGATTCAGCGTCAGCGTGACGACTGTGGCAAAGTCTTCAGTATCTGAGGTGACGCGACTGACCACCTTGCCAGAGGGTGTCTCGTCATAGAAGGACATATCTCGTGCAAGCACGGCGTCGAAGGCATCCTGCCGGATCTTCATAACGACATTGCCGACGGCGCGGGCGGTATAGTAGCGGCGGATAAAGTTGAACGTCCAGGAGAGCGCTCCGGCAATCAGTATCGCCACGATGATCAAGATAATGGTTGACCGGACACTACCCGGTAAGAGTAGCGCGTCGATACCGTGCGAAATCAGCACCGGAAGTACGGTATCTGCGACCGATGCGAGGGTTATGGTGGCCGCGACCAGCAGCATCGCGCGCCGCTCTGGTAGAAAATATCCCAGGATACGCGATAATAGTGCACGGTCGGAATAGTTCCGGTCGTACCCTTCGGCGTCCAGTCCATCGAAAATGAAACCCATATACGCTTTCCTCGCTTTGCCTCTGTCAGCCCACGGTACCTGCCGGCGCCGCCAGTCTAGACGGCGGGGCCGGATCGTCGTGCGCGAAGATGCGTCGATAGAGTTCGCAGCGCTCTAAGAGCTCAGAATGATTGCCCTGATCTACCAGTTCACCACGCCGCAGCACCAGGATGTGGTCCGCCCAGCGAATCTGTGAAAGCCGGTGGGTTATGAGCAGCGTGGTGCGCCCTTCGAGGACTCGGCGGATCGCCCTCTGGATCTTATCCTCGGTGGCGCTGTCAATGGCGCTGGTCGAGTCGTCCAGAATCAAAATACGCGGATCGGTGAGCAACGCGCGCGCAATCGCCAGTCGCTGGCGCTGGCCTCCAGACAACGTGACACCTCGTTCGCCGATGATCGTGTCATAACCATCCGGCAAAGTCATAATGAAATCATGGGCCTGCGCATCACGAGCGGCCTGCTCGATTGCGGTTCGGTCTACCTGCTGCCCAAGCCCAAAACCGATGTTTTCGGCGATGCTGCGGGAGAAGAGAAAAACATCCTGTTCGATGGTCGAGATCTGGGAGCGCAGCCCATCAAGACTCCAATCGCGCACGTCGACATTGTCGATCAGGAGGCGACCAGCGCTGACATCGTAGGTACGGTTTACCAATTTGGTCAGTGTGCTCTTGCCAGATCCGGTCTGCCCAACAATGGCAATCGTCTGGCCCGGTTTGGCGTGGAATGTAATATCCTTGAGCAGAGGTGTCTCGCCAAAGCCGAAGCTAACCCCGTCGAAGACGATATCACCGCTCATCACCGCGCGGTGCCCGCTCTCATTCTCGTCGAGCTCGGTCTCCTCTTTCATGAGAGTCAGGATACGATTGGCTCCGGCCACACCCAGTTGCAACAGTGTGAACGTGAAAATCGAGTTGATGGTCGGGATTTGCAGAAGCGTCATCAGTCCCATGAAAGCAATAAGGTTGCCGATACTGAGTTGGCCGTGCGTGTAGAGAAACGCTCCCTGCAGGAAGGCGCCCACCAGAGAAATCGCCATCAGAAGCGGCGGCAGGTACATCGCCTGGATCTGTCCGTTACGGACGAAGTAGTCTCGGTACACGCCGGCGTTGTTCGCGAATTTGCGCTTCTCATTGGACTCTTGCGCCGTTGCCTTGACAACTTCGATGCCGGTGATCGTCTCTTCGAGCGCGGCATTCATCCGGCCGAACTGCTGGCGCATTTGAGCCGAGACCGGATGTAACTGGCGACTGTAGCGGCGTACCGCCACCAGGAATGCCGCGGTAAAGCAGAGCGGCACGATGAGCAGGTCGAGCTGGATCAGTCCAATGAATATGATGGGAATGACCAGGCCGGTAAAGGATTCGAGCGATAAGCTGAGTCCTGGATTGACCATCGGGTTGAGCTGGCGCACATCGTTGGCGGCGCGCGCCATGATGTCGCCTACACGCTGCTGGTTGTGGAATGTCTGGCTCTTGCCGAGTAGGCTTAGATAAAGTTCGTCTCGGGTATCTCGCTCCATCCGCTGCGCCAGGAACTCGCTCGAAAAAGAGCCGGCGCCGCCTATGACAAACAGTCCAATGACCACCGCCAGAACCTCCAGCGCGATCTGCAAGAGTAACTCCTGGCTTGGTTTGGGTTGCAACACTACCGTGAAGGCCGCGCCGGTCAGATTCGGAATGATGGACTGTAGCACCTGCGCCAGAGCCGTGCCAAGGATGAAGGTGGTCAGAAAGAATTGGTGTCGCAAGAGGTGCGAGACGATCCAGCGGACCGGACCGCTGCGATTGTAGCGATATTCGTTCGCGATGGTGAACTCGCGATTGGCCAACGGGCACCTCCTGCGAAAGACCGTACGATGTCGCAGATGTCGTAGAAGTCAAGCTGTGCCTGACCCAAAAGGCCACCGAGAGCACGGCAAAATGCGAGACACGAGCGCCATGCCCCCGTATCCCGTCTAGCGTCGCTGGTTGGTAGCGAGCCGAAAAGCGCCTCTCTAGTATACAGGATACATCACTCTAGAAATTAGTTTCAAGGCAGAGATCTAGCAGAAATCTAATCGAATCGGATCGGATCGTGGCTCATTCCATCCCCGACCGTCACGACGCTACCTCGGGCGGTCCCTGGCGGATACGTATCTGTACCATTTCGACAGTGTCGGTCCCCCAGAAGCCTTCCTGCCACCAGGTTACGCCGGCTTCAGCATAACTCTCCAGCAGCTCTCCGGCCCGAGAGGGCTCCATGTCACCGGTAAAGCCTGCCAGTACCACGTCGAAAGGTGCGTCGCTAGCACGTTCTTCGCGAACAACTGCAAGCATCTCTCGTACAGTCTCGGCGGTGATCTTTTGCTCGCTGATCGGACAAATACCATCCCAGTGGGCGGCACGTCGTATCGGTTTCTGGTGAGGTAAGCCAGCGGCGAGCCAGATAGGAATGCGTGGCCTTTGCAACGGAGCCGGCAGAAAACGGGACTCTTCAATCGCATAATGCCTGCCCTGGAAGCTGAAATTCTCACCCGTCCAGAGGCCAGTCAGGATCGCCAGAGCCTCGTCCAGCATCTCGGCATGTAACCTGTCGCCGGCATCCTCTCCAAACCGAGTATACTCGCCCCACCAGTTACCTCCGATACCAGCGCCCAGGATGAGCCGCCCACCGGAGAGACGGTCTAAAGTTGCCGCCTCACGAGCGACTTTCCACGGGCGACGGCGTGGAAGCGGCGTCACTAGAGCCCCAAAGCGGATACGATCGGTGGCCATCGCGATGGCTGCCAGACTCACCCAGGGGTCGGCCATCGGCAGCTCCCCCATCTCCTCTTTAAAATAGATATGATCCCAAATGAAGAAGCCATCCCAGCCGTGTTCTTCGGCATCACTCGCCAGATTAGCTAGAGTACGGGCATCTCCAAACTCGCCAAAGTTCGGCACATTAACGGCAAACCGCATAGATAACAACCCCCCTTGGCTAACTGAGCGCGCTAGCCAGCACTGCGGTACTGAAAATTCCCTGCAGGCATTGGCCGGTGGCGCTGGCCTCCACCTTCGCTACCTCCTCGGGCGACCCTTCGACTATGAGGTAGCCACCGTTCTGGCCGCCCTCGGGACCAAGGTCGAGTATCCAGTCAGCTGAGCGAATGACGTCAAGATTGTGCTCGACTACAATCACAGTATTGCCGGCGTCCACCAGCTGGTGCAGTACATCGAGCAGCCGTTGAATATCGGCGAAGTGCAGGCCGGTGGTCGGCTCATCAAGGATGTAGATCGTGCGGCCGGTGGCCGGATGGCTGAGCTCTTTGGCCAGCTTGATGCGTTGGGCCTCGCCACCGGAGAGCGTGGTTGCGCTCTGCCCGAGCTTGAGGTAATCCAGCCCAACGTCGTTAAGGGTCTGGAGCATGCGCTCCATCCGGGGCACATTGGTAAAGAATGCCAGCGCCTCACGTACATCCATGTTGAGAACATCCGAAATGTTCTTGCCTTTGTAGGTCACCGCCAGCGTCTCCCGGTTGAATCGGCTGCCATCGCACTCGCGGCAGGTGATCCAGACATCGGCGAGAAAGTGCATCTCGATTCGCTTCTGGCCATGGCCCTGACAAGACTCGCAACGCCCACCCTTCACGTTAAAGCTGAAGCGATCTGACTTGTAACCACGCGCACGCGCCTCGGGCGTTGTGGCAAAGAGCTGGCGTATCTCATCAAAGAGCTTTACATACGTGGCGGGATTGGAACGAGGCGTCCGGCCGATTGGATCTTGCGTGATATTGACGATGTTGTCACAATAAGTCATGCCTTCAATGCTGTGGTGCGAGCCTGGAGTAGTCTCGGCGCGGTGGTAGGCGCGAGCCAGCGCGGGATACAGTGTCTGCGAGATGAGGCTGCTCTTACCGGAGCCAGAGACGCCAGTGACGCATGTCATCAGGCCCACAGGGATTGCAGCGGTAATGTTCTTGAGGTTATGCTTCTTCGCACCCACTACCTTGAGCCAACGCCCGTCGGGCAAACGGCGCGCTTGGGGGTTGGGAGAGTGAGAGACGCGTAATTCGCCACTCAGGTAACGCCCAGTCAACGACCGGGGATTTGAAGCTATCTCACTTGGAGTGCCGTAGGCAGTGACCTCTCCTCCGAGAATGCCGGCGCCGGGCCCTAGATCAATGATCCAGTCGGCGCTCCTCATAGTATCGGCGTCATGTTCGACGACCAGGATGGTATTTCCCATATCTCGTAGGCGAAGCAGCGTGTCGATGAGGGCTCTGTTGTCGCGTGCATGCAGACCAATAGAGGGCTCATCCAGGATATACAGCACGCCCACGAGCCCACAGCCAAGTTGGCTCGCTAGCCGGATTCTCTGCCCCTCACCGCCGGAGAGCGAGGGCGCAGGACGGTCAAGCGTAAGATAGTGTAGACCCACATTGAGCATGAAACGGAGACGCTCACGAATCTCCTTTAGCACCTCGCCGGCGATCTCGAGCTGGGCGCCGGTAAGCACGGCGCTACCCGCCGGTGCCTCCTCGTCGCCTGCCGAGAGCGCCAGCATCCAGGCATATGCCTCACCGATCGACATAGCGGTGACGTCCGAGATGGGCTTGCCGCCGATGGTGACGCCTCGCGCCTGCGCACAGAGACGAGTGCCCGCGCAGGCGGTGCAGGGCTGCTCACTCATAAAACTGGCGTACCAGCGACGTGTCTGCTCTGAGCTGGTTTGGTGATAGAGCCGATTGATGCTATGGACGATACCTTTGAATATGCGGTTGCTTTCTCCAGAGAAGGTGCCCTCATTCCACTCGCTCTGATAGGTGAAGCGAACCTTCTCCTCACCGGAGCCGAAGAGCAGCGCATCGCGGAACTGTTGCGGAAGATCTCGCCAGGGAGTTGCCAGGTCTACACCAAAGTGCGCCGCCAGGCTCTGTGCCTCGCGATAGCCCATTGAATCCCTTTTCTTGCCTAGCTCGCCATACCAGCGAATCGCGCCGTCCAGCATCGATCGATCCGGATCAGTGATGATTCGTGACGTATCAACCCTCATATTCATGCCCAAGCCATTACACTCAGGACACATTCCCACCGGCGAATTAAAGCTAAAGAGTTGAGGGGACGGATCGGGGAAACTGATGCCACAGTGAGCGCACGCCTGGTGCTCGCTGAGACGTAGCTCGCGGCCGCTGCCCAGATCAGCGATCAGCAGCCCGTTGCCAGCGCGAAGCGTTGTCTCTACCGAGTCGATGAGCCGTGACTGAAACGCCTGACGATCTTCATCTTCGTCGGCTGGGACAACCAGCCGGTCTACAATCAAGTCGATGGTGTGGGTTTTCGTCTTGGGAAGCGCAATAGAGTTCTCCAGTTCAACCGGCACACCGTCAATGCGCGCACGGACATAGCCACTGCGGCGTGCCTCGGCGATAAGTTCGGTGTGGGCACCTTTGCGCCGGTTCACCACCGGTGCCATCAGCTGTAACCGGGTGCCTGCGGGCAGAGTCGCCAGCTGGCCGGCGATCTCTTCGGCACTCTGAGCGGAGACCTGGCGTCCGCACTGCGGGCAATGCAGGACACCAACCCTGGCGTACAGCACACGCAGGTAGTCGAGTACCTCGGTGACGGTCCCGACAGTAGACCGTGGGTTCTTGCTGACAGTTTTCTGCTCTATTGAAATGGTAGGGCTGAGCCCACCGATAAAGTCTACCTTGGGCTTTTCGACCTGACCCAGGAACTGGCGGGCATAAGACGACAGGCTTTCGACATAACGGCGTTGCCCCTCGGCATAGATGGTATCGAATGCCAGCGAGGACTTGCCGCTGCCGCTTACGCCAGTGATAACCACCAGACGATGACGTGGTATGGTGACGTCTATCCGCTTGAGATTATGCTGCTGCGCTCCACGTATGGTAATGTTACCCGGCTCCATATAAAATTCGCGCTGGGGACCCATCCCCTTCAAGGGATTGGGTAAAAAGCGCGTTCTCCTTTCTGATACGAATAGCCGTCACTTCGGTGGAGGACGGCGCAATAGCGATAGGGCACATCCGGTATCGCTCGGCGCTTGGTGGTAATGGTGAAATTCCCCGTGGCTTTGATCGCTACTTTCCCCACATGCGTACCGTGAGGCTGCCCCGCAGGCACGACGGCCTTGACGATATCGCCGGTTTTGAAGCCAAATGCCCAACTCGCTCTCTTGGCCTTGGTTCGTGGGAATCCGCACGGATCCACCAAACACATTTGCCGTCGTTGCCAGCCTTGTGCCCCGATGAGCAAGGGAACGACTCCGTGCCAGCGCAATGCCCCTGGCGTGGAGGCACCGACATTGGCCGCATCCAGCCAATGGGTCTTGGGCATCTGCTGCATCGTTCGGTTGTACTTCGTCCTGCCGCCCGTCCCGGTCTCAATCGGTAATCCGGTCTGCTTCAACCGGTCATACAGCGCCCAGCGGGTACTATTCATGGTCGCAGCATCCTGCAAGGGGACCTTCGCGTGGGCTTGAAGCTCAGGGTGACCAAACTCGGCAGCGGTTTGGTTCCCCTTCTGCTGGTTGCACCCATGGCAGGCGAGGGTCAGATTACTCACCCGGCAACTCCCTCCCCGGCTGCGCGGCACGAGATGCTCAATCTCTATTGGGCACCCCGTAGTGCCACAGTAGGCGCAGCGCCGTCCCCATTTTTCAAGTAGATATTCGCGCACCTCGTAGCCTGCCAGTTCCCCCTGTTGGTACTCGACCCCGCTGATCTCAGCGTTCTGCAGGAGCTGGGTATCGAATTTCACCAGCTCTACGCTGATGGCCAAGATTGGAGCCCACCGTCGGAGCCGGTGTATCCAGGTAAGGACGTTGGCCACTCGGCTCTCCAGCGAAGGGGGCAGCCATCCTTCGGTGCGACGACGGTTCGCAAAGCGCTCTTGTCGGTACCTGGTGTGGCGTTGCCGGCGGGACCGGCGGCAGGCGCGGCGCTGATCCACATGCTGCTTCACCTCTTGCCCCCGATGCGTCAGCTCCCCTGCCCACACCACCTCTTCCGTGGCCTCATGAACGAGCGCCAGGCCCGTGGTTTTGGAGCCGGGATCGATCTTGATTCGGAGGGGAGTCACAGTGGCTTCTGGCTTTGCCTCGCTCAGCCAAATCGTAAACGGATAGCGCCTGACGATAGCGGCTTTCTTCTGGGTCAGGAGCCATCGTGCGCGAGCAGGAGTACACGGCATCAAAGGCCGTTGCTGCTGGTCGATGACGAAGACGCGTTGCATGCATGTGTTCCTTCTCCCCGTGTGGGGACTGCTGGCCAACTCCAACAGATCACTGCTTGCGCAGGTAAGGTGGTCCTCGTCCAAGATAGCCGGTGGTTTAACGCTCGCCGCACGGACTCCACTCCTGAAGATCTGTTTAACGGACGAGCCGTAGAGCGTGGGACTGGACCGGTCATCCCACGGTACCTAATTTCACCAGTATCGTAGCCTGTTTCCAGACTGGGACTGGTCAGGACAGAGCAAGCTCATCCCCCGAAGGGGATGGAGTTCCTGACATGCTCCGAATCTCCACCTGATAGGTGCTGCGCTCCGTGCCGCCGTAACGACCGGCTGTGATGAGCGGCCGTACCCAAGCTCTTGCCGTTAACATACACGGCGATACCTGTCATCCTCTGTCAGGAATAGAACAGGTAACCTAAAGGTACTTTGATATGGTCAAGTAGGAATGCATGCGGGTTTGTAGCCTTTAGTGTCTCAGCGCAATATCCCCACGCTTTGCTTTTGACCCCTGATCTGACCCCTGATCTGACCCCTGAACGGACAGTGACCACGAAGCGTGCACGGTAGTGGCAAACTTGCCGTAACGAGGACGAAGTAGCTGAAGACAGGTACGCCAGGCGAGCGGCCTCCTGGAAAAGGAAGTGGAGCATGGCACACCAGATCCTGATAAGCGACGACGATTATGCCGCTCTCGTTGCAGCCGCCCAGGAACGTGGAGCACCTATTGAAACCCTAGTCCATGAAGCCATTGCCCAGAACTATGCCACTTCAACGCAGCCGACATCACGCGGAAGTTATTCGCTCCCGACACATACGCCTATAGACCCGAAGTTATACGCTGAGAACGAACGCATTGCCCAGAGTATCGGGGCAAAAAAGCCGTGGGCCTCCGATATCGTGAGCGAAGACCGCGGACCGCGTTAATGTCGACCTACTTCCTCGATACGTCGGCTCTTGTCAAACGGCCCGTAGCCGAGCCAGGGCATGCCTGGATAGAATCCCTCTGCGATCCTGCTACAGGGAACACTGTGGCGATAGTCGAGATGAGCGCTACGTTGGCGCGTTTAGTTCGCGAGAATCCTCCTCGACTGAGCATGACTGACCGCGACACACTCATTACCTACTTTGACTTGCTTATACAGAGCGACTATGTCGTGGTACTGGTCAATCGTGCGATCTTTACTCGTGCCGCCGCCCTGTGCCGCATTCATCCTCTGCGTGCCTATGACGCAGTGCAATTGGCTTGCGCGCTCACCAGGCGCGATGACGACCTCGCCGCTGGGCAGTCTGCTCTTATTCCAAGCTTCATCTCCTTACCGACGTGTATTGTCTTGATACTCATTAAACCCCAAATAGGAGAGAGCACCCCTTGACAAACTAATAGTATTAGACTACAGTGTAATACATGAAGGCCGGGGCGGGAATTGTCAATGCGCCCCACTATCAGGAGAGAGAGGATCATCACGGAGACACAGTTTTTAACCCTCCCAGAGGGAAAGATCGCGTATGATGTGCAGGGCGAGGGTCCGTTGGTCGTCTGCGTCATCGGCATCTTCGATATGCGCGCCGAATATCGCTTCCTGGTGCCGCAACTCGTGGCGGCGGGCTACCGCGTCGCCACGATGGATTGGCGGGGTCTGGGCGAGACCAGCGCTGGCTGGCCGTCATATGATCACACCGCCATCAGTGGTGACATCCTGGCGCTCATTCGCTACCTTGGCGGCGGTCCGGCAACCATCATCGCCCATTCGTACAACAGCGCATCCGCCGTCATCGCGGCCACGACCGCGCCAGAACTGGTCAGCGGCCTCGTGCTCAATGGCCCTTTTGTGCGCGATCGCGGCCCAGCGTGGCTAGGGAAGCTGATGAACGCGGCGCTCTTCGGGGGACCCTGGGAGCTTATGATGTGGAAAACCTATTATTCACGCGGCTTTCCGACGAAGAAGCCCGCCGACTTCGACGCGTATTTCGCGGCGCAACTGGCGATGTTGCGTCAACCTGGACGGCTTCGCGCCATGCGACACGTAGCCTCTTTTGCCCCAGCGACGAAGCGGCTGGGTGATGTCCGCGTGCCCACGTTGATCCTCATGGGGTCACGCGACCCCGACTACAAGCCCGTTGAAGAGGCGCAGTGGATCGCCGCGCATATCCCCGGCAGCCAGGTGCAGATGGTCGAGGGGGCAGGCCATTACCTTGTCGCGGAGATGCCGGAGATCGTGGGGCCTGCGATCAGCCAGTTTCTGCAACAGATCCCGCAGCCGGTGGCCCGCTGATGGCGTCACGAGTTGGCCTCGACAAGGCGACGGTCATCAAGGCCGCCGTCGCCCTAGCGGACAAGGGGGGATTAGAGGCCGTCACGATGGGCAAGCTGGCGCAAGATCTAGGCGTGCGCCCGCCCTCGCTCTACCACTACTTGCCCCAAGGGATCGATGGGCTGCGCCGCGAATTGGCGTTGCAGAGTTGGCACGACCAGATCGATCTATTGGGCAAGGCGGTGATGGGCAAATCAGGCCACGAAGCTATCCGCGCGATGGCCACCCT
>JBKQTH010000154.1:0-8257 GCA_052143275.1 Ktedonobacterales bacterium | reverse complement strand
ATCCCTGCCCGCGTGGTGGTCGCCCGGCCGCAACCCGCCACCAGCAGCGCTGCCAGCAGCAGGGCAAGCGCCCCAGCAGGTACCGGACGTTGCCTGAAGATGCTCCCAGTGGAGGGTGCCTCCCGGTGCCTGGACGCTGAAATCCTTGGCATATGCTACCCCGACTTCGTAGTGTGTGCGCCTCTGTGCCCACCAGCTTGGTGTCGACCGTATCTGCATACACGCATGAGCGTATGGTTTCTTTACGGCACATCCTACGTGGCGAGCTCATCCGAGGGCGTGCCAGGTGTGCATCAAACACGGAATCGCTGGGGCACGACAGCCAGACGCGCAGCCCAGGGACCGGGGCACCATGCGACACAACGAGCGTGTTTTGCAATGGAATGACGGGGTGAGGCCCCTCCTGGGCTACACTTCGATTCTCTCCGTCCTTTGTATCGTTCCCGTTTTGGGCGATGAGCCACAGAATAAGAACGATGCGTGCCGCTGGGCGCGCCTGAAGACCCATCGCAGTAGCACGGCCTCTTGAGAGGTCGCCAGATGGTGGAGGAACGCAGGTATGAGAAAAGTGATTGTCCTTGAATTTATGACCCTGGATGGGGTCATACAAGCTGGAGGCGGGCCAGAGGAAGATACCAGTGGTGGCTTCGCGTATGGCGGGTGGCAAGCTCCCTATGACGACGATGTTGCTGAAGCCGTCATGACGAAGCAGATGACTATGCCGTTTGATCTGTTGTTAGGGCGCAAAACCTTTGACATTTGGGCATCGTTTTGGCCGCACCATGCGGACATCTGGCCGGGCGTCAATCCAGCGACCAAGTACGTCGCCTCGAATACCATGACCTCTCACAAATGGCAGCCCTCCGTGTTTTTCGGCGGAGACATTGCGGAAAAAGTCACCCAACTCAAGCAGCAGCCAGGGCCGGATTTGCACGTGTACGGCAGTGCCAATCTCGTTCAGACGCTCATGAAGCATGATGTGGTCGATGAATTCTGGCTCAAGATCTATCCGCTGACGCTCGGCAGTGGCAAACGGTTGTTTGCCGAGGGCACCATCCCGGCGGCGTTCAAGGTGACGGAGAGCCACGTCTCCCCAAGTGGCATCATTCTCGTGAATTACGAGCGTGCAGGCGTGGTGACCACCGGAAATTTAGGGGGTTGAGGTAGCCAAACAGGCGGCACTGCGAGGACTGCGACAGCTCTCGCAGTGCACGTGCTTCGAACTGATCCTGTGCATCTCATGTGCATCCCTGCGTGCCTGCCTTTCCTTCGGGAGACAATGCCCCTCCAACGCGCGCTGCCGGGGTCTGGCATGCGGAGGTCGGGGTGGGAGGAGCGGCTGGAGCCGTTGGAGCCGGTCCCATTCGGCTTCGGAGAGATCGCTTGGAGAGAGGGCGTCATGCCGCAAAGCGTAGGCCATGCCGCCCCTGCTCTTCACTGCAAAACTCACTCTGATGGCTTTCATATACCATCTTTCAGTCTCGACTCAGCTTTGTTCTGATTCCGGCAATGACGAGATTGAGCATGCGGTCGATCCCATCAGGGTCGGACGCATGCTTATTCACCATGACGATTCCGTAGACGAGTCGGACCACGTCCAAAAGATGGACATCCCCTCGGATCTGTCCCGCGTCCTGGGCGCGGAGCAACAGGACTCCTCCCGCCTGAAGCATCGCGGTGTTCGCGGCATAGATGCTTGTTCCCGGAACGTGCTTGGCAGCCATGATGGCTGCTCCCATGCTCCTCCCTCGAGCAGCGAAGTCCATCTGGAGACGAAGCCAGGTAATGAAAGCGTCTAGGGGAACTGGGGCGCTGGCAAGTTCTTCAGCACGCACCCGCAGTTCATTGGTCTCATCCACGAACACCGCTTCAAGGAGGTCCTGGCGCGTGGGGAAATGGCGGTACAGCGTTCCGATGGCGACCCCAGCCGACCTGGCAATGTCCTCGAGGGAGATGTCAGCGCCGCGTTCGGAGATCGCGGCACGCGCCATCTTCAGCAGGGTGGCGTAGTTGCGCTGGGCATCAACTCGCATTGCACGGGGGGCCGGTGTTGGCTCGTTCATATCACGCAACTCCTTTCTCCTTGAGATAGTGACCCTTGACAAAGTGAGGGTGCCTCCGTTATTATCGGAAGGTAAACATGAGGACCCCTCATTTTATAGATGAGACAGCCTCATGTTATCACACTGACGCTTGCTTTTACCAGGAGAAGGAGGACTTTCTTATGCGTGTCTTCGTTACAGGAGCACCAGGCTTCATCGGTTCCGCCGTTGTCGGCGAGCTCCAGGGTGCCGGTCACCAGGTCGTCGGACTGACCCGTTCAGACGCTGGCGCCGCGCGACTGATCGAAGCCGGGGCTGAGGTGCATCGCGGTTCCCTTGACGACCTGGGCAGCCTTCACCGCGGCGCTGCGGCTGCCGACGGCGTCATTCACCTGGCTTTTCACGGCTTTCCGGACTTTTCAGCCGCGCTTACCGCCGATCTGCGTGCTGTCGAGACGATGGGGGCGGCGCTCGAAGGCACAGGCAAGCCGTTCATCATCACCGCTCACTTACGCGGGGAGGCATCGGCGAACGCGGCGCTCAGCCTGGCTGGAGTGCGCTCATCGGTTGTCTTGCTCTCCCTGTCCGTGCATGGCGAGGGCGACCACCACGGCTTCGTGCCGAGACTGATTACCATCGCCCGCGAGAAGGGTGTCTCTGCCTACATCGGCGACGGGTCCAACCGGTGGACTGCTGTCCATCGCCTCGACGCGGCGCACCTGTTTCGCCTGGCGCTGGAAGCTGCCCCGGCGGGGTCGCAACTTGACGGAGTCGGCGACGAGGGAGTGCCATTCCGCGACATCGCCGACGTCATTGCTCGCCACCTGATCCTGCCGGTGGTCAGCATTTCCCCTGAAGAGGCAGACGCCCACTTCGGCGCTTTTCTCGGCGCCGTGGCGGCACGCGACCTCCCGAGGTCGAGCGCGCGGACCCAGGAACTCCTGGGATGGCGGCCTGTGCACCCTGCACTGATCCCGGACATGGAACAGCACTACTTCAACTCCTGATGTGAGGCTGAGGGTCACACCTCACGACAACGGGTCTTGAGGAGGAATGGTGGCCAATTTCTGCCCCAATGAGAGCGAACCAGTGCCCACAAAAATGCCTAGAAATCAGTCGTCTCACGGCATGACAGCCAAGCATTCTTGGTGGAGATGGGGGAGAGTCGAATACCCTCATAGATAGGTGTAGCATTCGAGAATATTTCTACCCCCGCGTATCAACGTATCGGTGCTAGACACCAATTCTGAAACCAGTCTGGCCAGATATAACGATGGCGAGGAATGGCCCGCCTCAGCTCAGCAATGCGAGCAAGATAGCCAGAAACCTCATCAGAAAGTGTTCGAATAGGCTTCATTTCTCGTCTCGTGCCAACCGGGCGAGGAGGAGTCGAATACCGGTGAGGTAGATCAAGGCTTCGGCCGTACCGAGCAGAAGACCTGAGCTACTTGACTGCCGGATAGCCGCAGGGCCGAACCCAAGCACCTTGCTGTTCATCATCGTAAGCGTGCTGCAGGAGAGCACAGGCATCAGCGGGTTGGATCTACTCGGGTAGTCCAGCCCGCGTCTGTGCCAGGGCACACGTTAGTGGGCCAGAAAATCCAGCACGTCACGATTGTAGTCGTCGGCGCGCTCGGTGATGGAGATATGTCCGGTATCCGGATAGCAGATGAGCTGGGCACCGGAGATATGGGACGCCAGGTACTGGCCGTTCTCCACTGGTACCAGCGGATCCAACTCACCGTGTACCACTAATGTCGGCACCTCAATCTGATCCAACCAGTCCGATGCATTGTGGCCAAAGCAGGCCTGCAGCTGCCGCATATAGGAATCCACCGACTGCGGGCGGTAGCGGGCGATCTCGGCGATTCGCTCCATGACCTGGGGATGGCTCTCGGCGTAACCAGGGGCCATTATCAACGTGTAGGTCCTCCGACTCAGCTCTCCTACTTCAGCGGCACTCCGATCCTGCACCAGCAGCGCACCGATCTCTGGACGCGGCTGCACATGGGTAGGTCCGCCCGCCGAGGTGCCGGTAAGCACCAGCTTCCGCACCAGATCAGGATGGCGTAGCGCCAGTTCCAGCGCGACAAATCCGCCCATGGAAATGCCTACCACGTACGCGCCTTCCACGTTGAGCGCCCGCAGGAGCGCGGCGGCATCGTCGGCCTGATCCGCGGTAGTGTAGGGAGCGGCGAATGGATCGCTGTCGCCAGTATCCCGATGGTCCATGGCGATAGTGCGATGTACCTGCCCAAATACCGGCAGTTGATTGTACCAGCCCAGTCGCTTGTTAGCGAGACCGGTGAGCAATAATACAGTTCCCTTCTGGCTCGGCGGTGTAACCTCGTCAAAGGCCAGTTTGCGGCCGTCTACGCTGACGAACGAGGGTGGGGCTACTTCAAGCATTGCGGCTCCCTTCTTTGCTGATCTTTGCTGAACGAAGGCTTGGTAGTCAAATCCGGATGTTGCGAGGACAACTAGTGGATAGCAGTATAACAAAGGTCGGTCTGAGCCTCAACTGCCGGCGAGCGCGAACATGCCGGACAGCTCGCCGGCGGTACCACCTCGTGTAAGCTAGGCTTTATCCAAACACAGAGCATGTGTTAGTTTCCGCTCGGTTCAATGCGGAAAGATGGTGAGCACCAGCGCTGCTACCCCGAAGGCCAGCACCGGAAAACCAAATATCCAGAGACAAATCTGCCCGTACCTCCGCCACAGCTCCCGACGCATGCGCTCGACGTCGGGATCGGGCTGACGATTCAACGCCGCTCGGTAGATAGCACGTGCTTCCGAGCCAAAGGGATTGCCGTGCCAGGTCATGTACAGCGGCACGCCGTTGACCGGAGGAAACCGCTGCAAGTAGGCACTTCGGTACTTCCCGTTGCGGATGCCGAGTATGACACCTCCTACCATCCACACACCGGCCAACACATAGCCACCGTACTGCTCCAGGACTGCGTACACGCACTGCTCCCTTTCATGGCGAGAATGCCCCGGCTCTGCATACGCGGAAATAGACAGACCTTCTATGAGCAAGAGAATGAGACGAATTGATGAACCGATGTTTCTTTGACCTCCACCTGGCGGAGTCTGCCGCACGAGCGGATTCGGTCAAGGGCTGGGCACGTTTGCTCCGTTGCACTCCGCAAACCCTTGACCGAATGCCTGGCTCGTGCGAGGCCACCAGAGTGGCGGCGGCCAAAGAAAAAAAACAATGAAGGCAGAATTAGGCAGCATGTGGAGCATGCGCCTGCTGAGCTGCCAAGAAGATCGCCGCGTCATAGGCTTGCCGGTTGGCCCAGGCAGCGAAGAGGATCCGCACCCAGTGATTGGCCAGCGCCCGCACGGCAACCGTGTGGGTCTTGCCTTGCTGCCGCTTGCGCTGATAGTAGGCCAGCGCCCACGGCTCGCTCCGCGTACTGTGCCAGGCAAACTGGTGGCAGGCGTTGCGCAACACCTTGTTACAGGCATAACGCCGATGCGCTCGGGCAAAATTCCCGCTCTGAAACGCGACCGGCGAGGTCCCCGCCAGGCCTTGTACACTGCTCGCATCCTGATACCGCGTGCGGTCATCGCCCCATTCGGCCAACAGACGGGGGGCCAGGCGTTTCCCCGCCCCTGGCAGGCTTGCGAACAGGGGAGCATCAGGATGCGTCAAAAAAAGGCGCTCGATCTCCTGGTCGTAGGCGGCAATCGCCTCCACGACCGGAGCCAGCTGCTGCACCAGGGCCAGCATCAAGCAGGATTTGGTCCGCGTGGTAATGGCATCGGCCTGCAAGTGGGAACCATGCACCTGCTGCCAGATCGCCTGCGCTTTGGCTTTCGCATGGGGAAAGGGCCCGGTCTGCAGCACGGCCAGGATCTCGGCTTCACTCGCGGCTTGGGCAGCTTCCAGCGTGGGATAGGCCTGCAAGAAGGCGAGCGTTGCCGCTTGGTGCAGCTTGCTAAACAGCTCCAACGCCACCGGATAGTAGGCTTTGAGGCAGGCGGTGAGCTGATTGAGCAGCCGTGTCTGCATCTGGATCAGGCCATCCTGGTCGCGGGTCAGCTGTTTGAGCTCCTGCACCAGGGGACTGTCGGGCTCCAGACGCCGCAACTGGTCCAGATCGCTGCGTCCTTTGCGCGCCAACAAGAACGCATCAATGGCATCGGTCTTAGCCCCCGAGGGCTTGCGCCATTTTTCCAAGGTTTTGGGATTGACTGGATACACCGGCAGCCCCGCTTCGAGCAACGCCGTAATCAAGAGGCCTTTGGTGGTTTCAATGATGCAGGCCACCTGATCGGGGTGGGTGGCAACCTCCCCCATCCCTTTGAGAAGGGCCAGCAGCTCCTCCATCCCTTCCGCCGTATGTGCGACGCGCTTCTTGGCCACGTGCTTGCCGTGTTCATCAATGATCGCCACATCATGGTGCTGGTCTGCCCAATCAATGCCGACATACCACATCGTTCTGTTCTCCTTGGTGTGCTCAGATCTCCCAGGCGGGTCGTGGCCTTATACGGTGGCGCTCGCGGCGCAGCCTTCTATGATCGATTCATCCTGAGAGTGCTGACGCGGAAGGCAGATCTGTCTAAAACGGTCGAGCCGGTAGGTGGGAGTAGTCTTTCCGTATCAGCCTGATTGCAGTGAGTTGCCACCCACTGCATCCCTCTCACAAGGAGGGGGCAGTATCAAGTTTAACGTATAAGGTGGGATACACTCGGATGGCTTCTACCCCAAAGGAGGTGATCCGTGCTGCTCCCACCTGCCGATATTTTCGCACTCCTAAGTCATTTTGCGCCGCTGTTCTCCCGCCGGGTCTGGCGCCACATCCCGCTCCTGGTCGTCGGAGCTATTCTGGCTCCCGGTCATCGGATGGTCAGCACCGTACTGCGCACCGTGGGCCTGAGTCAGGACCAGCATTTTCAAACGTATCATCGGGTCCTCAACCGAGCGGTCTGGTCGAGCCTGAAAGCGAGCCACATTCTGCTCCGGTTGCTCGTCTCCACGTTCGTCCCCACAGGACCAGTGGTGCTGGGCATTGACGAGACCATTGAACGGCGGCGCGGCGCCAAGATCGCCGCAACCGGCATTTATCGTGGTCCAGTGCGCTCCAGTCACAGTCATTTCGTCAAAGTCAACGGGTTGCGCTGGGTCTGCCTCATGCTCCTGGTGCCGATTCCGTGGGCTGCTCGGGTGTGGGCACTGCCATTCCTGAGTGCACTGGCCCCCTCGGAGCGCAATGCTCAGCTGCATGGGCGCCAGCACAAACCGGTCACCCTCTGGGCTCGACAACTGATTCGGCTGGTGCACCGCTGGCTCCCGACGCGCTCGTTGGTCGTCGTCGGAGACCGGGGCTACGCCGCTCTCGATCTGCTCGACGCCGTGCGGCCGGTCGCGACGGTCATTACCCGCTTACGCCTGGATGCCCGTTTGGTGGCTCCCGCTCCTCCTCGGCTCCCACACCAGACTGGACGTCCCCGTATCGTGGGGCACCGGCTGCCGACCCTCGACCAGGTGCGCGCCCACCCTGCGACCGTCTGGACGGCGGTGACGCTGACGCGCTGGTATGGCGACCGAGACCGCACCATTGAGTACGTGTCCCAGACCGCCGTCTGGTACCATACCGGATTTGTGCCCGTCCCCATCCGGTGGGTGCTTACCCGTGATCCGTTGGGTAGGTTTGCCACCCAAGCCCTGTTGTGCACCGACCTCGAGGCAGATCCCGTCCAGATCCTGATCTGGTTTGCCCGGCGCTGGCAGATGGAAGTCACCTTCCATGAAGTGCGTGCTCACTTGGGAGTGGAAACGCAGCGCCAATGGTCGGAGCGGGCCATTGCCCGCACCACGCCGGCTCTGCTGGGATTGTTTTCGCTGGTGACGCTCCTGGCTCATGACCACCACCACCAGGGGTCCACCAGGCCGGAGCCCGTGCGAGTTGCCGCCTGGTATACCAAAGCCACTCCGACCTTCAGTGACGCGCTGGCACTCGTGCGCCGCCATCTGTGGACCCAGAGCACTTTTCCCACATCACCTCGTGATCGTGATGTCGAAAAAGTCCCTCGTGCTCTGCTCACCCACCTAGCGGACCTGCTGTGTTATGCCGCTTAATGGATAAATCTGCATGCAGCACTGCTGCACCCCCGCCGATGAAAATGAGCAAGCGGTACGCTACACTTATGCCCAGGCCAGGCGAACGCGCACAGGTCGGCGTCTCGACGTGGTGCCACGAGCC
>JBKQTH010000153.1:0-6603 GCA_052143275.1 Ktedonobacterales bacterium | reverse complement strand
GGTCATCGCCGTCGTTTCGCAAGATCCAACTGCGATTGCCGGTTTCTGCGGTGATCATCCGCTCCAGGCGCCAACTCCTTTACCAGCTGAACTCCTGGCAACGCTTACCTTCCCCAGCGGCAAGCCTCTCCCTCCCAGCCTTAAACGCTGGCTCGCTTTTGATGCCGGTTGGCTCGCCGAGTTCGGCTGGTTCGATGCTGAGGGCCGGTTCACGCCACGGCGGATAGATGAGATTGTGACCGCCGAATTCGAAGAACTCTGGGGAGAGATGTATGAGCCGCTTGTCGACCGGACCGGCGAGTGCTTCCTCTTGCCGGGAGGCAGCGATTCCCGCCGCATCTACGCCGTGGCTCAGCTGGACAGCCTGGGTGAATATCCGGTGCTGGTGATCGACAACGACGACCTGCCCTACGCGGCGGTGATGTATCCGGGTTTCGACGTGTTTTTGGCGGACGAGGCGGGCATAGCGGGGGTTGCCTCTGACTGGGGCACCTATGAGGATCTGTTTAAAGACCGCCGCTATGCCGCCCGCATGCGCGAGCACGCCCACTATCTCTTCAATGGCCGCCCCAGCGCCGAAATTACCGATGCGGCGTGGGGCGGCGAGATAGCGAAACAGGTCGAGGAAGGTAGGAAAGAGTATCAACAACGCATGAGCGAGCCTACAGAGCGTTGATCACCATCGGAGCGATTTGCTCAAACTCGCTTTCTAGCGTGGCGTCGCTGGCCGAGCCAAGCGAGCCTCCACGATGCAAAATTCAAGAAGCGCTTAGTTCTTCAACAAGCTCGACCGCTGAGACTCGTCTACCAGTTCCAGGTACTCTTGGTGGCGCCTTATATACGCAGCAACAAACGGGCATAGCGGCACAACAGTGAGTTGTTGGATGCGCGCGTCGTCAAGCGCGGTGCGCGCGAGTTGGTTGGCGATCCCTCGACCGGCAAGCGCACTGGGAACTCCAGTATGCAGATAGATAATGTTATTGCCGTCGCGCTCATAGGTCAGCACGGCGAGATGACCATCCACCTGTGCTTCGTAGCGCTGCTTGGCCTCATTGTTCTCGACTACGATCTGCTCATGATCCTGGCTCATCAATCCACACTCCCGCTTCATAGATCAAGGCTGTATCAACACTATCACGCCAATGTGGCCGTGGAGCGGCTCACATAGTAGTATGCATCACCTGCGGGCAGGAAACCAACGGGCGGCGCTTCTTTCGCCCCTCGAGCCGGGAGCGATCAAATCTGGCCACCGCAAGCCTACCGCCGAGAAGGCGGCGACGGAGGTGCGGTATACGGCGCACCTTCCGGCAAGCACGCCATGCAGGGTTACCAAGAGGAAGACGGCAAAGGTGGAGTAGTGAAGCACACGCCAGGTTGTGTGCTTCATATAGTGGCGTAGCCAGGAGCTAAGCAGCACAATCACCAATCCATATAGAGCCAACACTCCCAGATCAACCGCGAACGGACGGTACGGCTCCGCCAACGGCAGCCAGAAATTGAGCAGTGAGAAAGGGATGAGAGGATCCAGAAACAACGAGAGCAAGTGCAGCCCGACCAAGGCGGCCACAAGGAGCGCCAGGAACTGGTGAACCTCGTCAAGAACCAAGGAAGCGCGTGAGCCAGATATTCTAACCAATGAACGTGCAAGGCCCAGGAGCACCACCACAGTCAGAACAATGTAGGAGGAGATCGCAGCGGCGCGTGTCACATACCAAAAGAAGGGGTTCGCCGTAGTCGCGGACGCTCCCGAGGAGGTTGCTAGACTCAGGAAGTGGATTACAGCTGCGGCCAGTGACCCGCAGATAAAGACAGGCCGCAAGGTGAAGACCGGCAACTTTTTCCTCTCCTCTCATCGCACTGTGCCAATGGCAATGTATCCCACACCCGGACGATAACATGGCTCTGTGAGAGTATCGTGAAATTAGATTGGGAAGATATTCAAAGAAATGAGGCGTGGATTCCCATCCCGTTCACGAGACCCTAGAGGAAACGCCCTCTTGGTCTCCGTTTTTCCAGCCGCTGGCAAAGAATCGGTGAGCATGCAGACGACTCTGACCGCCAAACTGAAACTGATGCTGACTCCTGAGCAGTTCGCCGCCCTCCGCCAGACCCAACTGGCCTACCGGGACGCCTTGAACCTGGTGAGCCAGTACGCGTTCCAGCCATGGCAAGACCAGCAGCCGCAAACGCCTGCAGGCAGCCACCTATTCCCAGCTGCGCGCGGACTTCGGCTTGCCGGCTCAGCTCGCCTGCAATGTCCCTCGCCAGGTGAGTGCTACGTACAAAGGGCTGTGGACGAAATGGCGGAACAACGTGGAGTCTGGTCGCAAGCTCATCCCCTGGAAGGCGGGTGAGTATCTGACAATGGGATGAGAAAATCCTCATGCAGATCTACTTGCCCAGAAAGGTTGCGGTAGAATACGATATGGAGATCGGAGTTACATAGGACACTTTGCTATGGGGCCGCGAACTATACTGGTGGATGGCTACAACGTCATACGGAATATTCCTGGGTTGGCCGCCGCCGAACGCGTCAGCCTGCAACATGGGCGTGAAACTTTGCTCAAGCAGATAGCTGCCCGTTATCGCCATACACCCCACCGGGTCATGGTGGTCTTTGACGGCAACGGCCCTGTCGAATCCACCCACCCGCTTCCTGGTCTGGCGCGCGGGCAGGTCATCTACTCGCGAGCCGGTGAGAGCGCCGACCAGGTGATTCGAAGGCTTGGTGAGCAAGAGCAAGCTGCTGGCGCCGATTGTGTTGCCGTCAGTGACGATTTTGAGGTTCGAGCGGGCGTACAGGTTAACGGAGGTAGCGGTGCAGGCGTTCAGGATCTGGCGATCCGGCTTAACGAGCCGTCCAAATACCAGAGACGCCAGTATCAGCATCGAAAATATCTACGGCAGCAGTGGCAAGAAGAGAGCGGCGGCGAAGCCAAGCGGTCATCAGATAGTAAGCTCGACCAGCGAAAGCAGAAGCGACGCTCTCCGGTAGACCGCGACTTATTGCGCTAGTGTTCATCCACTCTAGTGACTGCAGGGGGGAAGTCCAATGACTAAGCTATCGGCAAGCGAACTGGAACAGGCCATGGCCCAGCTGGATGGCTGGAGTGTGGAGGAGAACGCACTGGTGAAGACGCTGCGATTTTCGACTTTTCCGGATGGCATCGCTTTTGTCAATCGAGTAGCCGACCTGGCCGAAGACGAAGGTCACCACCCTGACATCGATATCCGTTATTCAACGGTGATCTTACGTTTGTCGACTCACGACGAGGGAGGGATTACGGCCAAGGATACCGCCCTGGCTCGCCGTATCAACGTGCTCTCCAGGCAGTGAGGTTCAGGAGTCAATCGGCTATCATTCAACTCCGATGTCCCAGGCCTGCTCGAGATCTTCGCGCGAATACGCCTTAAAGGCTATCATCGTGCGCGTCTGGATAATGCCTGCGATCGTGGTCATACGCTCAGTAACCACCTCGGCCAGATCCTCATGCTGAGCCAGACGCAGTATGGCCACCAGATCGTACTCGCCGGTGACCGAGTAGACCTCGGCAACACCCGGGATCTCCAGCAATGCTCGCGCGGTGGCATTCACCAGATTGCGTTGTACGTTGATAAGCACCAACGCGGAAACCATAAAGTTCACTCCTTGCGCGAGCAGGCGGCACCTTATACCGCCTGCGCCGCCTGCTCGCGCAACTCGCGCCGCAGCACCTTACCAGTATTGTTCTTTGGCAGCTCACTGCGGAAGACGATCTTACGCGGGCACTTAAAGACAGCGATCTGGTCGCGGCAGAAATCGATAAGTTCCCGCTCGGTAGCTTCCTGGCCTGGCTTGAGCACGACAAATGCCATCACCGACTCACCCTGGTAGGGGTCGGGGTACTGCACGACCGCGGCATCAGCAACCGCGGGATGGCGGAAGAGCGTCTCCTCCACCTCACGCGGGTAGACATTATAACCGGAGACGATAATCATGTCCTTCTTACGGTCAACGATAGTGATATACCCCTCGGCATCCATCGTCGCCAGATCGCCAGTGTGCAGCCAGCCGTCTCGTAGCGAATCAGCGGTAGCCTCGGGCTGGTGCCAGTAACCCGTCATGATATTGGCGCCTCGGCAAATCAACTCGCCCATCTCGCCGCGCGGCAGCTCATTTCCGGCGTCGTCCACTATCTTGACCTCTACTCCGGGAATGGGGATGCCCACCGTGCCCGGCCTGACCACCGGCGCCGCCGCATTGGATGTGACTACCGGCGCCGCCTCGGAGAGGCCATAGCCTTCGCTGATGGGGACTCCAGCCGACGCCTGGAACGCTTCCATTACTGCTACCGGCAATGCGGCGGCACCGGAATACACGGCGCGCAAGCTGTGGAGGTCGACGTCGCGAATATTCGGCAGCTGCGCCCAGACCACGAACATCGGCGGTGCGCCGTACAGCACCGTGCATTTGTACTTCTCTATGGCCTCCAGGCTCGAGACCGGTTCAAAGCGCTCAATGAGGGCCATCGTCCCTCCATTCATGATAGTTAGATTCATACCCACATTCATGGCATAGATATGAAAGAGCGGTAGGCCCAGCCAAATCACATCATCCGGGCGAATGGCAATGTTTGGCAGCATCATGTTCTGCTCGCAGTTGGCAAGCAGATTGTGATGAGTGAGCATGGCTCCCTTGGGGCGGCCGGTCGTGCCGGAGGTATAGCAGATGACCGCAACATCGTCAGAGTTTACGGCAAGGTCCGGCGCGGTAGTGGGCGCGTCGCCGATGGTGGCGGCCCAGCTGAGAGTACCGGGCACCGGCTCGGGCGCCGCTACAATGATAGTGCGCACATCAGGTGCCCCGGCCGCCGCCGCAACGGCTACTTTGTCAAATGGAGTGGCCGCCGAGCTGAACGTCAAAATGGCTTTGGCTCCGCTATCTTTGAGGATGTACTCCACTTCGCTGGTTTTGTAGAGGACGTTGAGCGGTACCACGGAGGCGCCTGCTCTGAGAATGCCGTAGTAAGCCTCCATAAAGAGCGGCAAGTTGTGCAAGAGCAGCGCAACACGGTCACCGGGCGCGATGCCTAGCGAGATCAGAGCGTTGGCCACTTGATTGGCGCGCCGATCGAATTCGGCGTAGGTAGTTCCCTGACCGCGGAACAGAACCACCGTCTTGTCTGGAAAACGCACCGAAGTCTCTGCCAGCATGCGGCCAAGGTCCATGAGTTACCTCGATTCACCGATCTATCACTCTCACCAACCACGAGAAGAAAAACTACGACAAGACCCCAGCGGGGCCACCGGCGACGTAGATAACCTGTCCACTGACATAACTGGCGTCATCTGAGGCCAGAAACGCTATCACACTGGCTACTTCACTGGGCTGCCCAATTCGGCGCAAAGCAATGTACTCTGACGCCCCTGCCTGAAAAGCCTCAGGGGTAATACCCATGCGTTCGGCAGTTGCTCGGGTCATGTCAGTATCGATAAAACCGGGAGCTACCGCGTTGGCGGTGATGCCGAAGCGGCCCAACTCAATGGCAAGTGTCCGCGTCAGCCCCTGTAGACCCGCTTTGGCGGCAGAGTAGTTTGCCTGACCACGATTGCCGAGAGCGGAGGTGGAAGAAAGGCTGATGATGCGCCCGTACTGGGCCGGCACCATGTATTTCTGGGCGGCCTGAGAGCAGAGAAACGCACCGCGCAAGTGTACGCTCAGCACCCGGTCGAAATCGTCTTCGGTCATTTTGTGGATGAGATTGTCGCGTATGATACCAGCGTTGTTGACCAGGATATCCAGCTTGCCAAAGCGAGCAGCAACAGCATCCACAGTCCGGCGTACAGCTCCACCATCGGACACGTCGCAGGCAAGAGGCAGCGCCTCCGATCCGGCCTGACTGATCTCGGCTGCGACCCGCTGGCAGCCTTCCTCGTCCACGTCAGCCAACGCCACCTGCGCGCCCTCGGTTGCCAGCCGTTGTGCCGTTGCCGCGCCAATACCACGTGCCGCACCGGTTATCAGGGCAACACGACCGTCTAACCTTCCCAACTACAGACCGCCTTTCTCTTCATCAACTGAGATTGTATGGGCAACTTTGTCTATCTTGTTAGCTCCATTCCCGCCTCCTACCCTGGTAGGACTCAAAAATGAGTACTGGCCATTAGTTTCCAAAGAATGGTGAGCGCAGTGTAAGATGCTACCGGCCACGTGTCAAGACGGCGTGTTCCTTGCTTAACCCTTGCGAAAACTCATTCGTTCAGGTACACTATGCCTAAACTTCGCACTTCCATAGCCCGGAGAACGTTTATGAAGGCCAGTGACCCCTCATTATCACGACCAGACCCAGTTGGCTTTCTGCGCCGGTACCAGCCATACAATGGATTCCACCTCGCCACTTGCTACCCCTGACTTCAACTAACTGTCGCCATACTTAACGCTTGTCACAAGCTTAACGCTTGTCACAAGCCTGGTATGCAGCCACCGTACCCCGCGGTGGTTCAATAACTGCAAAACGTCCTTGCGGTTAGTTTCTCGGTCGATTCCGGTTTAGTTGAGGTCTATCAACCTACAGTGTGTTCCGCCAGTGTGTACCCGGTATGCAGGACGGGTCGCGGAAGCAG
>JBKQTH010000152.1:0-16221 GCA_052143275.1 Ktedonobacterales bacterium | reverse complement strand
CTGGTCTATGACGCCCGTTGGAGAACGCATGAGTCACACGTCGGGAGGCAGTCCCATTGGTTTTGACGATGAGCAGGAGTACTTCAGCCCTCTGACCAGGTGGGTGCTCAACTCCATCATGGCCGGTTCGTCCCAGCTGGCTCAGTTGAGTGACATGGAGGTGTTTCGCTACGTCACCCTGCGGCTGCTCCTCCAGGAACGCTTCTTATGCTGGGTATCTGTATGGAATCCCAGCTTTCTGACGCTGCTGCTTGACCCTCTGGCAGAGTGGCTCCCTCAGTTGAGCCAGGATATCAGACAGGGGACGCTTGCCGTCGCTGCTCAGATAGAATTGCCGCTGCGGGAGCGCATCCTCTCACGCTGCACACGCAGTCCTGCCCGCGCTCATGAACTGGAACGGCTGAACGCGTCCTGGCGGAGCAGGCCCGCGACCGAGGTGGATAGCGCTGGATGGACCCTGTACGAGGCCATCTGGCCTCACTTACGCCTGATAAGCTGCTGGGCGCATGGCAACGCTGCGCTTGCCCTCTCGGGCCTTCAGACCTGCTTTCCCCATGCTGCTATCCAGCCGAAGGGCTTACTTGCCACCGAAGCCTTTATCTCTTTCCCTTTCACAGGCGATCTCTCTGCGCTGTCCTTGCTCTCACATTTCTACGAGTTTGAAGAAGCAGGTGAAGCAGCCCCAGGTATCAGGCTGGCACATGAATTACAGGTGGGACGACAATATTCAGTGATTGTCACTACCGGCGGCGGTCTCTATCGCTACCGGTTGAATGATCTAATCGAGGTAGCAGATTTCTACCACGAATGTCCATTGATTCGCTTCGTCGGCAGGCAGTCCAAAGTAGTCGATATCTGCGGAGAGAAGCTGAACGAGGACTTTGTACATGCCCAAGTGGCAGGGTTGCTCGCAGAACGCGCGCTAACAGCCGCGTTTTGGATGATGGCGCCAGTATGTCCGTCCGCCGCCCGCCCATTTTATACCCTCTTCATCCAGTTCGACGCGGGGATTGTCCCCACCAAAGACCAACTTCACACGCTCGCGAAGGCGCTCGATGAGGCGCTGAAAGAGAGTTATCACTACGAATACAGTCGTAGGTTAGGGCAGCTTGAGAGCTGCCGGCTCTTTGTTATCGTATCGCAGAGCAACGGTTACCACACGTACCTGGCTGTCTGCGCTGACTTGGGACAGCGCCTGGGAGAGATCAAGCCTACCGCGCTACACGCCTATCAACACTGGTCGCAGCGGTTTACTGGAAACTTCATTGATCAGTAGCCGCATCTGCTCCTGCGGAGACAGGCTTATAGATGAGGAGATATTTCATTCCAGGAATAGTGAGTTTGATGCCAGGGATGCTTACCGGAAACATCGCCGCCGCAAACCCCAGCTTTCGCAGCGTTTCCTGCACATCCTCTCCACTGGCGGTATAGGTGACAGGCCCCAGAATATGCCGAATGAGCCAGTTCTTTGTTCCTTCTACAACGCGTTCGACGAAGTCATGTTTCACCAGCAACCAATCTCTGGTAGTGATCACACCTCCTGGCTTGAGGACCCGGTACCATTCTTGAAAAATGGTCACTTTTTCTTGCGCAGAGAAAAACTGGATGAAGAAATCCGTTTCGATCCAGTCAAAACGTTCATTGGCGAATGGCATGCCGCATGCATCTCCTTCGACAAAGGAGATGCATGCGGCATTTAGATCACGGCACGTCTTCAAAAACTGCGCTGATTGGCTCAGCGCATAGGGCGAAATGTCCAGTACATCAATGCTGGCAGTGGTGCTAAGTTTGTTTACGAAGCGTGCAAAGGTGCAGGTGGTATAGGGAGAGGCAGTCCCACACAGCAGCACCTGGGGAGCCGTTCTTGCAAGCGGGTCGGGCCAGCCCCGGCGCTGCAGAAGGCGAACACAGGTAGTGTAAAATATACGCAGCTGGATGCTCCGTGTGAAGTGCATCAGCTGCGTATGCTTGCTCTTAAAGCTCCTGTGATATTCCCCCGTGCGAAAAATATTGCTGGTCTCCTGCATGACGGCATTTTTCCTGTGGAGGCATACAATCATTAGAACTGGGTAACTTCTCCATTATATAAATCGAACATGCCAACAGGTCAAGAGAAGGATGCGCCAAGATCGCGGACGACGCGCCGTTCAGGCCGCGTGCTGTCGGCCGTTCACACCGGTCTGGTGGGACTGTTGCAGCGAGCTAAGTCCCGCCAGACCTATCATCATCAGCCCAACGGCGAAGTAGGTGACCTGACACCCGAGATAGGGAAATGGAGCAACGTTGTACAACTCACCAGTTGGCTGCGAGGAGAATCACCTCATCAGACCTATACTTCTGCCTTTAGACGCGCTATGACACCAGCTGCCTAAGGTATTCCCGTCGACTTCGCCACCAAATATCAAGACTGGAACAGAGCCCCGGAGTGAGACCAGAGAGTGCGAGAATGGTGCATCAGCTCGATTTCGGGGAAACTGCAGTCTTGCACTCCTCGGGCGACATCCACTTGTTTTGCAGGCAAAACCACCAATAAAAAGCTGCCCAACCTCGCCAACCCGCCCACTTTTCGGCGATGAGACGCACCTCGCTCTCGCTGGCGTGGCGACCCAGCCCATACCACCGGCCAATGATGGCCCGTAACCCCACATCGCCCGCGGGCAGGCTATCCCGCACACCCAAGCCGCGCATCAGCACATACTCAGCGGTCCAACGCCCAACCCCTTTGAAGCGGGTCAGAGCAACTACTGCCTCTTCGAGAGATAAGGAGGCGAGTGCTGGAAGCTCGAGTTCGCCGCCGGCGACCACCCGCGCGAGTTCAAGGACGTAGGTCGCCTTCTGGCGGCTAAACTGTCGAGCGCGCAACTGGTCGAATTCAAGGGCGGCAACGGCTTCCGGTTCCGGTGCCAGCGCGTAGGTGCCGGTTGCTGTATGGAGAGCGTGGCCGCAGAGGTCGACCAGCGCGAGCTTGAGCTTCCGTGCAAACGTAACGTTGATCTGCTGGCCGATCACCGCCCAGATCAAGGCTTCAAATGGATCGGGAATCAGGATGGGACGAACCCCATGCAAGCGCTGTATCAGGGTGCCGAAGATAGGGTCACGCATCCCCAGCTCAGCAAACTCCCTCATTTCGTCGTCACTATCGTCAAGGGTGAAGACATGTCTTACCAGGTTGATGGCTGCGCTCTGCAGCGCGTCGTCCGCCGAGGCAGCACTGTGTATCTCCAACAGCAGGCGCGGCTGCTCGATGGTACCGAGCGAGCGTAATGCCAGCAAGACATCCTGTCCCATGAGGTGCGCCGCACGCCGGTAGATGCCGTCTTCGTTGCTGATACGCTCCAGCACCGCCGAGGGGGAGGTAGCGACATAGCCAAGCGCTACCTTGAAGTCATACGGTGGCGTGAGCGCCAGCTCAACCGAGCGTCTCACCGGTAAGATAGCGGAAACAGTTGCCATCACCGATCAGGCTCCTTTAGCTGGACGGCACACCTTGCAGGGACGATAACCAGCCGACAACGCCTCCGCCTCGGAATGAAACTGGACCAGGTGGGCACTGCTGACTCGGCGGGCATGACGGCAGGTCGGAAAACAGAAAATGCGAGTGGTATCGCTGCCCATATACCGTATGCCTTTGCGCGCCAACTTCTCCAGCACCTCCAAGGTGATACCCTCGGCACGCAGCATCGTCCGCTTGTTGGCCTCGCCTCCAAGACCATACTCACCCGTCTGGCCGTTACTCAGCACCACTCGGTGGCAGGGAATAAAGATTGGAACTGGATTGTTGCCGAGCGCTGTCCCCACTGCGCGCACCGCCCTCGGCTTGCCGATCTCCCGGGCGACCCAGGCATAGGGACGTACCTCGCCGCGAGGGATTTCCAAAGCCTTGAGGAGCACCGCGCGCTCGAACTCAGAGAGACCGCGCAGATCGAAGCGCACTCGCGCACGGCCCTGACCGCGCAGCTCCCGCTGCAACTCGCCGGCCATCGTCGCCGGTAGCTCGCCAGCCAAATAGACTCCACGCCCAAATTGCTCACGGAAGCGCCGCTCGAACTCTGGTGACGACTCGGCGCACTGTACTGCCGAGAGGCCGTGGCTGTTATAGGCCACATAGACCAGACCAACCGGAGTCTCCAGCGTAAAGTAGCGATCGGCTACGTCGACGGCGGTACAGACGCTGGCCAGGAGCGTAGCCGGGGCCCGCGTCTCGGCAAGTTGGCGAAGCTGCTGGCGCAGGTGGCGTGCGCTCGCTAAAGGGGTCATGTGTGTGGTAGGTTCCATATGGTTATCGCACCTCGCTCATCGCAGCCTGATTGCTAACCTGGTACGGCTCCGGCTCCAGGGAGTCGAGCTCTGTACGAAGCTGCTTTACTCCACGATGCACATGGGCTTTCAGCGTACCCGCTGGTTGCCCGAGTAATGCTGCCATCTCGCTGTAGCTTAGCCCTTCGATATGGCGTAGAACGATCGCGATACGGAAGTGTTCAGGTAATCCCGCGATCAATTGCGCCAGCCGGCGCTGGCTCTCAAAGGTTACCAGAGCCTGCTCCGGCTGATCTCCGGCACAGGCCGTGAGCCGAGCTACCGGACCGCCTTCGTTGGAGGCATCGAGCGGCACTTGCAGTGGTGGGATGGGGCCCCGTACCCGGTTGCGGAAGACATTGAGCGCGATCTGAAAGAGCCAGGGCCGCAGCCGCAGCGTTGCCGTTTGGGGAGGGGTATAGTTGGAAAGCGCCCGGTAGGCTCGCACAAAGGCGTCCTGGGCAATCTCTTCAGCATCCTGCGCGTTACCGGACAATCGCAGCGCGAAACCGTAGAGCCGGTGCTGGTAGGCTCGCACCAGACCCTCAAAACCGCTCTCCAGGTTGGCGACCAGAGCTTCGCAGAGTCGCTCGTCGCTCTCAGTGTGTTCAGTCATGACGGTCCGTCCCATCGGGAACCGGGCGGTGCAGCCAATCCCATTCACCAAAGTTGCGCCAGTCCCGACTATCGGCGCCGAAACGCCAGGCAACTAAGCTTAAGACTACTAACGGCAGCGCCAGGACAAGGATACCTAGAAGAAGCATACGAGTTCTCGCTCCACGAGCGACTTGTGTTCACGGCAATGACGCTACAGGTATCATGCCCATATTCTTGTTTAGAATAACCCTCTTAGTCGCTCGCATTTAGTAGAACACTGGTATGCCCAACTTGGTTGCACCAATCGACTTGGGCGACGCTAGGCTACTTTTGGTCTGGCTGCCGCAGGCGGGCGGGTCGAACGCTGACGAGGTTACTGTGGAAGGTGGATTGGCCGGCGATGTCCGCCAGCGCGTCTGAGGTAGTCCAGTTGATGTTGCGTCCGTCCGGAGACAAGCTCTGCCAGCTACCCTTGGGGGCGATGGCTACCCCCGGAGCGACATTGGTGGTTACGACAGCGCGTAGCCGGCACGAGCCACGCTTGCTCTCGACTATGACCATCTCACCAGTCTCAATCCCTGCTCTTTCGGCATCGACTGGATGCAACTCGAGGTGAGGGTCTCCCTCTTTGGCGCGCAGCCCTGCGAGATTCGCCAGGCTGCTGGAAACGTAGTGATGTGCCGCGCTCGAGATGAGAACGAGCTGATCGGCGGCCCGGTCGGCAAACTCAGCTGGCTCGCTATACTCCGGTAATGGATCGATACCGGCGGCCGCCATCGTATCGCTGTAGAGCTCCACTTTACCGGAAGGGGTGGGAAACTGGAGATCAGCAAACGGCACCTCCTGACCCGGCATAAACGAAAGTGGCACAGTGCCTTCCGCTTGAAGCCGCTGGAGAGTTATACCTGCTAACAATGGGTTATGGGCGCGGGTGGCACCCAATACTTCGGCGATAACCTCTTCGCCGGTCTGCTTCAGCCAGGGCTCATCGTAGCCCAACGCCTTGGCCAGTAACCTCATGACTTCCCAATTGCTCTTTGCCTCACCCAGAGGCGCAATTGCCGGTGTATTGTAGTGCAGGCTGCGATGCCCATACGGCTTGTGAAGATCCAGGTGCTCAAGCTGGCTGGTTGCGGGAAGGACAATGTCGGCGTACCGCGCGGTATCAGTCATAAAGAGTTCATGTACCACGGTAAACAGCTCTTCACGCTCCAGTCCAGCAATGGTCAGGCTGGCATTGGGCGCGGAGGCCACCGGGTTGGCGCAGTACACGTAAAGCGAAGCAATCGGTGGACCATTGACCTCACCGGTAAGAGCCGCGCCGATGCGGTTCATATTGATCACTCGCGGTACCGGTGGACACTCGCCCGCGTGTCCCACCGCCGCGGCATCCCAGCGCACATAGCCGCTGGTGCTGTAAGAAAGTCCACCGCCGCGTATGCCGATCTGTCCCACCACTGCTGGTATACAGCAGAGCGCTCGAGTTGTCTGACCGCCGTTGCCGTGTCGCTGCACACCGTCGGCAAACTTAAGCATAAACGGTTTGCTCGTTCCAATGCGCCGGCCCAAGGCCTCTATCGTCTCAGCAGGAACGTCGGTAATGCCGGCAACCTTCTCGGGAGGATACTCCGCAACCCTATTCTGCAGTTCCCGCCAGCCTACGGTGTTGGCCTCCAGCCACGCCTGGTCGTGCAGCCCCTCACGGAAGAGCACGTGCATGAGTCCGAGCGCTAAAGCGCCGTCGGTGGCCGGACGTGGCTGGATATGCTCGTTGACCGCGCGCGCGGTCAACGTACGGCGGGGATCCACTACTACGACGTAAGCGCCCCGGCGCTGCGCCTCGCGTAAGAGCGGCATGAAGTGCGGCCCAGTGCTGGCGGGATTGTGGCCCCAGAGGATGACCATATTGCTGTAGAGCACGTCAGCAGGATCCGGAGCCTGCCGGGCGCCCAGTGTGGCGTTCACCGCAGACTCCGCCGCCGCGCCGCAGATCGAGCGTAAAAGACCGCTGGCTCCCATTCGATTCCAGAGCCGCTGGTCGCAGACTCCGAGTTGCAGCAGACCTAGCGTGCCACTATAAGAGTATGGGAGTATAGCCGCCGCACCCTGCTCGGCGATGATACTCTTCCAGCGAGCGGCGATCTCCTGGATAGCCTCATCCCAGCTTATTCGCTGCCACCGGCCACTGCCCTTGGGACCCAGACGCCGCATGGGGTAGAGCGACCGCTCCGGGTGGTATACCCGCTCCAGATAGGGGCGTACCTTGGCGCAGAGCCAGCCCTGGGTGAAGGGGTGCTCCGGGTCGGCATAGAAGCGCACTGCTTCGCCATCCTGTACTTCGGTGATGGTAGCGCAGGTATCAGGGCAATCGTGCGGGCAGGCTCCCCGAACCTTGATTGGACCGGCGGAGCTGTTCGGCGATGGAGATCCAGCGGCAGACATCATGTGCTACTGGACCACTTCCCGCTCACGGGGTGGGCGGCGGCGAGTGCCGATACGGTTACTATGTAACTCAGCTACCTTGATACGGCCAATCGCCCTCTCGAGTTCACCTGCCGCGCTGGACTCAGCATCAGCGGTGATGCCCTGCTGCGCTAGGATAGCCTCGGCGCGCCGGCGAGCCTCTTCGGCATGCCCGACATCGATCTCCTCGGCGCGTTGGGCATCGTCGGCCAGCACGGTGACCACATCAGTGTTGACTTCCAGAAATCCGCCGGCGACGAAGAGGCTTTCATCCACGCCACCGTGGCGTATTCGCATCTCGCCAAGAGCCAGCGTCGTCAGGAGAGGTGCATGCTCCGGCAGTATACCAAGTTGTCCCTCGCTGCCGGGAGCGATGACCATGTCGGCCTCACCCTGGAAGACGGTTTGCTGCGCTGTGACCACGCGCACATGCAGCGTTCGGCGCTGTGCCACAACTGGCCTCCTTCTTTATGACTGTTCCTCTTGTTTGGATCGCTCGACGACATCGTCGATGCCGCCAGCCATGTAGAAGTGAATCTCGGAGATATTGTCGAGTTTGCCTTCGAGGATTTCCTTGAAGCCGCGCACCGTCTCGGAGAGCGGCACCGTCTTGCCGGGACGTCCGGTAAACGCCTCGCCGACATTAAAAGGCTGCGAGAAGAACTGCTCTATCTTACGGGCTCGTGAAACCGTCAGCTTATCCTCGTCGGAGAGTTCATCCACTCCAAGAATGGCGATGATATCCTGCAGGTCTTTGTAGCGCTGCAGAACTCGCTTGACCTCTTGCGCCACATTGTAGTGCTCCTCGCCGACGATATTGGCGTCAAGTATACGGCTGGTCGAGGCCAGGGGATCTACCGCCGGGAAAAGCGCGCGGGACGCCAAGCTGCGTTCCAGCACGATGGTCGAGTCCAGGTGAGCGAAGGTGGCTGCCGGAGCGGGGTCGGTAAAGTCGTCGGCCGGCACATAAACCGCCTGCATCGAGGTAACCGACCCATCTTTGGTGGAGGTGATACGCTCCTGAAGCTGCCCCATCTCCTCTGCCAGGTTAGGCTGGTATCCTACCGCCGACGGCATACGGCCCAGGAGGGCCGAGACCTCCGAGCCCGCCTGGGTAAAGCGGAAGATATTGTCGATGAAAAGCAGCACGTCACGGTGTTCGACGTCTCGGAAGTATTCGGCGATCGTCAAACCGCTGAGAGCCACCCGTAGGCGTGAGCCCGGCGGCTCATTCATCTGGCCGAAGACCATAGCCAGCTTATCCAGCACGCCGGCGCTGGTCATCTCCTCGTAAAGGTCGTTGCCCTCGCGAGTCCGCTCACCCACCCCGGCAAAGACCGAAAGCCCCCCGGCTCCGGCTTCACCCTCGCCGCCGGTACCGGACATGGACTTCTTGGCGATATTGTTGATGAGCTCCTGAATGATGACGGTCTTGCCGGTGCCGGCGCCCCCGAAGGTGCCTATCTTGCCGCCACGCATGAAGGGAGCTACCAGGTCGATGACCTTGATACCGGTCTCCAGCACTTCGGCCTCGGTCGCCTGGTCTTCCAGGCCAGGGGCGGGACGATGGATGGGAAGACGCGGCGCGTTGACCGGCGCCGGCTTATTGTCCACCGGCTGACCGAGCACATTGAAGATGCGGCCTAGCGTCTCAAGACCGACCGGCACGGTGATTGGGCCGCCGGTGTCAAAGGCGTCCTGGCCTCGGCGCATGCCGTCGGTCGGACCCATGCCGACGCAGCGTACCACGTTGTTACCCAGCAGCTGCTCGACCTCGAGAGTCAGCGGCACCTCACGCCCGCTGAACGGCACTTCAATGGCGTTGTAGATAGCAGGGAGCTGGCCGTCTGGGAACTCAATGTCCACCACGTTACCCAGCACCTCCGTGACGACACCCTTGGTTCGGGTTGCAGCGGTTGCCATGTCTTTATTCTCCTCTTGTGTGGTGCCTTGTTGTACCCGTACTAAGCTCCCGATCCGGCGACTATTTCCAGAATCTGGGTGGTGATAGCTGACTGGCGCGCCTTATTATAGGTCAGCGTCAGGTCGGCCAGCAGATCGGTCGCGTTGTCCGTCGCGTTGCGCATCGCTACCATCTGCGCCGAATAGAAGCTGGCTACCGTCTCCAGGATTGGTTGATAGATAAGCGTCTCTAAGTAGCGGGTGAGTAGCTCGGCAAGTATAGTGGTGGCATCCGGCTCGAAGATATACTGCGGCGCCGGAGTGTGCTCGTCTCTGAGCTCGGGCGGCTGCACCGGAAGCAACTGGCTGACTGTCGGCGTCTGCGCGACCGTCGAGACAAATTTGGGATAGACCAGATAGACCAGGTCCACCTCTTCATTCAGATAGGCGTCGGTGACAGTACGCGCAATCGCCCGTATGTCGGAGAGCTGAGGCTGGTCGCCGAGCCGGGTAAACTCAGCCAATAGCCTCTGCCGGGTCCGGATCAGGAAGTCACGACCTTTGCGGCCAACTGCGATAAATGAGATCGGTAGGTCACCTCCGTGCTCGCGACGCAACTCAATGGCCAGCTGGGCGGCGCGCCGGTTGACGTTGCTGGAGAGCGCACCGGCGAGCCCGCGATCCGGAGTTACCACGATGATGGCTGCACTCTTTACGTCGCGCGACCTCATCAAGGGAAGATCTTCCTGACCCTCCGCCTGTCCGGAGAGGCGCGACAGCAGCTTGGTCAACTCCTCCGAGTAGGGTCGCGCGGCAAGCACACGCTCCTGTGCGCGGCGCATCTTGCTACTGGCCACCATCTGGACGGCGCGGGTGATCTGCGCCACGTTCTTGACAGCCTGGATACGCCGCCGTATCTCACGAGTCGATGGCATACTCTACTCCTCATTACGGTGTCTAGCGCGGCGCCGTCTTCTGATACTCTCTAATGGCAGCGTCCATCTGATCGAATAGTTCCTGCGGCAGTTTTTTCTTGTTGGTGACCGTCGTGTCGTAGATGCTCTTGACCAACTCCCCGTAGTTGGCATCCATATACTGGTGGAACTGGCTCTCCCACTCGGCTACCTTCTCCAGCGGGACCTGGTCTAGATAGCCTTTCGACGCGGCGTAGATGATCAGGATCTGGTGCTCGACCGACATAGGCGCGTATTGCTTCTGCTTCATGATTTCCTGTTGGCGCAGACCGCGATCGATTTTTGCCTTTGTGGCTTTATCCAGGTCGGAACCAAACTGGGCAAAAGCCGCCAGGTCTCGGAACTGCGCTAGGTCCAGTTTGAGAGTGCCGGCCACCTGCTTCATGCCCTGGGTCTGGGCTGCGCTCCCTACACGGCTTACCGAGATACCCACGTTCATAGCCGGGCGAATACCGGCGTTGAAGAGGTCGGTCTCCAGGAAGATCTGGCCGTCAGTGATCGAGATGACATTGGTGGGAATGTACGCGGCAATGTCATTGGCCTTGGTTTCGACGATCGGCAGCGCAGTAAGCGAGCCGCCACCGTACTCATCGCTTAGACGGGCGGCCCGTTCCAGGAGGCGGCTATGCAGGTAAAACACATCACCGGGATAAGCTTCGCGGCCGGGAGGGCGGCGAATGATGAGTGACATATTGCGGTAGGCGTCGGCGTGCTTGGAGAGGTCATCGAAGATGACGAGGGCATCGCGACCGCTCTCCATGATTTCCTCACCCATGGCGCAGCCCGCGTAGGGAGCCAGATACTTGAGCGGCGCTGGGTCTTCGGCGCTAGCGTGTACGATGATGGTATGCTCGAGCGCGCCATAATCCTTTAGGATCTCGCGGATCTGTGCTGCCTGAAAG
Organism: Ktedonobacterales bacterium; assembly: GCA_052143275.1. GTDB lineage: Bacteria > Chloroflexota > Ktedonobacteria > Ktedonobacterales > JADMIN01 > JAJPKE01. Next base: position 5,087 of record JBKQTH010000152.1, on the reverse strand, counting down.
TTCTTCTGGCCGATGGAGACGTAGATACAGGTGAGATCTTTGCCCTTCTGGTTGATGATCGTATCGATCGCCATAGCCGTCTTGCCGGTCTGGCGGTCGCCGATGATCAGCTCACGCTGGCCCCGGCCAATGGGAATCAGCGCATCCACAACCTTGAGCCCGGTCTGCACCGGAGTATTCACCGGATGGCGGGTAATGACTCCAGGAGCCACCCGCTCGACCGCACGGAACTTATTGGTGACGATGGGACCGCCGCCATCCAGCGGCTCACCCAGCGCATTGACCACGCGGCCGAGTAGGGCATCGCCGACCGGTACCTGGATGATACGGCCGGTGGTACGTACCTCATCGTCTTCATGGAGCTCAGTGTAATCGCCGAGCACCGGTATAGCTACCGAATCCTCTTCGAGATTGAACGCCATACCCATGAGGCCGGTGCGGGGAAACTCTACCAATTCGAGATAACCGACACCGGAGAGACCATAGACGCGGGCAATGCCGTCGGCGACCTCGATCACCGTCCCTACGCTCACCATCGCGGCATCGGTGGTCGATCCATCAAAATGGGTTATACGATCACGTATGACTCGCGTAATTTCGTCCGCGATAGCCATGATTTACTCCTTACGCTGGCTCTGCCGGCGTCATATGCTCATGTTTATGCGTTGTTGCTGTTTTTGTCGTCGTCATTGCTCTGCTTGCTCTGGCGGGAACCGCTGTCAGGGCTTTGGGCCGATCCACTGGCAGCGCCGTCGCCGCCCGGACCGGCTGGTCCAAACAGATCGGCGAAGAGCCCCTCGTCCGGGCTGCTGGCAAAGCCGTCGCCGCCACGGGCGATCTGATCGCGCAGCAGGGCGAAGCGCCGCTTCAGACTGCCGTCTATCAGAGTATCGCCAATGCGTGCGACCGCGCCTCCCAGAATGCTTGGGTCGACACGCTCCTGCAGAATAATGCGCTTTCCCGTCATCTGCGCCAGTTCGCCGCGCACCTGCTCGCGGAGATCCGCGTCCAGGGGAATCGCCGTAGTGACCTGGGCTATCGCCTGACCCTTGTAGTCGTTGTAGCGTTTCTCGAACTCGCTATAGATGGCCGGCGCGTGGTCTACGAGGTCTCGTTCCACCAGCAAGAAGGCCAGGTTGAGCGCCTCCGGGCGCAGCTTATCGGCCAGGAGATCGCGTACCACTTGCTCTTTGCGCTGGAAAGGAACCTTGGGCTCCCGCAAGATGAACTGTAAGCGCTTGTTCCCGAAATAGCTCGCGATCGTCTCCAGATCGATTCGCCAGGAGTCAACTTGATTAGACTCGACTCCAATCTCGAAGACCGCCTCAGCGTAGCGACGCGCGGTCGCACCCTTTATCACTTAACGTCCCTCGACTGTGAGACGAACTCACTCACCAACTGGCGGCTGGTCGACTGATCCATTGACCTGCCGACGACGTGCTCGGCGGCCTGTATCGCCAGGTCGGCTACCTCTTGGCGTAGCTGTGAGCGCGCCTGCGCCATCTCTTGCTGTATGCGTCGCTCGGCCTGCGTGAGGATATCCCGTGAGCGTGCCTGCGCATCCAGTTCGATATCCCGGCGAACATGCTCGGCGGCCTGAGTGGCCTTGGCAATGGTGTCCTGGGCGTCACGCCGCGCCTGATCGAGGAGCGCCTCGACCCGCTTCTCGGCTTCGGCAAGCTCAAGCCTGGCCTTATCGGCGTTCTCCACACCTTCACGAATGATGTTTGCGCGCTGGTCCAGTGTCTTGGTGAGCACTGGAAATGCGTAGCGGGCCAGCACAATCAAAAGAACCAGAAACACGAAGGCCTGAGACAGAAACATCCAGAGATTGATGCCCATAGGCAGTACCTACTGTCCTCTCACCCCGTACTGAAGTGGATCAGACGGGCTACTTCACGTTGCCGATGACGAAGAGGATAATAAGCGAAACAACCAGGGCATAAATTGAAACCGCCTCAGCAAAGACAATAGCCAGAATCATGTTGGTACGAACGATTCCGGCAGCCTCGGGATTACGTCCCATAGCACTCAGGGCCGGTCCGGCTATGAGACCAATGCCGATACCGGGGCCGATAGCGCCCATACCAATAGCGATGGCTGCGGCAAGCTCAAAAAACTGGGACATGGGGTTCCTCCTGAAAAATGATTCGTGTACAACTTATCTTCCACCCATGCACCATTGCATAGGACTGGAAAACCTTGGGAACGTGAAGCGAGCTTTAGGAAGCGCTCTCTCCGTGAGAGAGCACCGCCTCTACCTGCTCGTGCCGCGCATGGCTCACCTCGGCGACGTGCACTTCTTCAGGGTCTTCATGCCCATGGCTGGTTGTACCCAGCGTCATAAAGATAAGGGTCAGGAAGGCAAAGACAAACGCCTGGATGAAGCCAATGAAGACTTCGAGGAAGTAGAAAGGAATGGCGCCAAAAAATGGCACCAGGTAACCGATTACCAGCAAGAGTACATCGCCGGCGAACAGATTACCGAATAGACGGAAACTGAGCGAGATGATACGCAAAGGCTCGAGCAGAAGCTCCAGTAGACCCACTATCAGAACCAGTGGGCCTTCTTTAATTGTCAAGTACCGACTTAGCTGCAGCCGAACCCCCAGCACCTTGAAACCATAGAACTGGGTCGCGATTACTGAGATAACCGCCAGCGCCAGCGTGAAGTTGAGGTCGGTCGACGGAGGTCGCAGCCATGGCGTGATACAGTTGGAACTGGCATGATTTACCAGGAAGATACCCGCCACCGTCTGCACATGCTGAGGGCAACCGGGCACCTTATTGTTTATAGTGCCGATCGACTCGATACCAGGAATTACTTCCCACCAGTTGCTGACTAGCACGATCAGGAAGATTGAGGCCACCCAGGGAAAAAAGCGCCGCCCATTCACCTTGCCGGCAACCTCTTCGCAGAGGTTCAACAGCAGCTGGCACATCCACTCAATCAGATTCTGCAGCGGAGTAGGGATGATGCGGGACTTGCGTAGGGCAAGCCAGAAGAAGCCGAGTATGATGACCGCGCTGATCACGCTGAGGAGGAGGGTGTTCGTGACCGGGATCGGCCCAATATTGAAAAGAGTATCGGCCGGTACCTGAATGTTCGGTAATTTCCAGAGCACAGAGGCTCTCCCTTCGTCCCCTGGCTGCAATAGACCGATGAGCCTAGCGGCGCCGTTCTGGTATCTCCTCTGTCACGCCCCCGTTCACTTGAGCGAGATGACAAAACGGAAGATACCGTAGATGCCAACGGCCAGGCCAAACAGCAGCCCGATGAATGTCGCTACCGGCGTGGAATGAAGCTGAGCATCGATGAAGTGGCCGACCAAGAGTCCAAGTCCAGCACCTCCAACGATGTACAATACAACCTGCGTGGGAATGGCAAATGCGGCCCAAAAACTCTCGTCATACTGGTTCTTGTTGCTGTCGTTCTTCACTGATGTGCCTCCAACTTCGCACACCTTGAGGAGTATACCATACCTGCCTCAGTCGAGGCAATAGTTTATGCCACCATTAACGATTCTTTATGGTAGTGTAGGAGAATTGCTGAAGTACTGCAGTTATTCTCACCTTACCGCCTGCCGTACTGTCTTCCCACAGCGCAGAGGATTCCAGCCTCATCCAGACTCGAAGTCCCGGTAAATCTCGAATCGGACTAGGTAAATCCGCGCTCGCGAGCCAGATTAGCGGCCCGGGGTGCGATTGGCTGCCTGTAGCTTTATAACGATTGTTAAGACATGACTCTTAAAACAGTACCTTCGGTTAGTACTTGAAGCTCAGCTCTCCATTTTCCAGTGTCTGCATTTCTAGGCATCAAGTGCCCGACTCTTCCGAACATGCCCTTTCTACCACTGGTATACTGGTCGATAGCAAGTCACCTGCCGCTAGCCAAGCCGGGCCAGAATCTGGGGAGGTAGATGCCAAACCAGTTGGCCCTTGCCGGCGAGCTTTGAACCAGAGAGTCCGCTACTTCCGTCAGCCAGTTTAACACAGCAGCAAGCCGCCTTTTTCATCTGCACTCGCGCCGGCATACCTGCGGTTAGCAATTCCGCGATGATTTCGCCCAGATCCGGTTGATGACCTACGATCATGAACTCCTTTGACTGGGGATATCCTGCCAGCAACTTAGCAAGCGCCCTCAGGTCGCATCCAGGCGCGAGCAGGTCACTAGATTCATAGTGTGCCGGGTGTACCGCCTGCGCAATGAAATCGGCGGTTTCCCGAGCACGGGTAAGGGGACTGGTTACCAGCGTATCCAGATTTAAATCAAGCCAGCGGATGCCCGAAGCTATAGCGAGCATCTCCTGGCGCCCAGCCTCGGTGAGCGGTCGTTCATGGTCGTCACGGGTCCATTCATCCCGATCGCCGGCGATTCCATGGCGCAGTAAATATAGGTTCACGAGGGTTTCTCCTTTTTTCGCGTAGCTGCTCGGCACGCAACCGATCGTCGGGCGCTAGAGTCCATACACCTCGATAGCGGCGCCGGGGCCGACACCCCCCAGCTGGGTTGCGGCTGAGCCATTACGGAGAGCAACTGCCAGGTGCCCGGAGCTGTCAGGTAGGAGAAACAGTTCAGCGTCGGGTCCGGCGGCAAAGGTATTCGCACGAGCCGAAACTGTGCTCGGACCGATGGTCAGGACACTGGTAGGCGACAGGAGAACCGCCTCTGCCAGTTCCGGCCCAAAGTTAGTAATGACATTGCCGAAATGGTCGCAGTGAGCGACAGCGCCGTAGAGCCGTCCGTCTCGAAACGAAGGTGGCGGCGCCAGATTGCAGACCAGTGTTGCCGGATCAAGCGGCGTACCTAAGTCCTCTAGAGTCATGCCGGCTGCCAGGTGAGCCGCACAAGGGGAGAAGAGATCGCGACCATGAAAGGTGGCGCTGAGTCGCGAGAGGTAAAACTCAGCCCGATCCAGCGCAACTGCCGCCGCGGGCTCACCGGAGGCCGCAACTGCTCTAAGCACATAGCTAAAGAGTCCGTTGTCGGGCCCAACAAAGAAACAGCCACCGGCGGAGAGCGCAATTGGTTTCCGGCTAGTACCAACGCCGGGATCTACCACGCAGAGAAAAACCGTGCCGAGAGG
>JBKQTH010000151.1:0-12954 GCA_052143275.1 Ktedonobacterales bacterium | reverse complement strand
CGAGGTGCAACCAGAGGTTGCGCCTCGTATGGGGACAATCCACCGCCGTGTACGCCAACCCTGCAACAAGTGGTCATCGGAAACCCGCTGGCAGGCAGTCCTGGCCTCTCGTCTGGGCTCATGATCGTGCTTCTGGCCATACTCATCGGCCTGCCCGCGTGGATTGGCGGCACCATCCTTGCTCAGCGGCGCGGCTCGTCGTCTCGAACGGCCATTCTCATCGTCTCCATCCTCGCGAGCGCACTGGGGATCGTCGGTCTCGTATCTGTCTTCCTCACAACTCCTGCGCTCGCGACGCCTGAAACCTGTATCAACTCGACCGGACCCGGCTCGCCCTGCTTCTATGGCGGCCCAGCGAAACTGGTCGCGCTACTCGGCATTGGCTTCGCGCCACTTCTGGCAGCCCTGCTCGTAGGCATGCCTGCTTGGGTCATGGCGCTCACTGAGACCGCGCGCCGCAAGCAGTGGGGCTGGTTGGTCGCTGTCCTGCTCGTCTCACCCATCGGCGCCATGCTCTACGGCTTCCTCGGCACACAGCCTCACCCGCCCGTCGTTCCGCCCGTGTCAACTGTGGCCGCATCATAAGGGTAGCCAGGAGTATCAAGATGGTCGTCACGTCCAGTCGCGACATCACCGTCACCCGAGGCCAATTTTCCTCGACAGCGCGGCCCATGTGAATGGGAACGCTCCGTCCCAATCACACAAAAGCATCGTGCTGCCACTGCAGATGGCCATGGGGCAGCATGGACCACTGTACTCCCAGTGTGTATGAGCACCGTTGAAGACTTCTCGCACGCTGTGGCAGAGTTAGCTCGCATCTTCAGGTAACCACGTGCGATAGGGTGCGACGAAGACTCTATCTTTGTCGGTCACACGGGGAGGAAATCGTTGTGAGTGCTTGCCATACTCGCATCCTACCGCCTCTCAATATCAAGTCTGTAACAATTCAGGCGGACTTGCGCTGTAGTGTTGCATGCTACACTCATAGCGCAACTCTGGCTGAACAGGAATCGCCTATCAACCTGTCGCGGTGAGCTGAACCATGGTGGTAAAACTGCGCGTCCAGCTGCGTCATACTCATCCAAGGGGTAGAAGAAGTGAAGCTGCCAGATCTCTGCCACACGTGCCCTACCTAACGGGGGTAGCCGTATGCACCATTACACAGTCCGTTTCGGACCGCTCCACAGAGTGCTTGCCATGTTGGCTACTGGTGCTCTTTTGCTGACTCTGGCCAACTGCCGTGCCGGCACGATCAGCACTACCAAGCTTCCACATCTCGAAATTGCCACGCTGTTTGCCGTCTCGGGCACGGACGCCGCCACTCAGCTTCCCGCGCAATATGGCGTTGACCTGGCGGTCAGCCAGGCCCATTTGCCTGATGGCTATACGTTGAGTGTGGTGCACGAAAACTATGCGAGTGCTCTCGATGTTCCCTCGTTTGGCGTCACCGCTGCCCACGCCGTATCGGTCCTGGTCCAGGGCGTCGTCAGCGATGCCCAAGTGGTCGGGGTGATTGGTCCCTTTAATAGCCTCATCGCGGGAGTGACGATGCCGATCACCAATGGGGCCGGCCTGAGCGTGATCAGCCCAACCACCACCAACCCATGCCTTACCCTGCAGCAGTACGCGCAAGAGTGCGCCTTTAGCTGGAGCGAGCTGCATCCGTCGGGCCATCCGAATAGGTATTTCCGGACCGTCGCCAATGATGTGGAACAAGGGCAACTGGCAGCCTACGTTGCCAGTTACACTCTTGGCGCCAAAACCGCCGCCGTCATTGATGACGAGAGCGACTATGGAGTCGGTCTGGCCAATGCGTTCAGCGCCGCCTTTACCAGCCATGGTGGGGTCGTAACTCGGGTCTCGGACAGCACGGCCCAGTTTAGCTTCTGCCCAGTGGCCAACGCCATCGTCGCAGCGAACCCTGACCTGGTCTACTACGGTGGGACCACCTCCGGCGGTGGTGCATTGCTGAAACGCTGCCTGGTCGCTTATGGGTATACCAAGCCACTGCTGGGTGGAGACGGCATCGCCAATGATCCCGCCTGGTTGAGCACGGCAGAGGCTGGTGCTGACAATACCTATGGCACGCTCGCCGCGCCCGATGTGTCCGCCTTGACCTCACCGCGCGCACAGGCGTTTGTTTCGGCCTACGAGGCGTATGTCGCCGGCCGGCCGGACCCTACCCTCACGCCGTATAGTGTGATGGCATACGATGCCGCCAACACCCTCATCCAGGCGCTCAGCCGGGCGATCGAGCAGGGGGCAGGGCGTTCACTGGCCTATTTGCGCGCACAAACGGGGAAGTACCTGGCATCTCCCAGCTTTTACTACGACGGCATCGCCGGAGCCATCTCATTTGATGAGAATGGGGACAATGCCGGGCAGAGGATATTCTCGGTGTATGAAGTGCGTAGCGCCAGCGGCAGCTCACCGCACTGGTCGTGGTTCCAGCTCGTCCAGTGTAGTGGAAGCGCAGAGTTGAGCTGCCATGATATCCCGCATCTCTGAGTTCGACGGTAACCGTTCAGCTAAAGGTGGGATTGAGTGGCTGTCCGAGAAAAAGGGTCTCTAAGGCCGCCAGTCGCTTCACCCCTTGTTTGCTCAAAGAGGAGAGATAGCCGCGGCAAGCAATGTTGCGAAAAACGACCCGGAGGTGCGGGGCCGAGGGATGGAGTGCCCACGCGAAACACCATGGTGATGTGCTCGTCCGTGACGGCGATACGCTTGACGAGCGCTCGTATGATATCACGCCGGAGGGGCCATTGGGCATCGGCGAGTCCCTCACGGACCTGAGTCGCAAACGACTCCACCTGCCCCATGACAAGCCGCACCTCGCGAATGGCGTTGGTTTCCTCTCGCTCCCGCTGCATCCCCTCCTCCAACTGTGCGATCCGCTGACGCAGGCGACTGAGGCGAGGCGCGAATTCCTCTTTGGCGATGAGGCCGTCCGTATAGCTGTCAATGAGGCGAGCCAGTCCCTGACGCAGTTTGCTGAGGTGGGCCGCGTTCGCCTGCTCGGCCAAGGGAGGACGGGGCGCGTTAGCGGCACTCCAGCGCCGCCGATACTCCCGTTCAATGCGGCGGGGGTCTTCGAGCAGGCAACAGACTTCCGCCCACACCGCTGCCTCGACTGGAGGGGCCGCCGGCGGCGAAGCGGCACAGAGTCGGACCCCACCGTAACGATGCGGATCACTGCCCAGACAGCGATAATAGACGCGTGCGTACGCCTGCCCATCGCGGGTGTGGTAGCGCGTCACCCGCGCCCAGAGGGTATATCCACACGCTTCACACACCAGCAGCCCTTGCAACAGGAACTGAGCGCCACGCTTGCGCTCGCGACAGCGGCGTCGGTTCTCCTCCAGCTGCTCTTGCACTGCGGCAAAGAGGGCGGGCTCGACCAGGGCCGGTGTGGGAATGGTGATCCACTCCTCTGCAGGAGCAGGCACGACACTCGAGCTGTGACGCGGATAGTCTTGGTGATGCTTGGCAGGGCGCAGGGCCAGTCGCCGCCAGGAGATGGAGTGCGTTTTGCCGTAGGTTGCCTCCCCCTTGTAGGTGGAATTCTTCAAGATCTGGCGAACCGTCCCGCGGTCCCAGCGGCTGTTTCCCGTCCTAGTGGACAGGCCCTGGGTCGTCAACCGACGGGCGACCGTGGCGATGGTGAGGCGCTCTCGCCCGACCCAGTCGAAGATCTGGCGCACCACGCGAGCCTCGTCGAGCCCCACCGGCGGATCGGCTCCGTCGGCTTTGCCGCGATAGCGATACCCGTAGGGCGCCTGCACCAGGGCACTCACGGAACCCTGTTGCGCCGCATGGCGCCGTCCCCGGCGTGTTCGTCAGGGTGGTTTTGGCTCGCTCATACTCGGCAATGACTCCCTGAACTTGCCCTAAGAGTTCATCTTCAGGCGTCTGCTGGATCGCGCGATTGCAGAAACACGACGCGCACGCCGACGCGGCCGAGCTCCTCAAGCAAGAGGGCCTGGTGGGCATACTTGCGTGCCAGGCGGTCGGGACTGTGCACATAGACCAGCTCGATGCCGCTCATGGCCGCAAGATCGCGCAAGCGCTCGAAGCCGCTGGGCGCACGAGACTGGAGCCGCTGTAGCCCTCGTCAATGAATTCGAGGATACTTGTCCCTTGGGCACCGCTTGGACGGTCCTGGGCAATGCGCTCCCGCAGCGCCCGCACCTGGCTGTCCACGGTTTGCGCCTCCGCTTGACGGTCGGTAGACACGCGCGCATACAATGCCACGGGAAGAGCCGAGGTTCGTTGCATGGGTGACCACCCCTTCGCTGGTGGTGCCGGCGTGGTTCTCTCTGCGACCCCTCTGGCGTCGCCGATGGGAGACGCGGCAGCTCTCCGAGTGCTCGCCTCTGCAGAGGAACGAGGCGCGTATAGACCTCTGCCAGGGATCGCAGCGCGAGGTAACTCGCCTCAAACTGGGTCCAGATCTGCCGGTGTGGGCTCCTCGGCTGAGCCTGGTTGGGGAGTTCTTGTCGTGACATCCAACCCTCCTCGATCCTCCAGATCTGTCCTGCTGCTCCAGCATGACCCATTGGGCTGGAGCAAGCGTCTGCTCATAGCGTTGGTTGTGACGGCGCGGGGCACGCGGGATCTGTAAGGCCAATGGTACCTCGCTCCGACTTTTGGCAACATTGCTTGCCACGTCTATCTCTCCACGCTCCGCAAACAAGGGGTCAAGCGGCTGGCTGCCTTAGAATCCCTCTTCACTGGCCAGCTGCTCTATCCCAGCTTTGCCTGAGCGATTGCTAACTAGTTACGCGTGCCCTTGCGCGTGCGCCATACCGGTCACAAATGGTGTGTGTCACGCAATGTAGAGGGTGAGAGCGGTGCGCTGCCAGGAGGCACAAGAAGAGGGGGAACTGGCATGGGCGAGACGAAGCGATCATCCATGCCCGATCCTGCACTGGGGGCGCGCTTCACGAGGCTGCTGGACACGTACCAGGCGCCACTCGTGGCGTTCGCGTTCGGCATGGTAGGGGAGCGCGAGCTGGCTCGTGACATCGTCCAGGAAACCTTCGTCGCCGCCTGGCGTGCTGCCATGCGCCGGGACGCACCGTTCCGTGATCCCTGTGATGAGGAGGGCACACGTCGCTGGCTCTTTGCCGTCACCTATCGCCAAGCGGCGCTTGCCCTGCGCCGTCAACGCCGGTTCGTGTGGCGATCTCTCGATCACGACGGAGCGGACGAAACGCTCGTGGCGACTCCGGATATCGCGGAGCGCGTCGCAGAGGCCGATGCGCTGCGCTCCGCCCTCAACAGCCTCAATCCGGTGGATGCCGCCTGTTTCTTGCTGCAAGCAGTTCATGGGTTCAGCACCGAGGAGATCGCCGCTATGGTACATGTGCGGTCAGGCGCCGTGCGCAAGCGCCTCTCGCGGACGAGGAAGCGCCTGCGCACGGCCTACGCCATGCAGCTGACGAACGCTACCACCACGACCGAGGAGTACTAACAGCCGACGGAGGTACACCTATGCATGATTCCAGCTCGGTTTCACCGGGACCTACGCCTCTGTGTCTCCACTATCGGCCACAGCTGACACTGTTGCGCACCCGCGCCCTCTCGCCACGCGAAGCCGCCGCCGTGAACGAGCACATCGCGAGTTGCTCGTGGTGTCAGCGGGAGCTGGCCGCGTATGACGCGCTCGATGCTGCGGCTCGCCAGCACCTTGCCAGCACCACGTTTGTGCCTCTCACCTTGGAGGACATCATGCACACTACCGAGGCCCCTCCCGATGCCAACATGGCTTCGACGCTTGAAACGAGCGGGAAAGTCAGGCCAGTGTTGCGCCGCCGACCACGCCTCGCAACACTGGGGCCGCTCGCCGCTGTCGTAGCGCTTGTACTGCTCGCCAGCGTAATCTTCGCGGGACATCGCTTAGGCCCAGGGGGCAGCCTTGGCGGGAAGCCAACGCCACCTTCACTGACGCAGACTGCCAGCCTGACGCACACGACCTGGACATTGACACGTCTCATGGTTGCTGGGCATGAGCAGCCGCTGGTGCCGGGTCACGCACCGACCTTGCACTTCGGCCCATTCAACGGCCAAATCTATGGTATCCGTGGCACGGGTGGCTGTAACGGGTATGGCGGCACCTACGCGCTTGCCGGGAATACGCTCCACGTCAGCAGCCTCTACTATCAAACGCAGAGGGCCTGCGAAGTTGGTGGGGTATTACTGACCCCGCAAGAGAGTGCCTACATTCAGGCATTGCTGCGGGTCACGGGCTACCACCTGGATGGGAACACGCTCACCCTGACCAGCGCTGACGGCAGCGTGCAGCTGACCTTCCGAGCCAATGGATAGGGCGTCGGATTCCAGTGGCGTGAGGGTGTGGGAGACGGAGAGGACTCTGCTACGGTGTTCGCTGGCACTTCGGTGCTGTGATCATCAACGATGTAACCGCCTCTGGGCTGGCTGCGGGTGCCAGCGGCATCCGTTCTCAGACGTGGCGGAGCCTTCGTGTGCCAGGAAATCTGCACGCCGTACGATCTGCGCCCGTACTCTACTCAAGGTTCGTCTGAATAGTAAACATGAGCGCTGCTCACCAGCAGGGATGAAAATGGGGTAGGCTGCCAGGGAGAGAGCCGCGCAGAGGTCGGCAAGTGACTGGGTGCGCGAAGCCTGTTGAATAGTAGGACCCGGACACCGGCAGGAACCAGAAGTTGTTGCCTTGCTCGTCATCGGCGAGTGAGAGCGCGTAGGTGAGATGCTGCCCATTGCGGTGTCCAGGCGACTCTCTCGCTATAGCACCAGAGTGGAATGAAGGGTGGTCGTGGTCAACGGTGGGGAGATGCTGCTCCTCACTGCGACAAAGGGAGCAAGGTATGGATATCGTGTTTGAGCGTTGCGCAGGTCTTGACGTCCACAAACGGACGGTAGTCGCCTGTCGGTTGACCCGTGATGCGCACGGCACACGGAGAGCCGAGACGCAGACCTTTGGGACCACGACCAGCGAGCTGTTGCGTCTCTCCGACTGGTTAGCGGAGGAAGGTTGCACTCATGTGGGGCTCGAGAGCACGGGAGAATTCTGGAAACCAGTGTTCAACCTGCTTGAGGCTACCGTCGAGGTCTGGCTGCTGAATGCCCAGCATATCAAAGCCGTCCCGGGTCGCAAAACCGACGTGAAGGATGCGCAATGGATCGCCGAGTTGTTGACGCATGGCCTGGTACGTCCCAGCTTCATCCCACCCCGAGCGCAACGAGAGCTGCGCGATCTGACGCGCTATCGCACGGGCTTTGTCCGCGAGCGGGTCAACCTCGTCAATCGCGTCCACAAGGCACTCGAAGGTGCAAACCTCAAGCTGGCTTCGGTGGCGACCGATATCATGGGCGTCTCGGGACGTGCCATCCTGGCGGCGCTGCTCGCCGGCGAAACCGATCCCACGATCCTGGCAGAATTAGCCAAGGGTCCTTTGCGCAAGAAGCGGCCGCAGCTGGAACAGGCCCTGCGCGGACATCTCCAGCCGCACCAGAGTCTGACCGAGTTGCTGGCTCAGATTGACAGCCTCGATGAGACCATTGCCCGCTTCACTGCCCAGATTCAGGCGACGTGTGCCCAAGACGCCGATGAGGCCGAAGCGGTCGCCTTGCTCGACACGATACCCGGCCTCTCGCAAGCCACCGCCCAAGTGATTGTGGCGGAAATAGGAACGGATAGGGGCCGCTTCCCTTCAGCCGCCGCGCTCGCTGCCTGGGCGGGTCTCGCACCGGGCAATGATGAGAGTGCCGGCCGGCAGCGCAGTGGTCGCACCCGCAAGGGCAACGTCTGGGTGCGAACCATCCTCGTCCAGGCTGCGCAGGCGGCCGCGCATACCAAACATACCGCCTTGGTGGCCCGCTATCGGCGGATCGCTGCCCGACGTGGGCACAAGAAAGCAATCGTGGCGCTGGCCCATATGCTGCTGGTGATCATCTATCACGTTATCGCCCGGCGCCAACCTTATCAGGAATTCGGCGAGGACTACTTCCAGCGCTACGATCCCGCCGCGCGGGCGCAGCGTTTGGTCCGTCAACTCACGCACCTTGGCTTCGAGGTGCATCTCCAAACTCAGCAGGCCAGCGCTTCCATGCCCGATGGGCTGATGCTTCCGGCGAGCTCCTGACCTGTTACATTTTCAGGTGAGTCACCGTTGTAGCTTAGATTACTATCGTCATATTGAATGGAACTCAAGTAGCAGGTCAGACGGACGCTGGATAGATGTTCGTGCAGTCAGTCTTGATGAGCAGTGTCACACCGTTCGAGGTCGCTTGATGGGGTGCACCGCACGGTGCCTGTGCCGCGTCGTGCTCGGCACAACTTGGTACGTGGCGGTCCGTACTTCTGGTGAGGATTGTCTGTCTTCCGGGCATCGTATGGCGCGGGTCCCATGACAGCAGGCTCTCGCACATGTGTCCCCGCGCGTCCTGCGCATCTGCGAGAAAAGGAGGCGCCCCGTGTCCAGTTCGCTGCGTTCTGTTGCTCCCCTCGTGGTAGTCGAAACGGCCGACGCCGAGCGACACGCTCCCGTGATCTGTGGACTCGATGGGCTCGACGGACACGAGCGCTGGCGTTTCGTGATGGAACGCGACCACGTCATCCCCCCAAATGGCCTCGCGACCAATGGTGACGCCGTCTATGCAGCCACCACGGCAGGCTGGGTCTATGCCCTGCGCGTCGCTGATGGCAGCCTGGTCTGGCAGCACGATGTTGCCCACCAGCCCCTGTCCCCCCGCTATACGCTCGACTTGCGTCTGATGGCTGCCGGCGGGATCATGGCGGTCGACTACATCCGACCGGATCTGCCGGTCAGCACCGGGCGCTGCATCACGGCGCTGGATGGGCAGGACGGCTCCCAGCGATGGGTCGTGCGCGATCTACAGGCCGTCTTCCCCGGGATGCTTCTGCCGGGTCGGTTGCGTCGGCCGTGGCAAGGAGGACTCAATCTCCTTGGGGCCGACGGGACCGGCGTGTACGTCAGCGCCATGATTGACCGCGGTCCACACCGCCCCGACCGGCAGCGCACTCTCCTGCTGGATCGGCAGACCGGGCACCGCAGCTGGAGCACCCGGCAGGCCGCTGCTGTCAACTTCGCCGGGCACTGGGGCAGCCGTACGACAGTGGCGCCAGCAGGCAGATCGACTTTCACCCTTGGGAAGCGCCTCTCGGCACTCGACACGGCAAGCGGGCGCGTCCGCTGGTCGCAGCCGGTGCCGTCCGAGGATGGGATCCGGATAGGTCCGCTGGTTGCCAATGAGACGGTGCTGTGCGCGGCGTACGAAGCGCTCTTCCAGGTCCATCGCGCCGACGATGGTGCCCTCCTCTGGCAGCTCGGCCCGCAGGTAGAGCGCGGGTACCTCGGAGGCTTTCTCGGCATGGTGCTGCTGGGTGACAGTGTGTATGTTGGCCACCACGCGCACAATCCAGGGCACTTCGTAGTGGAGGCGCATGACGCCCGCACAGGTGCGTTGCGCTGGGAGTGGCCTCATCTTGAGACGAGCGGCCAGCAGCAACTCCCCGCACGCGGAGATATCTCCTGGCGCTTGGTAGGAGCCGCAGGGATCCTGTACGTGCCTGGCCCCACCACCCTCACGGCGGTGCGCGCCAGCGACGGGCAACAGCTGTGGCAGCGGCCTGGCGGTGGCTTACCAGCTTTGGTCGCTCTCTCCGCCTAACCGAGATTCCACGCGGTTGAGTCGGATGCGGTTGTGTGCGCGCTCCCAATTGGAACATACTCCTCCGGCGTACGACCCTTTATGGTCCTGTGCGCGGACTGTCTGATACCGTGTTGCGCCATACCGTTGTAGTTGAGTGCCCGACCAAGCCACAAGCCTACCAGGGGAGCGGAGAGCGATTCTCCAACGGTATCATGCGACGGCGTATCAGTGGGAAGCGGTGTCTAGCCTTATCGCCCGATTGCCCACCAATACGCAAGCTCTGGAAGAAGGACTCTCTATCAACCGGCGATTCCGCTGGAGCCCACCGGAAGTACGGTAATGTACGGTAGATATCCTTAACCGTAGCAGGTCAGTCAGACTTGCAGAGCGGGTGTAGCATAGAGACATGACGCCCGACGACCGGATTGCCCAACTCGAAGCCGAGAATCAGCGCCTGCGCGAGCAGAACCTTACGCTGCTGGCACGTGTGCAGGACCTGGAGGCACGCCTCGCCAAGGATAGCCACAACAGCAGCAAGCCCCCCGAGCAGTGACGGCCTCAAGCGCAAGACCAAGAGCTTGCGCCAAAAGAGCGGGAAGAAGCCAGGTGGACAACTGGGCCACTCGGGCGAGACATTGCACCTGGTGGCCATGCCAGACAACGTGGTGGAGCATCGCCCTGCTGTCTGTGCCCACTGTCACGCCTCGCTCGCCGATGACGCGCCGGGTGGTGCTGCGCGAGCGGCGACAGGTGCAGGAGTTGCCGCTGGTGGTGCGCCTAGTGGTGAGCGAACATCAGGCGCTGCATGCACGTTGCCCGCACTGCACGTACGTCAGCAGCGGCGCGTTTCCCCCCAGGATCCCCAGCCGAGCCCAATACGGCTCGCACGTGCGGGCGTTGGCGGTCTACTTGGTCGAGCAGCAACATCTGCCGCTGGGTCGCGTGCAGCAGCTGCTCGCCGATCTGTTCGGGATGCGGCTCTCGCGGGGAACCCTGGTGGGCTGGGTGCAGCAGGCGGCGCACGTGCTCGTACCGGTCGAGCAGCATATCAAGGCGGCACTGGTGCGCTCGCCGGTGCTGCATCACGACGAGACGGGCGTGCGGCGGGCCGGGACGCTGGCGTGGGCGCATGTGACGAGCACGAGCCGGCTCACCCATTACGCCATCCACCCCAAGCGCGGGCACGAGGCGATGGATGCCATTGGCATCCTGCCCGTCTACCACGGAGTGAGCATGCATGATGGCTGGGACTCCTACGTGCTTTACACCACGTGTCGCCATGCACTGTGCAATGTCCACCACCTGCGGGAACTGACCTTCCTGGAGGAGCAGTATGCCCAAGCATGGGCTAGCGACCTGAAGGCGCTGCTGCGCGAGATGAAGGCGGCCACCGATCTCGCACGAACCACCGGCCGCCCCCAACTGGCGCCAGCGCTGCACGCCGACTTCCTCGACCGGTACCGACGATCTGGCGATTCCCTTCGACAACGATTGGGCTTCATACTGCACTCCGTCCGTATGGTGAGCGTGTCGTACGATATTTGCGCGCGTTTTTCAGGGGAGCGTGTTCGTCGGGAGGCGAGAAGAGCGCGATTCCATGGCTATTGGCCCGATAGAGTGGGACCAGCCCGGCCCGCCCCCAGTCCATCATGGTTTGGCGACAGACCCCGTAGGCGGTCGCGGCTTCTGCAGCGGTCAACAGCCCGCGGTCGTGCAGCCGCGTTCCATGGTCTTTCAAGTGGTACGACCGGCGGATCGATAAGACGCGCGTCGCGTGAAAGAGCTTGCCTTCGTAGGTGCGCCAGCCGAGGCGGTTGAGCTGCTCGGCTACCTGGGCATCGGTGTAGTCGTCCAGCAACTGGTCCAGGAGCGCAATGAGCTGGGGCGCATACCGCCGGCCGTGACTCACCGGCACCGTGAGCGTCTCGGTGGCTCCCCCTTTCCAGCGCACCTGGGCGGAAATCACCTCCTCGTCGTGCCGCAGGGTCACATCCTCCAGCAGCAACCGCACCATCCGCTTGCGGTCTCGGTCGGAGGTCCGCGCATCCCGCCACACGCGGGGAAAATCGTCCACCAGCTCGGCAATCGCCTGGCGTTCGAGCACCGAGAGGCGACGGTGTTCGGCCTCCTGCTGGCGTGCCGCCTCCTCCTGCACCTGGGCCAGTTCCCGTAAGCGGGCGTTCCACTCCGCCTCCAGCACGTCCGCGACCAAGCGGTTCTCCGGATCGACCCGCAGGAAGCGGCGTTGCGCGAGCTCCGCGGCGTAGCGGGCGCGTTCCACCTGTTGCGCGCGCAAGCGCTGGGCGGCTTCAGCCTGGGCGTGCAGCTCGTCGTAGACCTCGAGGCCCGTCTCCACTGCCAGCGGCGTGAGGCGGGTCAGGAGGAGGTCGGCAATTGCGGCATCCAGGCCCGCTCCCAGCACCTGCTGACACAGGGGATGGCGGCCCGCTTCAATGGCCTCTTTCTGGCACAGATACTCCGGTAGCAGCCGCGGGCCGCGGCAATGGTAGCGCACGGTCATCCGGTTGCCACAGCGCCCACAGAGGAGCAACCCTTGGAGCAAGGCGGGTCCTTCCCGCGGCGGGCCATGACGCCGCTCTTGGCCACTGGCCTGCGCATTGGCCCGCAACTGCTGCAGATTGGCTTCATACTCCTCCCAGCTCAGGTAGCCCACATGCACGTCGCGAAGCAGAAAGAGCCACTGCTCTTGCGGCAAGCTCTGGATGTGGAGCGAGCCATCCGGATGCTTGGTGGTGTGGGTGCGCCCATAGCAGAAGGCACCGGCGTAGCGGGGATTGCGCAGCGCCTTGAGCACGGCGTTGTGGCCCAGCGGCATCCAGTGGATGGTTCCCGCATGAGGACCGGTGCGGACCCGGCGCGGAAAGAGCAGCCTCTGCGCACGGAAATACTTCACGGTGGCCCAGGCGGAGCCTGTCCGTTGGAAGGTGGCAAACAACAGCCGCAGGGCGTGCTGGATCTGCGCATCGGGGTCGAGCACCACGGTATCATCGTCGGCGTAGACCAGGCCAACCGGTAACGGCAGTTTGAGCGCGGCGCGACTCGCTTTGTGCAGCACGCCGCCGCGCAAGCGGGCCCGCAGCACATGCAGTTCCGCTTCCGACATCGTGCCCTTCAACCCCAACAACAAGCGGTCATTAAAGGTTGCGGGATCGTAGAGCCCATCTTCATCCAGGATGAGGGTGCCGGTCAGGGCACAGATCTCTAACAAATGGTGCCAATCCAGGGAGCTGCGCGCCAAGCGGGAGACTTCTAAGCCCATGACCAGTCCCACCTGGC
>JBKQTH010000150.1:0-13256 GCA_052143275.1 Ktedonobacterales bacterium | reverse complement strand
CAAGCTCAGTATTATGTGGCGGCGCCAGCAAGCTTGGTTACACCAGCGTGGAGTTGCAATTGTAAGCAGTCTCGTCTTCTTCACCATCGTTGCCATTTACAATTTGCTGTGGACACGCTTCACGATTTTGCAGACTCCAAATACGTGGTACGGGCAATTGCAATACTTCCTGCTGTTTACTTGGTTGCTAGCGGTGCCGCAGACAGCATTTAACCTGCAGGGGTTCCTATTCACACATCCGAGGGCACCGATTTTCGCGCTGAATAGTGCTTGGGATGCGCTGCATACACCGCTACATATCCGCATCGTGACACGTGGTACCGATCCAGGCGCTGTTCAAAGGACCATCGAGGCGGATCAAGCAGAGATTGCTGCGTTTACCGACCTCCATGGCGTCCGCCCACGAGTTACTATCGAGGTAGTAACCGATAACCGAGTGCCTATCGACATGGCTCAGTATGTTGTGCCGTCAGATTTCAAGACACCACACGGGGCGCTGTTCAAGGCGCGTGCGTTGCAGTATGCTGTCGGAGCTGTGCCGGTTGCACACAATGCATGGATTCTGCACTGCGACGAAGAAACGCAAATTACTCTGTCTGGGTTGACTGGGTGCCTGCAATTCATGCAGCAGGAGATCGAAACGATAAACTCAGGTGAGTACCCTGCCGTCGGCCAAGGCGCTATTCTCTACCATCGTGACTTCTGGCTCCGCCCGTTTCTGACCCTCGCCGACTCAATGCGTACCGCCCTGGACTTTGGATATTTCCGACTGCAACATCACGTCTGGCATCGACCATTATTTGGTTTACACGGATCGTTCATCTTGGTTCGCCAGGACATTGAGCGTGCTGTTGACTTCGACTTCGACAGTTACCGCTCAATCACTGAAGATGCGTATTGGGCGCTGCGGCTTGTTGATCGTGGCATTCGCCTCAAGTGGGTGCATGGCTTCTTGAGCGAGCAAGCCACATTCAGTATTCGGGACTTTCTGCGGCAGCGCAGGCGGTGGTTCACTGGACTCTGGCATGTGCTGGCAGGAGAAGGCGTTCGGAGGCGAACGAAGCTCGTGCTGCGCGCATCCGTTATCGCCTGGGCATGTAGTATTCTGGGAACACTTGCTATTGCCGTACAGTTGATCCACCCCATTTTTGTTCCCTGGTACATCCTTCTACCCGCCTCAGTGTGTCTAGCGACCAATACATCCATCGCTGTATATGGGCTCCTTGTCAACCTTCAAGAGCTACACCTGCAAACCCACGGAATCAGTTGGCTCATTGTGTTGGCGCAGATCGTGTTGGGGCCTATATTTGCTGGACTAGAGGGTATTGCTATTCTGTGGGGCCTGTTCACGCTTAACACAGTGCAGTTCCATATCGTCAAGAAATAGTCACCGTTGTTCGTGCGCGCACGACGGTGTAACAGAAGAATAGTGAGATGCGCTCAGCCATCCCATTCGGTATGCACAACGGCCTGCTGTACCCATTCTCGATGTATTTAGGCTGGTTCCGTGAAGTTGGTTATGAGCTGATTGAGCGAATCGAACTGTCCGTGTCACCACCCAGCAGCCTGATCAGGCCCGAAGGCCAGTCGAGGAACAGAGTCAATAGTTTTCTCGGCACAACGACTTGAGACCCTCAAGGAACTTGAAGGTCGCCTTTCCCCTCATCGTCGGTGTCCGACTTAATTGTCTGCGTACAATGTACGCAAACAATTAAGTTCGTCACTGACACTATAGATCCACAGAGATTTGCTCACATAGATTGCTCGATATATCGGAGTCCAGGTCATTCCAAGCAGGGCGTGAAGGCTTTCTGGAGAGGCAAAGCGACAGTGGACGGGCTCAATTGTTTTGCACTGCGCTCAGGACTTCGCTGGCCAGCCGTTCCATCTGCTCAGCCTCGTCGAAGAGCGGATGGAGCTGGATCAACTCAGCTCCCGCCTCCGCAACCTCACGCAGTCCTGCGATGCAAGTTGACGGAGTGCCATAGACTGCAACTGCGTTTAGGCTGGACGAACCATAGATCTGCGTGAGCCCGGCATCGACACGCTCTCGGGCGCGAGTTGCGTCGTCGTCGATGACGATGTAGACGCGTTTGGCGATGTGGAAGGTGGAGGGGTCCTGGTGTGCTTCCGCCAGCGCCGTGTGAAGCACATGGACCTGCTGGGCAAACTGCCCGGTGGTCGAGCTGCCCGCACCAAAGAAGCCATTGCCGTAGCGCAGCGCACGACGCACCGCTTGCGGGTGGCTGCCACCAATCCAGAGCGGCGGGAACGGCTTCTGGAAGGGCTTGGGCTCGACAGACGCACCGTCGAGTTGCCAGAAGCGGCCCTCGAAGGTGATGCGGGGTTCGGTCCAGCAAGCTTTTATCAGCTGCAACCCTTCCGTAAAGCGAGCAACGAGGTGGGCTGGATCAACCTCGAATGCGGAGAACATCCGGCCTCTGCCGCCGGTAGCAACGCCAACCTCGATGCGCCCACGACTGAGCTGATCGAGCGTGGCAATACTTTGGGCGAGCTGGATAGGATTGTGAAATGGGCTGACGATGACGGCGCACCCCAGCCGCAGTCGCTCGGTGCAAGCAGCGGCAAAAGCCATAAGTTCGAGAGGAGCCAGAGTTGGCGCAGGAGCAAGCACAGCTTCTTGAGTCCAGGCACTGTGGAACCCGAGGGACTCGGCTCTGGTCAGATAGTCGCGCAGCCTGATCGGATCAAATGTGCCGTCGGCAAAGCGTTGAGGGATGGAAACAGCGAAACGCATGAGAGCCTCCTGAGCCTATACTTTTTGTTATCGAGGATGCTTATTGACCCGCTACGCCCCGACTAACTCACCCGATATAGCGTGAAAGACTCTAACATACCATGGTTCACTCCTTCCGTGCTCCTGCACCAGAGACATTTTCTCACATCCTTGGGGCACTTTCTCCGGCTGCATGTCATTAAGCCTAGAAGTATCCTAGATTTGCCGTTGTTCATGCGTGTCCATTTCAAGGCTTTTCAAACTCGTGATGACAATCTATACTGGTATGACGCGTCGGCGGCTCTACGGCGTCCGCCTCGGCATCGCACCCCGCGCTCGCAGCACTTCCGCCTTGCTCACCCAGGCAACTGAGAACGTTGGATCGAGGGTCAATGCCTGCTCGCTGGTAGCCAACGCTTCTTCATGGTGCTTGAGGCCGTAGCATGATGACATAGTCAGAACAGCCAAAGACAGAAAGGGTCGGCATTATGGGTGTGACGCGGGCGCATCGGGCGACGACTCGGCACGGAGGCGCGCCTGCGCATGTGGCTGCACGCGCTGCGACCAGAAAGCCGCTGCGACTCGCTCCCGCCAGCCGCACACTGGTGCCTTCGCCGACGCTGGAGATCAACGAGGCGATCGCGGCGCGGCGAGCGGCAGGCCGCGATGTGCTGCATCTGGGCTTCGGCGAGGCGTCGTTCCCACTGCCCCCAAAGGTGCGCACGGCGCTGGCCGATTCCGCTACTCGAACAAGCTATGAGCCGGTGGTAGGCATTCCTGCCCTGCGTGCGACCATCGCGGAGTACCTGGGGCGCACGCGTGGGCTGGAAATCTCGGCAGAACAGGTGATCGTTGCTCCGGGAAGCAAGCCGCTGCTCTTCGCGCTGATGCAGGTGCTGGCGGGCGACGTCATGGCACCCGCACCGGCCTGGGTAAGCTACGCGCCGCAGGTCCGGTTGGCGGGGCGGCGCGTGTTGATCGTGGAGACCGACCTAGAGGACGCGCACCGGCTGACGCCACGCGCATTGGATGGGGCGCTGGCGCAGGGCCGACACGACGGCGCCGACCCGCGAATCCTCATCGTCAACTCGCCGAGTAATCCAACCGGCGGCATGTTCGCTCGCGAGGATGTAGAGGCGGTGGCAGATTGGGCGCGGCGCAACGGCGTCACCATCCTAAGCGACGAGATCTACGCCGAGCTGGCGCACGGGTGGCGTCCGCACATCTCGCCGTTCCTGTTCTACCCGGAAGGTACCGTGGTCACGGGCGGACTCTCGAAGACCTACTCTGTCGGTGGCTGGCGCCTGGGCTATGCGGTTGTGCCAGATGGGGACGCCGGCCGCATGCTGCTCTCGGCGCTGCGTGCGCTGGCGAGCGAGATATGGTCCTCGACGAGCGGGCCAATTCAGGCGGCAGCGGTGGTGGCGCTCTCTCCCGATGCCGAATTGGCGACCTACGTGCGGCGATCGGCGCGGCTGCATGGCTACACGACGGGTCGGCTCCGCCAATCCCTGATGGAGATTGGGATAACATGCCCGCGTCCAGCCGGGGCGTTCTATCTCTATCCCGACTTCGCGCCGTTCCGGGAGGCGCTGGGCGCACGGGGCATCGCCACGAGCGAGACGCTCGCGCGCTATCTGCTAGACGAATTCGACATCGCCACACTGCCAGGCACAGCGTTCGGCGACCGGCCGGAGGCGCTGCGGCTGCGGCTGGCGACGAGCATGTTGTATGCACGTCCCACCCAGTCTACGGCAGAGGAGCGCGAGACGGGGCTATGGGCACTGCTGGAACAGACTGACAACCTCACCCCAGACCAATTCGGGCTTCCAGTGGGCGCCGCGACAACGGCGATAGGAAAAATCAAGCTTCCGCTGCTGGATGCAGCGGAAGCACGGTTCGCGGCGTTCGCACGCTCGCTAGAGGAGGCGACCAGGTGATCCCATGAGCCGCCAAGCTGTTTCTCATCAGCAGCCCCGCTCTGGCTGCTCCCTCAGCAGGTGTGTCGTGGCGTGCCTCCGTTCGTCTTCCCATCATGCTTGCAGCCTGGAGAGATGCTGTATGTGCCGAGCTACGGACCGACCTGCTCAGGGGGCACGTCGAACAGGGAACCCGTGGTCGGTGCGTTGCGTTGTAGCGTGAAGATGGTAAAAGGAACGGACCAATGGACAAGCGTAGGCCAGCACGGGACCAAACGGAGCCATCTCGACGCTGCATGCTTGCAGCACTCATGCTGAGCTGTTTGCTGTTGTCCGCATGTTCTGCGACTGCCGGCTCGCTCAGTGCAGTCGGCACACCAGTCGCCGTGCCACCGTCGCGCGTGTTGTCTCCCTCCTGTGGGCCCGCTGTCGGCAAGATCGAGGTAGGATTCGACACGTTCATCCCTCGGGATATTGCAACGATTGTTGGCTTTACGCCGTTGCTGCCGGCACGACTGCCCAACCCGCTGACGTGGAGTATGGTGGTCATTGCAGGACGAACCTGGACCCTGGGTCCTGCTCCATTTTTTCACGCTGCATACGGTATCTGGTTTCTGCGGCCCTACAATACCTACGCGTTGCATACTGTCCTAGCGCTTGACGAGTCTACTGAGGTGTTCGCACCCGACACCGATATCGCCCTTGTCAACGGATCTCTCAGTCTAGCGCGACAGTCATCTCTCGTCATCGACGGTACGCCAGCAACTCTCGATACGCTTACATCTTCACCCCAGCCTGGCCATGCAGCTACGCAGATCCTTGCTATCACGTGGCGGGAAGATGGAATCTTCCTACGGTTGAGCGCGGTCTCCACTGGGTCCTATGCGCTGTTCGCAGCGGCCGCTGGCGAGGATACGGTTGTCGCTTGGGCACCAGTCAGCGCACGGGTCCTTGAGCAGCTTGCCGCCAGTGTCAAGCTGTATGGCGGATGCGGTGATACGGCCCCGTGAGCACCGTGAGATGAAAACCTGTCATGGTGTGCTAGAGCGACGGTTCATCAGCGGCGAGCGGAATGGTGCGTATCTGCTCCCAGAGCCCCTCACGTTTCCAGCGTTGAAAGCGATAGTAGATGGTCTCCCGCGGACCGAAAGTGGGAGGCATCTGGCGCCAGGAGGTTCCCGCGGTCATAACCCACAGCATCCCCTCAAGCATGTGGCGATGCTCACGGTAGGGGCGACTCCGCGTCCGCTGCGGAGGCAGTAGAGGAGCAATCCGCTCCCAACATGCCGGCCTCAACGGAGGCAACCCAGCAATGGGCAGCGGAGCAGGGAGGTTGAGCTCGGCTACCACTGTGGTGTGGGGTTTGTGCTCCTCGGATTGCTTAGCGGTAGAAGTAAGGGTCGAGGACGCTTACTTCAGTGATCTGATCCACCCCACCCCTCTTTTTGAAGGAGCTTCATCCCTGTGCTCGGAGTGCTCACTTCGCTCACGCGTTCAGTCCATCACTGGTCCTGTGGCCTGTACCAACGCCTGATTCAGTGGACGAAGCCAACCAATTGCTCTCCAGTGGCTGGAACGGTCACCGATCTCGCTCGCACCAAGGCCGAACTCGTCGCAGAAAATGCATGGCTTCGTCAGCAATTGATCAGCCTTCGTCGTCAGTGACGGACTTAATTGTCCGGTGTCCAACTTTATTGTCCGCGTACAAACACAACATGGTCGGATCATTTGAGGCGTACAGTTGGTTAAGACTCTTGACAAACTAACAGAGTCATGTTACGGTTGTGGCCACACTCAAAGTTGGAGAGCGGTAAGGTGGCCCAGAGTTGAGCAGTACAGCACACCGCATCATTCGTGACCTGCGCAGCAATGGCGTACTCGCCGGCGGCGGCCATGCCTCATACTCACGCAGAGCAACCGACCTACATGGGCTGCGTGAGGCCAATCGACTGCGGGTGCTGAATCACATCCGATCTACCGGACCGCTGGCCCGTGTCACCATCGCGGAGCGTACCGGGCTGTCGCGCACGACCGTCGGCGGCATCGTCGATGCGCTGCTCAAAGAGGGATTCGTTCGCGAGGGTAGCACACAGAGCGCCGCTCCCAGCGGTGGGCGCCGCGCCGTTCTGGTGCATTTCAATGAGTCGGCCGGCCATATTCTAGGGGCCGATCTGGGGCGCTCGCACCTCACTCTACTAGCCACTGATCTGGCCGCCAATGTGCTGGCGCGTGCCTCCGGGCCCTTTGATTGCGGGCTGGGCGCCGAAGTCTGCCTTCCCGTACTGGTGGAGAAGATACGCTCTTTCGTGGCAACCTGTTCCATCCCCTGGGACAGCGTGGTCGGCCTGGGTCTCGCCATACCCGGTCCTATGGACGCGCGCCAGCGGATGCTGGTATCACCGCCGCGCATGCCTGGATGGCATGGAGTCGACATTCACCGCTATGTACAGCGCGAGCTCAAGCTGCCTACCTTCATCGGAAACGACGCCAACATGGGCGCGCTGGGAGAAAGCCGCTTCGGCGCTGGACGCGGCATCACCGACTTCGCCTACGTGAAGCTCGCCACCGGAATTGGCTGTGGCCTCGTGATAGGCGGTAACGTATATCACGGCAGTCACGGCGCCGCCGGCGAGCTGGGGCATGTCACCATCGACGAGGATGGTCCCCTCTGCGACTGTGGTAACCGGGGATGCCTGGAAGCCATGGCTGGAGCACCACTGATCGTGGAGGATGCGCTACATGCGACCTCGCTACGGCGTAACCAGGGTGACGCCGCCGCCGACCGGCACAATGTGTCTCCCCTTCTGTCAGGGAGCGGGCATATCGACGTGGCCGACGTGGTCATGGCCGCGCTCGATGGTGATGCCGCCTCACGCGCCGCTATAGAGCGCGCTGGCGAGTTGATCGGTATCGGCCTGGCCACCCTGGTCAATCTCTTCAACCCAACAGTCATACTACTGGACGGCAGCGTTACACGCGCCGAGCAACTGGCATTGAATCCGATTCAAAAGGCTCTGGGGTCCCGCAGTCTTCGCGCGGCCTCAAAGCAGCTGCAGATCGCGCCTGGTGAACTGGGCGATAATGCCATCGCTCTGGGCGCAGTGGCATCAGTGATCGATGCCGCGTTTGGACAGCCTGAGATATCGATCATAGCCAACCAGCCGGCGCCTACCGCCGGCGTCGCTGGCGCAACCCGCAGGGGGCAGGGGAGGGCGCTGAACGATGGTAACTTTACGAGAGCGACCGTTGCTAGATGATAGTAGCTTGTGTCTGCCCGATCCACTGAGCGTGCTGCACCTGTTGCGGGACCGTGGGCAGGCCAGCGCGGCGATGCTGGCGGAAGCGGCACACCTGAGCCTGCCGGCCACCAGCGGCCTGGTGGATGAGCTGGAGCTATGTGGCCTGGTGGAGCGAGTCGCAACGGCGGACCCAAGCCGAGGGACAGACGACAGCCGGATGTATCGGTTGCGGCCAGGTGGTGTGAGGAGTGGAGCGGTGTTGGTCAGTGTGGATACCGTACAGGTGGCGGTGATTGATGCTGGTGCTGAGCTGCTGGGTAGTCTGTACCGCCCTCTAGGAACCGACAAGCGTCCCGACGCGGTCATTGGGCTCATCGTCAAGGCTCTCAAGGAATTACTGTTCCGGCTGCGGCTCTCGGCCAGCGACCTGCTGGGAGTCGGCATTGGTGTGCCTGGCCTCACTTCCTTTCACTCCGGAATTGTCCACTTCGCTCCACATCTGCCGCAGTGGTCGGAAGTGCCGCTGGGTACTCGCCTGGAAGAGCAGCTGCGGACGTCAGTCTGGGTCGACAATGACTCGCATGTTCAGGCTCTGGCGGAGCGTTACTTCGGCCTGGGTCAAGACGGCGGGGAATTCGTTACCGTGCAAAGCGGCATTGGCCTTTCGGCGGCATTTTACCTAGACGGCACACTCTATCGCGGCCCGCGCGACACCGCCGGGGAGATCGGCCATATGATCGTGCAGGAAGACGGACGGCTCTGCGACTGCGGTAGCTGGGGGTGCTGGGAGACCATCGCCTCGATCACCTGGCTGGTGGACGAGGCCTGCCGGGCTGAGGACGGCAACTTCCGCCTACCTGACTGGCTCGACATACCGAAGTTCGCCGAGCAAGACTACCAGTCGATCTGGGACATCGAACCTTCTGTGGTGAGACTGGCCGCGCACGCCATCTTCCAGGCGGCGAACCAGGGACGGCAAGAAGCCATAGCCTTGGTGCGCCAGCATGGTACGTATTTCGGCATTGGCCTCGCCAACCTCGCCAATATGCTGAATGCACAGCGAATCATTATCTGGGGAGACGACATCGCGGCAGGTGAGATATTCCTGGAGACCGTGCGCGACAGCGTCAGCAAGCGGGCTCTCGGCCATCCCGGTAAGACGTGTGAGATCGTGTTTTCAAAGCTGGGCCATGACGTAGCCCTGATTGGTGCCGGATGTTTGGCCATTGACGCTCTCTTTGGCGGTGCCTAAGAGGTGATCGGCAGGCTCCCAGTTTGCCTCAATCAGCCACATCCTGAAAGAGGTCGCGCTCGATGCTACTTCCGGTACGCCACTCGGGGTAGATGCGCGAAAGGGCCACGCTGCCCTGCACAATCCTGGCCACCAGCCTGCGAAAGCGGCGCGTTAATGGTGGCAGCTGTATCTGGCTGGCGTAACACTCCAAGGCCTTCCAGCTCGGCTCCAGGTACTTGGTGGCTGTAATCTTGGTGGTGACCGGAGTTGTGGCTTCTACGGCGGCGACAAAGTCCATATCCTTGTTTCTGCCGCCGTGCCTCGGATCCTGGCCTCGCAGGCGCATCAGCGCAATACCCAGGCGAAAGAGCCGGCCAGGCCCGGTAGTATAGTAGAGCTTTTCGGGATGCCCCGGCTCACTCTGCAACTCACGAAAAGCCGCCAAAGTCGCCTGATTGATCTTGATATGGTCTGGGTGACCGTAGGCGCCAAAGCTATTGAAGGTAATAACTACCTGAGGGCGTACCCGGCGCATCACCTCGACTACCTGCTGCGTCACCACATCGAGCGGCGCCTGCCAGAAGGACTCCGGGTCCTGGTTGCCGCTAGAGCCCATCATGCCGCTGTCACGGTAACCGAACGTGACCACCTCGGTAAATCCGGCGGCGCTGGTAGCGCATGCGAGTTCCGCCAGGCGCAGCTCAGGTACCCCCGCATACCCCCGCAGGTGCTCCGGATCCACGGTGCCAAGATCGCCATTGGTAGTGCAGATAAGGGTCGTACGCGCTCCTTCTTCGTGCATATAGCGATTGGCCATCGAGACGATCCCTAGCTCATCGTCAGGATGGGCATAGCAAAACAGAATACTCTTCGTCATTACCTCTCCGCTCGCTCTCTTGGAGAATGGGTGAGTGGGTGTCAGCTACTGCCCCTCTCCTCTAGGCGGAAGTATAGCTCATCTCGCGGAGTTTGTGGACCGGTATCCTTTACGTTTTTCCAGCACTTCCCTCGTGGGCAGTACTCGCTCAGCCGTCGGTCGAGCTCTGGACTGGTGCCGCATTCTCGCGCATCGCGACAGTCTCCAGCGGGGCGGCCCAGACACGTCCGTTGCCGAGCGCCTCAGGTATAGAGGCAAAGAATTCCTCTATGGTTAGTTCGCGATAGCCGGGTGAACGGCGAATGCGCGCCAGAAGCCGAGTGATGCGCCCGGCATCCCCGGCAATCTCCAGCGTACCGGAGTCCTCTAGGGTCACAACTCCATAGGTCTGGTCACCACTGCCAATTAGGATAGGCATCGGCTTGATAGAAGTCCGGGCACCCGGATTGCTTAGTTTCATTGGTTGGTTGCTCACTTGCTCAGCAGGTGTCGAAGCGGAAAATCTGAGCATAGTGAGAGGTACGCATGCGTCATGCCACGCTGTAGACCTATGGTATACGCCCACTGCCGGCAGGCAGGGGCTGTGACCACGAGCCGGTTAGCATATGGCGTCAATGGCCACCCAGGGCCAGCTGTATCACCTTGACCACCATCAATATAACCGCTGCCACGAGGTAGAGGCGGAGCGTAAGCATGCCTACTTTGGCGGTGGTCGACCAGACCGGCCTGGTAAGCTCGGCCAGCGGAGGCATACGCCAGGTCCCCTTATCCAGTCGCCTGAGCTCCAGCAAGTCGGTATCCGGGCCATGGAGTCGATGCTGAACCAGAGTGGCAACGCCCATGCCCAGAAGCGCCGCCACCAGGATGCCTCCCAGGACCAGCAACAGCAGGTTGGCATTCAGATTCGGGAAGAACGTGGTTGCCGCCAGAATCAGCGACAGCATCACCAGGACCCCCACGATAGCGCTCCCCACCACGTTGAGCCACGGCCGGTTGGTCCAAGGACCCAGTACCGCGCGGTCGTTGCAGAGTAGTAGCAGGAAAACGGTAGCCGAAGGCAGTAGTATACCTGCCAGTGCCTGCACCGCGGTGGTGATCAGCCCCAGTGGAGCACCGGGAATGAGCACCACCGTACCGGCCAGAACCAGCATACCGGCAAAAGTGCTGTAGAAGAACTTGGCATCGCGCCAGCTGCGATGCAGCGAATGCTTAACTCGAAAGACGTCTCCGAAGGCATACGAGCTGGAAAGCGTTACCGCGCAGG
Source organism: Ktedonobacterales bacterium (assembly GCA_052143275.1). Taxonomy (GTDB): domain Bacteria; phylum Chloroflexota; class Ktedonobacteria; order Ktedonobacterales; family JADMIN01; genus JAJPKE01. The sequence continues at coordinate 1,986 of JBKQTH010000150.1, read as the reverse complement.
CGCCAATGATGCTCGCATTGAGTAGCACCAGGGCAAATATGACCCCGGCCGCGCGTCCAACCCTGTGGGTCAGCATGACCGCCTCCACTCCGGCATCGGCGAATTGACCGGCATAGGATGTGTGAGCGAAAGCAAACGCCGAAGCCATTATCAGTCCGGCCGCGGCGGCGGTGACCACCAACGCCCCCACCATGGTATCGGCGCGCTCGTAGTTGAGCCAGCGCGGCGTGATCCGCTTGTCGATCACGTTGGACTGCTGGAAGAAGAGCTGCCAGGGCGCCACGGTCGTGCCGACGATGGCGATGATCAGGAGCAGCGCCGTTCCATTGAGGCCACCCGCCACACTGGGAACCACAGTGTCATGCACCACCGGGCCTACCTGCGGGTGAGTAAGAAAGACCAGCGGTATAATTAGCAGGCTGGCTACGATGCAGATCCACATCGCACTCTCCCAGCGGCGAAAGCTGCCAGTCACGGTAATGGCAACCAGCCCGGCCACACCCAGCGGTACGGAGATGAGCGGGCTTACGCCAAAGTAGCCAAGAGCCAGGCTAAAGCCAATGAACTCGGTGACCAGAGTCAGGAAGTTGAGTAGAAACAGGTCCCCGACTGAGAAGGCGCCCCAGAACTTCCCAAAGCGCTCGAAGATGAGCCGGGCATGGCCGACACCGGTGACCGCGCCCAGTCGGACCACCATCTCCTGGTTTACGATGAGGACGGGAATCAGCAGTAGCAGCGTCCAGAGCAGAGTCGTGCCGTAGTTCTGGCCGGCCTGAGCATAGGTGGCGACGCCGCCGGCGTCATTGTCACCCACCATAGTGATCAATCCCGGCCCCATGATTACCAGGAGAGCCAGCAGAGCGGCTATCCAGTTGCGACGTGGCGCGCTATCTTCGCGCCTGATGGTTCCCCAGGCGCCATGTATATCGCCGACATGGGCGTCGTCGAGAACCACTGGGCCCTTGATCTGGGCCGAGGTCGTAGCAGAGATCTTCAGCATGGCCATGCCTCCACCGAACAGCGCTTGGATCCATCCCTGGCGCCGCTCGTGCCGTGCTGAAGCCCAGCTCGCGGGTACTACCTACCCACGAGGCAAGACGAGGACCGGCGAACTGCCGAGAAGCGGTAAGGATGAGATCGCTGAAAAACCGAACATTGGCTGATTGGATGAACCAGAGCGAGCAGTAAGGTAGCAACTACTACCACTAGCGTCCATTCGACGCTCACCGCCTTTCGTACGCCGCCGACACCCATTGTCACGCCGCCCGACCGTACCAAAGATGTCTCTATTGAGATATCTGAAACGAGCTGTTCCAGACTACCTTTGGACGAAGGGGGCAGCCAGGTGGCTTGCGGACCTAAATACCGGATTGAACAGGCACAATAAACACCCTAGGCAAAAGAAAACCTCCCAAGTCTCGTCGACCGGGAGGTATGAAGCATCTCACACATGTGGGCCTGATGGCGTTGGAGCTGGCTTCCAAGCTACCAATCCAGCATTCATTGATGTCTGCCCACGAGCATGGAGACTGCGACACCCCCTGGTGGAGCTTTAGCACTGCGCAGCGTGAGGGAAACGACACGTGAAATGATAACCGTGCGCCATTCCCCAGCCACTTGAGCAAAGCCTTCTGCCGGCCTTGCCTGGTCTACCCGTTGGCGTCTCTCGACGTTTCTGGACAGCGGCCTGTGTCTTGCGCAGACGCCTCGCCTAACGAGGTTTTCGCTTGGGTTTCGTCTACTTCTACTATGATACTCCGCGAAGCTAGGCCATGTCAAGCCTGGGCGCCGGAACTCTGGCTGGCCTGCGGCTGTTCATCCGGCTTCTCGATCAACTCGCCCTCCAGCGAGATCTGGATCTCGTCACTTACTATCCACTTGCCGTCCAGCATGGCGCTGAACGTCATTCCAAAGTCCTTGCGGTTGATCTTGCCTTCACCGCTGTACGCAATACGGTGGCCCATCTGAGGATCGTTGAATTCTCCT
>JBKQTH010000149.1:0-8415 GCA_052143275.1 Ktedonobacterales bacterium | reverse complement strand
GTCGCGACCATCCCACTGCGGTCGTGCCACACTGCAGAAGGGCATGCAAGATCAATACCGCCACCACTTCGTGCCCCTGCTAACCTCATGGCGCACCAGGCTGCACTCCCAATTTAGGGTTTCATGTCAAGCCAGCTCACACATTCATCCAGGATAATAGGCGGTAACATACAAATAGTTTCCGACTGGGATGTGGATCCCTCCTGGATCGGTCCCCTCAAAACCATTTCCGAAGGAAAAGCTGAACTCAAACCCACTGGCCGGAACATCCGAGGTGCATGGTCCTTGACTATCAGGAGCGCCTACACAGGACCAGTACAGATACGGCTGAAGATTGTGGAATGGGCCAACTTGGACATCCGGAGTCTGTATCACCGACGCTCCCTGCTTCAACCCCAGTTGATGATAAAACAATTTCCCCATTGGGCTATTGGTGCAGCCAAAGCCACTCGAATTTTGTTCACACGGCATATCCGCTGCGTTGGTCGGAGGCAATTCCCAATCTGTCTGGCCGAGCCAACCGGAGCCTCCCTTGTAATTGTTCATCCCGGCAATCCACTGCTCCGCGGTGGTGTGCGACATCGAACCATCGGCATTGATACACTGCACGCCATCCGCCGGAGCACACTGGGCACCGAATGGTTCGGTCTTTGCCAGATCAGCGTTCGCTAACCAGGTGACTCCTGTACCTGGGTCATAGACAGTTTGCCCGTCAGCGCTGACTTGTAATCCACTCCGGCCAGTTGGTGAGTAGCTGCCAGGAATTTTGCCTTCAACCATAGGCAACACATACATGTAGTGGTCATCGACGTTACTGCCCAAATGTCCGGTGTCAAATGAAAACGAATAAAACCCGTTGGCGACTCGACCATATCCTGTTTCGGACCAATACAGGTACGGTTGGAAATTCCTGAAGGGACCTACTTTCTCGGCAGGGATAGGAACGGCAGTATCAGGTTCTTTGAGGTGCAATACGTTGGAGTAGAGCGACCCCATCGCACTGTTGACACAATCATACCCAAAATTCCCTCCGCCTGGTCCCCTGGAACTGCACGAAGTGTCATTCAGTGGGGTCGTCGGCAATTGCCAGTCAGCATGTCCCAGATAGTGGGCCGCGTTCATAGCGGCAACCCATGCCACCGCAGCCTGATAACTCATCGAGCCATTAGCGTTCACACACGGCACCGTATTCGAATTGCCGCAGATCGGAAGACCAAATTGTTCGGTTGCGGCCAAATTGCCGTTGGCAAGCCAGTGTACCTTATTTGAAGCGTCATAGACTGTCATATCACCTGGGCTGGACGACAGCGTTGGGGCAGGGGTCGCCGTAGCACCACTATTCGTTGAGCCACCCGCCGTGGGGGTGCCAGCACACGCGTTGAATCCAATGGTCAGCAACAAGATGGGCGCTAGCAAATGAATTCGACGGTGAAATACATGCATAAGGTTCCCCTTGTATCTTGAACCGTTCTCCAAAACTTACCCAGATGTGGACACGCCAGACCTGGTGTTTGGTTCCTGTTTCACCGCCGCCAGTTGCACGCGGAGTTTACGGCTCCGCGCCAGAGCTGGCTGCTCGCACCGAGCGTTTAGACTGTCCGGCGAACTGCCGGCCAGTTGCTTCAGATTGATCGCGGCATTCATATCGCGATCCAGTACCAGGCTGCAGCACGGGCAGGCAAACGTACGGGTGGAGAGGGTCAGCTCTGCGTCTACCCACCCACAGCCACTACATCGCTTGCTGGAAGGCTCCCACCGGTCGGCAAGGATCACTCGAGCCCCATACCAGCTGGCCTTGTAGAGCAGTTGCCGCTTGAACTCATAGAACCCCACATCCCCAATCGCCTGAGCCAGATGGTGGTTCTTGAGCATGCCATCGACGTTCAGATCTTCGATGACCAAGACTGACTTGGTTCTCGCCAGCCTGGTGGTCACCTGATGCAGCGTGTTATGCCGTTGGTTCTTGATCTGCCGATGCAGCTTCGCCAGCTTGCGCACTGCTTTCTTGCGGTTGTGGCTGCCCTTCTTCCTCCGGCTCACCACCCGCTGGAGGCGCTTGAGTTTCTTGAGGCGCCGCTTGAGGTGACGGGGATTGGAGATCACCGTCCCATCGGAGAGGGTGGCCAGAGTCTTGATCCCCAGATCGATCCCCACCACCGGTCCGGTATTCTCCGGTATGCTCTGTTCCTGTTCCACCTGGACGGAGACGTACCAGTGCCCCGCCCACTCACTCACCGTCGCGGCAAGGATCTTGACCATGTCCGACGTCGGCAGATAGTCGCGCTCCTTGAGTCGCACCCGGCCCAGCCGAGGCAATACGATGGCGTCTGGAAAGACCACGATGGAGCCGGTGAGTCGGAAGCTGCCCAGTCCCTTCTTTTTGGTCTTAAAGCGCGGGTAGCCCAGCTTCCCGTTCCACTTCCCTTGCTTCTTGAGGGTATATCGCCGGAAGAAATTGGTAAAAGCGGTATCGAGGTTGCGAAGCGCTTCCTGGGGAGCACACTTGGAGACCTCATACATCCAGGGGATCTCAGTCTTCTTCAAGACGTTGAGTACGCGGTGCAGATCGTAGGCAGTGGGGCTCTTCTTGCTGGCTTTGTAGCGCTCGTGCTTGACCTGCAGCCCCCAGTTGTAGGCCCACCGAGCGGCGCCGGCATGCCGCCTGCAGGCCGTGACTTGCCCGTCGTTCAATGCCAGTTCGGTTTTATAGGCCCGCCGCACCAGCATATCCACCCTCCGCTGGCCCCATCTCCACGAGCCCAGCTCTCATCACCTGGTTACTAGAACAAGTGTACTGGGCTGTGGGTATCGATGTCAAGGGGAAGAGAGGGACACAAGCGAGGATACCTACCTAGGATTAGTGAGTCTACAATATACTTTCATATCCCAAATAACCGCAGCGCATTAGACACCCTAATGGGGAGCAGTTCTGGGCGATGTGCGTAGCGGTTCTGGCGGAACGGTGGCATGAACGTACTAGAGTAGGTTCGTGGCGAAATACGCGGCAATTCCTTTTGAGTTCTGGATGTCCCAGGTTGGTGCCGGTGGGGGATTCGAACCCCCAACCCCGTGATGGGGAGCAGTTTTTGAGTTCTCCGGCCGGCAGATGTCTCCGTCCGTCCTAGTCCGCGAACGCCGGAAAATCCGACGCTCTTGCGCTTCAAAATCTGTCTTCGTCCAGAGGCGTTCGCCTAGGTTGGCGTCAGTGTTGGCGTCATGCCAAGTTCATCTTTGTTTCTCATTACCATTGGACCCCCAAAATGGGGGTCAGGTCAATTCAGGATCACAGGACCAACAGAGCAGCAAGCGTTGCTGATATGCACGTTGTGTCACAGTCGACGACGCCTGGCCCTTACTGAGCGGATGGCTTCTCGGCAGCGCTGATGGGTGGGCTGTCCAGGGGGCAGCCCAGACGGCCCGCGCCGAGCACGATCCAGGCAAGGGTGCTCAGGATCGGGCCGATGGCGGCGCCTCGTTCGTGTCTTTCATCAATCAGACGAAAAATCGCCTAAGTTGTTCTGCCACCAGCTCTGGGTGGCCGCCCCGATTGGTGTTGCTGGCGTCGCTTGAACCGCCGTGGTCGAGGCCGGGAAAGTCAATCCGCTGGGAGCGAGGCAAGACCTTTTCCAAGGCGTCGAGGGCGGTTTTCAAGTACACTGGGCTTTTGCTTCCGCCGAGCAGCAGCACCTCGACCGGCACCGACTGGTACCGCTCCAGCGTTTCGGCCATCTCAGCAACCAGCTGGAAGTCGTAGTGCAGCGTCGGCGCGAGCATCCTCATGGTCACGTCGCCAGCTCTGGCTTTCTTGTCCTCGCTCTTCATTCCCATGCTCGTAAGCGCCTCAAGCAGCCAGCGGGGCATGGCGTTGAGCATCGGCGGCCCCATCTGTGCTCCAAGCATGCCTGTTACGAGCGCGGCGGCCACCTTGCCCTGAGCCATCTCCCGGTCATAGCGTGGCAAGAACGCTGTCGAAATCGAGCCATTGACGATCAGCGCCGGCTCGTAGAGAGCGGCTTTGCGGATCGCAGGCAGGGTAAGCGTGGCCTGGAGGCAGATGAGGCCGCCAGCGCTCACGCCGAAGACATTGTGCGCGCCGGACTCGGTCAGGAGCGCGTCAAGATCCTCGACTTCCTTTTGTATGCCGTAATTGGAGCCGAACGGACCGCTGAGGCCGCGTCCGCGGCGGTCGGGCAGGTAGACGGTGAAGGCGTCGGCCAGCGCCACGGCAAGCTGCATGTGGCTCTGGGCGGACTCCATGGCGCCGTGCAGCAGTACCACACCTGGGCCATGGCCGAGCTGGCGATAGCCGATGGTGGTGTCGTCACGAGAGGTAACGTGGCCAGTCGTGTAGGATACCGGCCTGATTGTGGTCGATTGTTTGTTAGCACTGGTTGTCGTTGCCATATGCTGATGTCCTCTCTTGTTCAGGTACGGGTTGTAGAGTCACGCGTGATCTAGGGATGGCCGCCACAAAGCGACATAGGCTATTCCTCCTTCTCCTTGGCCCCTGCGTCCTCGGCCTCTGTGTATGCCTGGCTCTGCTGGTCCATAGCGCGATGCGCGGCGGTCCATTCCGCGAGGTTCCCCACTGCTCCTGACCGAATCTCCTCGATGAGCTTGCGCGCCCAGGCGAGCTCGGCCTCGCGCATAGCCAGTTGATACTCGTTCTCGATGATGTGCAGTCGAGGTAGCCCCTGTTGAAGGACAAGCTGCAAGAGCGAGCGCTCCTGCGAGATCTCCAGTTCGAGCGCCCTACATCGCTGCGCGATGAGGGTGGCGATATCCTCTGGCGGCAACACCCCGAGCAGCGAAAGGCCCGCCTCAAACCGCGTGTATTCTTTTGCCGGCCTGCTGAGCAACTCGCTGATCCAGTCGATGAGCTCCATGCGGCCGGCGGCAGTCAGGCGGTAGACGGTGCGCTCGGGGCGCCGGCCCTCGCGCTCAGTCTCTTGCGCCACGATCAGCTTATGCTGTTGGAGCGCCTCGACTACTGTATAGAGCGAGCCGTAGTTGAGCTTGATGCTCTGGTCTTTGCCGCGTTCGCGAAGCGTGGTCGCCATCTCGTAGGGATGCATGGGGCGCTCCCACAGACACGCCAACACCGCCAGCGCAAGCGGATTGCTCACGTTACGCTTGGTCATGACCACCCCTCCATGCTGGTAGTGAACAGCCTAATACTTGCACGCGTTCATCCGCGCCATATTATTCTGTTACGAGTATACTGAATAGGATATTATCTGTCAAGTACTGGGTTTACGAATTGCGATCGTGTCGAGCATGCCGCACGCCCAGATAGGAGATCAGCATCGCTCCCCCAATGGAAAGGAGTTTGGAGACGTTCGCCCGCAGGACAGTGCTCACCAATAGCGGATGCAAGAGTGTATCCAGCAGCCAGAGCAGCAGATTGTTGCCGGGCCAACGAGTGGCACGGAGCCTGAGGCCAACTCATCACACGCTACGGCCGTCCCAAAGGCCGCATGGGTGATGTGGGCCGTCTCGTCAGGAATCGGTGGGATCGGCAAGCGAGTTTACCTTTTCCGTTGTCCCAGCCTACCCTCTCTCTCGTCCTTGCTACCTGTTCCCTCTGTCTTCGCCACCAGGGTCACGGCGTCAACCCTACCAAAGAGCGAGCCCAGGAGGCTTAAATCCTGGGCTCGTATGGTGGAGAGTCGAACTCCCCGAATGCTGTTCATCTCTGTCTGCCGCTGTCCGTCAGGGGTGCAATTTTCAGCTGTTTGCCCTGCGTCCGTGCTGTTGTTTGTCGGCTGTCGGTGAATGTCGTTGACGCAAAGCAGAGCATGCTAAGGTGTCCATGGTGAGTCATCACATATCGTGTTTCGTCGTCGGCGCTAGGGGCAAAACTGGGGGCAGCCTGAAACAAAAGGCCTACCATGTCTGGCGTTTCACAGAGGCATTCTCATCATTGCCCTTCATCATGTTTTCAACACATAAGTGAACGTTGACTACCATATGAAAGTGGCCTATATTATGACCGTATACTGTCTTTTGCATCTTCAGCGCAGATGATAGGAAGTGACAGGTAACATGTCCAACTCTAAACCGGTGAGCCGCATCATTGCCCTTGAAGAGGCTTTCTTGCACCCCACCATGTGGGAGCATTTCCCAGAATCAGAACAGCAACGACTTGGCGTAATGAAAAATACTTTGAGTGACGTTGGTAAAGCGCGAATTCGGCGGATGGACGCTGCTGGTATCGATCTGCAAGTATTGTCACATGTGCAACCTGGCGTACAAATCATCACAGACGTGAGCCAGGCGATACGGGTGTCTAAGGAAGTCAATGATTGGCTGGGAGAGATTGTAAAAGAGTATCCTACCCGCTTTGCGGGCTTCGCCATGTTGCCAACTCAGTCGCCCGAAGATGCCGCTGACGAGTTGGAGCGAACGGTAAAGGAGCTGGGCTTCAAAGGCGCTCTCATTAATGGACATACGAATGGGACGTATCTGGATGACGAATCGTTTTCGGTTCTATTTGAGCGAGCCGAAATCCTTGATGTACCGATCTATATACACCCAACTGATCCGCCCACGACAATCTCAAATCTGTATTTCCGCAATGATTCCGCTTTAATTACAGGTTGGGGCTGGCAGGTCGAGACTGGAACACACTTGCTGCGACTAATGATTGCCGGGATATTCGATCGATATCCAAGACTGAAAATTATAGTCGGCCACATGGGCGAATTGCTGCCGTTCTGCATGACACGCCTCAATGTAGCATTGACCATGGGTGAAGACCTTGTGCACCAAACCCAAAAAACAAAACGGGAGAAACCTACCGCAACAATGGAAAAGAACGTAACGTACTACATGCGTAACAACGTCTTCATCACAACCAGCGGAGTGTTCGACCAGCCTGTTTTCGAATGTGCAAGAGCGGTGCTGGGCTTAGACAACATCTTGTTCTCAGTCGATGATCCATTTCAGGATAACGTCGAGGCAGTGGCGTTCTTGCGTGCAACCCATTTATCGACCGCAGATAGAGAAAAATTAGCACATGGCAATGCGGAGCGCCTTCTAAAATTACCCTTGGCTGACGGTTCAGTGGTCAGTTACCCGCAGTCTGCATGGCAGCATATACAGGGCTCTGCGTCTGCCTTCCAGGCCAGAACGAAATCCCGACTGCGTCGGGCACTCATTTCACTCATGGTAAAGTAGCTGGAAGGACAATGGGCAGAACACACCTATGGCGACAAAAGACAAACGCCCCACGCAGGGATTGCGCGAGCGTAAAAAGGTCAAAGCACGGGCCCTGATTCAGCGGCAGGCACTGCGACTGTTCCGTAAGTACGGTTATGAGACAACAACAATAAGCCAGATCGCTGAGGCAGCCGAGATCTCAGAGAGCACATTTTTCCGCTACTTTCCCAGCAAAGAGGACCTGGTTCGGTGGGATGAATTCGACCCGCTTATCATCGAGGCATTCAAGGCGCAGCCTGCCATGGCCACGCCAATCGTCGCTCTGCGCGGGGCATTTCGCGACGTGCTAACCCGGCTTTCCGCCGAGGAACGCGCGGAACTACGCGAACGCGTTATACTCGGATTCTCGCTTCCGCACGCAATGGGGCCAGACCAATTAAGTGGCCCCCTGGGTTTACTCGCCGGAGTCGTAGCGCAACGAGTCGGGCGATCGTCGAATGACTTTGGTGTGCGTAGTCTTGTAGGTGCAGTTCTGGGACTGAGCATCGCTGTGATGTTAGAAACGGCGGAACATCCCGACGCCGATGTCATCATGCTGTTGGATGAAGCACTCGCGAAGCTCGAGGCTGGGTTTCCGATGTAATCATCAATCGAGAAAACTGATGCCGTGTGTCACGAGTACAGTGCTGGATTCCTCTCTTGCTTATGGACGCTTGCATGTCTGAAAGGTGAAGTCTCTTCAGGAGAGGTGTTTACGAGGACAGCTGCGAAACATATCTCGGCTTGGTGTTATGCAGAGTCAGTGTTATGCAGAGTATGAAGAAATCTCCTCTGTGTACGGTTTCAAAAGTCAAAGTTTTGTGCTATTAGCCAGAGCTAGGCGTATGTGGTGACAGATCTGGATTGGAGCCAAGCGGTCGGTTGGGGTCAGCGGCAGTACGAGCCTCGTGAGTCACGAGCACCAAGCTCGTTGCAACCAGTGGTGACCCCGCTAGGAATCGAGCCCAGATGACCGGTTTAGAAGACCCAATCGGAGCATTTTGCCAGTGTTCGGAGGCTGTCGGTTGTGTCGTTGACGCGAAGTAGCGCATGTCGATGTGTCCGTTACGAGTCGTCAGGTATCGTGTTTCGTCGTCGGTGCTGGGGCGAAATTGGAGTCATACCAAACCATTGAGATTGTCTTACATCTGCTGGTCGCTGTCTCGGGGTTCATGTCAAAGTCGCTGTCTGGTCGTCAGGTGCAGTAGACCTCAC
>JBKQTH010000148.1:0-4867 GCA_052143275.1 Ktedonobacterales bacterium | reverse complement strand
GTCATTGAGAAAGCCGTATGATGTGAAAGTATCATGTACGGTTTGACGGGGGGCCGATGGAAAAGGACCGGTGGACATGTGTCTGCCGACACCTCGCCAGCGGCCTACCCATGCTGGCACGACATATCCACCTTCAACCTCATCTCACCACCAGCGAACTGGGAGAGTATTGCCGCCATACTCGTGACCCAATCGAGCGTAGCCGCTGGCAGTTTCTCTGGCTTCTCGGCCGCGGGTTCACCGCCACAACGATCGCTGCCGTCACGGGCTACTCCGCCTACTGGATCGGCCAGATTGCTCGCCGCTATAACGATGAAGGGCCGGACGGAGTACGGGATCGGCGTCATTGCACCAAGAGTGGTACTGCTCCACTGCTCTCCGAGGATCATCAACAGGAGTTACGCGACGCCCTCACCGGGCCAGCACCCGGTGGGGATCGCTGGTGTGGACGCATAGTGGCTGCCTGGATCGGTGAGCGCCTTGGCCGACGAGTTCCGCGTCAGGCGGGCTGGCGCTGGCTGCGGCGACCGGGTGCGAGGTGGCGCCAGCCCCGACCACGCCACGTCTCTGCCGATCCAGCGGCGCAACAGGACTTCAAAGAGCGCCTCCGCCCGAGGCACGCAACAGGTGGCAACCGCATTCCCGCACAGCAAGGTGGAACTGTGGGCTGTCGATGAACACTGCATCGGCCTCAAGCCCATCCTGCATAGAGTTTGGACCCTTGGTGGCCAACGCCCCGTCGCTCACCGCCCTGCACCGGTTTGCCTGGCGCTACCTCGTTGGCTTCGTTCATCCGGCATCAGGCCGCACGATCTTCCACCTGGCCACCAGCGTGAGCATCGCTCTTTTTGAAACGGAGCTCGAGGCGTTCGCCGCGGGAGTGGGCGCTGGTCCCAACAAACAAATCGTTCTGGTTCTGGGCCGAGCCGGATGGCACGCCACTCTGCGACTGTGCATGCCCCGGCATGTCCATCTGCTCTTCCTCCCGCCGCATTCACCGGAACTCCAGCCGGCTGAGCATCGGCTTGCCGCTCACGAACACGGTCCTTGTGAACCGCCATTTCGCCTCAATCGACGAATTGGAGGACGTCCAAGCTGCGCGGCTCGTTGAACTCCGCAGCCGCCGTGATCTCGTCCGGTCTGCGACGCAGTTCTCCTTGTGGCCTGAGCGCATTCACCGCAGGCATGGCCCGCAGGTACGACCTGCCCATTGACACCTTTCGCCAATAATTCTGAGCTCTGGCACAAAGACGGTGTGGCGGCAGCAAGGAAGACATGGTCATGGGAAGGTTGGTGCTCGAAGCGGCTTCCCGAGTGCGAGGGGATGAGGCCACTAGATGCCAGCCACGATGCAGGCCTATAATTCAGGATATGAGGGAACGAAAGCCAGACCAGAACAGAAGACAGCCTGCACACAACACCTTGCACGAGGCGGTTCTACAGGCTCTGCCCATGCAGATGGCGGTGCTCGATCAGAGCGGCATGATTGTATTCGTCAATGTCGCCTGGCAGACTTTTGCCCGCGAGAATGGTGCTCCCTCTCTGGCAGAGGCGAGTGTGGGCCTCAACTACCTAGCAGTCTGCGACCAAGCGGTACAGAGCCACGCTGAGCATGCCTTGGAAGCGCGTGAAGGCATTGCGGCGGTCCTGGCTGGCACCCTTCCACTCTTTACCCTGGAATATCCCTGCCATTCGCCCACTGAACAGCGCTGGTTCCTCTTATATGCCGTGCCGCTGCCAGATAGGACGGGACACGCCGTGGTGGCGCATCTCACTATCACCGAGCGCAAGTTGCTGGAGGAGCGGGTCTCCGCTGCCAACCAGGAGATGAGCAACTTCTTGAGCCTGCTCAGCCATGAAGTACGCACGCCTCTGACCGGTCTCAATGGGTATGTCCAACTGGCCCAGCGTCGCCTTCAACGCTTGCAGACGGAGGTGAGGAGTGCAGGTCTCTCCCGGGACATCCTGGAGCAGCGCCTGGCCTCACTCCACCTGCTCCTGGAACAAATGGGCGCACCCACGAGGCGGCTGAACCGGCAGATCGCTGATCTGGGAGATGTGGCTCAGAGTCAATCGGGTACGCTCCCTCTGCAGCTAGCGCTGTGTGATTTAGTTAGTATCGTACAGGAGGCGGTCGAAGAGCAGCAATTGGCCTGGCCCCAGCGGAGGATGCACCTTCTGCTCCCTGAGCAGGCGGTGATGGTCGAGGCGGATCGGGATCGAGTTGGGCAGGTGGTGGCGAACTATCTCACAAACGCGCTTAAATATGCCCCTGCAGACCGTCCGATTGAAATCAGCCTGAGTCTGGAAGCCGAGCTGGCTCGAGTGCAGGTGCGCGACCAGGGACCAGGACTGATTCCACAGGAGCAGGACCGCATCTGGGACCGTTTTTATCGCGTCCGTGGTGCCCCGGCCGCACACCAGTCAGGAGTGAACCTGGGCATGGGTCTTTACATCTGTCGCAGCATCATTACTCAGCATGGTGGGCAGACGGGCGTCGAGAGTACACCAGGGGCAGGGGCCACCTTCTGGTTCACGCTTCCTCGTGTTGAGGCCAGTACTGCCCAGGTAGGCTGAGGGGTGACCCTGCGCCTAGAAAGGCAACAGGGCCAGCACAAAGAGGTGAAGTCCACGCGTACATGACTGAAGGATCACCGACGCCGGCGACGGACTGAGGAACAGCGAGGGAGTGCCGATAGTTACAGCGAGGAGACAGGCTGGTTTAGAACTGGCAAATGGAGTGAGAGGAGATCCAATGCGCGCTTGATCCAATCCTCTTCGCTGAGGGATCGTTATACAAGTATGTCGACTGACCCTCGCCCGCGGCCCCTTGGGATCAGGACCCGTTTTTGGCAGGCACTAAAGCAGCGTTCGTCGCAGGACACTCGCTCGCGTTTGGCTTGTTTAGCATCGCCGCAAATGTGCCAGAGCCCAGAATTATTGCCGAGGTGCCCTGCCCATGAGCGCCGTCTACCCCGTTTTCCTCGTTTCTGCCGCGTTCGACGGACAGCCCGCCGCCACGCTCTTCTCGCTGCTTGACCACACTCGTCCGACCGGTGGAAGGTCCAACAGCAATAGTAGCATCTCGCTCCGTGAGTGGGAAGCACCGCTCCGCTCGGTGATTAGATTGTGATGTGATTGCGCAACCCCATGACGCGATTGTGAGATTATCTCTCTATGCTTGTAGCGAGCAATGAGTGGATCAAGTTCCACTAGTGGCTGGCGGGGAGGATCTTGCGAGAGCAGGATCTCGGGATAACGGGAAACGGGACATAGTCGGAGGTAATAGTAATGTTTGTTTGCGTTCCATTTCAGCCAGCCGGCGGAGGCCGACGTTCCGACGCTGAAGGGATTCCTGCCGGAGTGGCTCAGTTAGAGGGCTCTCTTCCCTTGCATGGTGGTGGCTCGGTGCATGTTCGGGCAATTCGCGCTGACGATACCGAGCGATTAGTAGCATTTCACCGGAAGCTTTCACCGGAGTCAATAATCTTCCGCTTCTTCCACTTCGTTCCCGAACTTTCGCTGCAAGATGCCCAGCGATTTACCCATGTGGATTATGAGGCTCGTATGGCGCTGGTTGCCACCAGAGGGGAAGGAGATGACGAGGAGATTCTGGGGGTCGTACGCTACGATGCCATGGGCCCGCAAACTGCCGAAGTGGCTTTTGTAGTTGAAGATCACTGGCAGGGACACGGCATCGCGACCGCCCTGCTGCATCGTTTGGCCGCCTACGCTCGCGAACGTGGCTACACTACATTTGTTGCGCTCACTATGGGCAATAATACTCGCATGATCGAAGTCCTGCGCAATTGCGGGTTTCCCGCCAGCTCTCACCTTAATTCAGGCGACGTGGAGGTGTGTCTGGATATTACACAACCTCCGAGTGAGCCGTAATGCCGGTTTGGATGGTGGAGCTACTGGTGCACACCGTAGGTGTTGCCGTCCTGATCGGCAAAAGTCCCCCACCAGCCATAGGGCTGCTGCGTTGGCTCCTCGGTGATGGTCACGCCCCGCGCCTTGAGCTCGGAGAAGGTAGCCTGTATGTCATCTACGTCCATAACCAAGCCGGTGAATTTGCCCATGCGGGACTGTGCCTCTTCATAGGTACCCGCGCCAGGTTGCTCGGGACTAGCCAGATACAGCACAAGCCTGGTCTGGGCGCCGGGAGGTGCTACCTCTATCCAGCGCTGGTCCGGACCCATAGGTTGGTCGCTTCGCGTCTCAAAACCCAGCTTCTGCGTATAAAACTCGAGGGCTTTCTCCTGGTCGGAGACTTGAACTGTGATAGTGCCGACTTGGGTTAACATCATTACCTCCAGACCTGTAGACTAACAACTACGAGTGACATGATGAGTATGTGATATAGAACGTAATTTCACTGTAAGCAATGGACCGGCCAATTGCAAGCAGTTGTGCCAAATGTCTCTCTTCAGCGGCTTGGTAACACATTAGGTAGTTAGCATTGACAAGTGGCTATACCCCCCACTATACTTGCGCCGAGTTACTACGTTTTAGTGTGACGTGGTACTTGCGGGGCCTCAGCTGTGAGTGTTCCGCAGAATTAATGAATGCGAGAGGATCGCTATGCGTGGTGTAAGCTATGTCCTTATTGTGCTTGGAGTCGTAGTGGCCATTGTCGGCCTGGCCAATCACTTTGTGATACATGCCAACCCCTTCGCGCATACCAGTACCATTCTTGTCGCGGTTGGTGCCGTCGTGGCGGTTATTGGCGTGGTTGCCATGATGATGGGGGGAAGCTCCAGCGCCGCGGCTTAGCCGGGCTAAAGAGCCTACTTAAGATAATATCTTCCGAAAGTGTCCCCCAGGGCTTTTGGTGCAGGTGGGCCTGTCTCTCTAAGAGACGGGC
>JBKQTH010000147.1:0-6639 GCA_052143275.1 Ktedonobacterales bacterium | reverse complement strand
GGCTCGTGGCACCACGTCGAGACGCCGACCTGTGCGCGTTCGCCTGGCCTGGGCATAAGTGTAGCGTACCGCTTGCTCATTTTCATCGGCGGGGGTGCAGCAGTGCTGCATGCAGATTTATCCATTAGGCCGCATAGCATAGCAGATTCGCTAGTTGAGTGAGCAGAGCGCGTGGGACTTTTTCGATGTCAAAATTCCCAGGCGATGTGGGAAAAGTCGTCTGTGTCCACAGGTGCCGACGAACCAGCGCCAAGGCATCGCTAAAGGTGGGCGTGGTTTTCTTATACCAGGCAGCAACCTGCACGGGCGCCAGATGGGTGGTCTGGTGGCGATAGTGCTCATGCGCCACGAGCGTGACCAGCGAGAACAGCCCCATGAGAGCCGGCCTGGCCACCGCTCTGCCGCCCGCGCTACTCGAGGGTAAGGATGATGCGCTCCACTGGTCAGGTTGTTCTCCAGCTCCCACCGAGGTGCCGTCTTGCAGGGAACACGCGAACATGAACTCGATTTGATGCACCTTGGCATCCTTTTCGAATTCGTGATTTCTGCCGATATATTCGCGCAGACAGACCAGGTCTCCGACGATGACATCAACGGAGAGTTCCTCGCGACATTCTCGCTGCAGGGCATCGGTGAGCGTTTCGCCCGAATGCTGCCCACCGCCGGGCAGAATGTACCAGAAGCCTTCCTCATCGTGGTTCTTGATGGTGAGGAGGCTCATATCGACAATAATGATGGCTTTGGCCGAATTGCGGATCGCATTCACGGTCTCCTCCTGGCGACACTACGCAGTGTGGCTTCGTCCCATGGAGATAAGCTTCTCAAGGGCGAAATGGGGCGTTGGTGATACGTTTCCCAGCTAGCCCGGATTATTCATCAGGCTAAGCCAAGACCCGCTACCGCTCTGGTACGGGCGAAATAGGCACCTCGTCGCCATCCTCAGGCAGAGCTTGGCGGCTAGAACTCGTACCGAAGCAGACGGGAAATATTTCTCAACCGTGGAAAAGCGGTGGCGCCGATGAACAGCAGGCGAAAAACGAGGGGCAGCTTTTTCACCGACGGCAGTGCGAGCCACGATAGCTCGGCAGATTTCTTCAGCTTGGGGTCCAGTTGCTCTATGGTGCGCGTATCGTCAACCGCCCACAGATGCCGCGCGCCGGTTGTGGCCTCGAGTTGTGATCTTCCCAAGCGTACGGCAAAGGAACTCAGCACGTCAAATGCGATTTCGCCGCGCTCGAAATGCGTGGTCAAGCGATTCAGCAGGGCCCGCACGTCAGTCTCGTTGAGATATTCTAGCAGTCCTTCAGCCACAATCATGGTGGGGCGATCACGGGGAATCATTTCCAGCCAGCCGGGGTCGGTGACCGAGGATGCGATCATAGCGTATCCGGGACGAGAGGCAAAAAACTGCTCGCGCAGTGCGATGACGTCCGGGTAGTCAAGATCGTACCAGCTTACCGTCGGCGGTGGATCTATCCTGACCGCGCGCGTATCCAGGCCGCAGCCGAGATAGAGGATGAGGGCATCGTGGTGCGTGGCGATAAACGCTCGAATCCAGTCATCGTATTGCTTGGCGCGGACCACAGTGAGGTTGTCGTTGCCGAAGCCCTTAAATTTGGCGAAGTCATAATCAATCGAGCGCACCAGATCGTCGGCGGCTTTGTCTCCCAAAATGGGGTGTTTTGAGCGGTAGTCAAGAGCTTTAGCGTACAGAGTAATGAGCAGTGTCGCTTTTTCGTTGTCCAGATGCACTGCATGTTTACCAGTCACGGGTATCTGCATCGGCACACGTGCCTTTCTTGCCGCGGCGTCGTAGCCCTGGTAGCGACCGCGTCAAACTGTTCCATAAAACGACATGTTGTGCCCATAGGCTGCAAGGAAAGCAGAAGGAAAGCTACCAGCTAGCCCGATGAACAATCCGGGCCAGGAGCCTTCCCTTCGACACGGCCGTTCCTCTCAGCCTGATTGGCGATGGAGGTGAAGAGGTCAATCAGCAGCAAGAGGTGGGGGTCATCCAGCTCGTTTAGCCGGGCGAGCAAAGCCTGTTGCCCGCCGAGTCTGCGCCCCATCAATGCCTCCCCCTTTGCCGTGAGCCGGACAATCGCCCGGCGCCGATCAGCCGGATCATCGGTGCGTTCCGCCAAGTGAGCTTGGACAAGCCGGTCAACTAACAGGCTCGCGGCGGGCTGACTGCTATGGAGGCGTTCTGCCAGCCCGGTAATGCTCGCCGGCCCGGACTGTGCCAGGACAAAGAGCAAGCGGATTTGCGGCAAACTGAGCCCCTCATCGTCCCAGACGGCGGCCATGCGTCCGAGGGCGAACTCAAACCAGGTGCGAAGGTGTTCGTGGGCTCGCGTGACGAGCTCCTCGTGCGTCATGCTCGGCTCCTCTCTGCTAAACAACATTAGTATAGCAAAGATAATAAGTGGTGTCAATACTATTTGACGTGCTTATGCAAATATCAAGAGTCAGTTACTCTCCACAGATCACGCTCGCTGGTGTTGCATGGGCGTATTGAGTCGTCTGGTAAACGATTGCATGCAGAATGCACCGCGCGTGGTGCATTCTGATCACTGCGCTGTGCGAGGTGACTCTTTCCAGACTTTGATGGGTGAAGGTGAATACGTACGCTGCTCCGCCCGAACACGCCTGGATAACTCATAGGGCTAGGGAGTAGGCGGCGAGGAGGCGCCAGAGCGGCTCGCCGGGATGACTGCTGGCCAGATGGATGGCCACGCCGCGCACCCGCTCGCGGACCCAGCCGCCGATCTTGATCAGGCGCAGGCGGAGGATGCCGAGATGGAGGCGGGGGAACCCTGCCTGGCAGAGCCAGCGGCGCACGGTATCCAGCAGCCAGTAGGCGGCGGCGTGTAGCAGCAGGCGGAACTGGTTGGCCCAGAAGCGATGGCAACTGAGCCGATCCGCGAAGCAGCCATTCTTGAGATCGTCGATCCACTGCTCAGGAGTGCCGCGCTGCACGTACCAGTTGTAGAGGGCCAGCGGCGCGTCGGAGCGGGTGCTCACCACGAAGCGGGTGTTAGGCCCTTTGGCCAGCACCTCCGCCTTGTAGATGACGCGGCGGGGGTGCAGCCAGGAGTCCGCGGCATAGGCGGCCTCGCCGGCTAGACGCACCTTCTGGCCGGTCTGCTCGTGCTGCACTCTCGCCTCGGCCAGCACTGGGGCGGCCAGCGCCTCCAGACGAGCATTGGTGGGCAGGCCAATGGTGTAGGCAATGCCTTCGGCTTCACACCAGGCGTAGAGGGCGGGGACGGCAAACCCGCTGTCTGCACGCAGCTCGATGCTCACGCCGGGCCAGCGCGCCCGCAAGGCACGCACCACGCGCTTGAGCGCCGCCACAACTCCCCGGCTGGCGTGCGCGGTGCTGGGCCGCAAGACGGCGGTGATGAGCTGGTCGGTGTCCCCGTCGAAGATGAGCAGGGGATGCCATATATGCTGGCGGTAGTAGCCATGATAGGCGCTGCCTTCTTGCTCGCCGTGGGTGGGATCGTCCGTGCCGTCCAGATCGAGCAGGATGTGGGTGGGTGGCCCGCCGCTCTGGCGCTGACTCTGCCGCTCGCGCTCCTGCAGGTAGATGCCCCCGAGCGCGGCCGCCAATCGGTAGCAGGTGCGGGCGCTCACCGCATTCTCAAGCCGCGACATGGTCAGTTGGCTGGCCAGCGCCGCCAATCGCGGATCTGGCCGGCCAGAGCGGCGCTCAGCCCGAGGGTGGCCTCCGCCCGGGTGATCCAGACCAGGCCACCGTCCGAGGTCAGGCGACCAGCGTCAAACGGTGGGGACTGCAGTGGGTCTGAGAGGTTGGCAGCTGAGCGCTGCGGTGTGCGAGACTTGAGCATGAGGCATCTCCTGGTTTGTTCGAGTGGATTACCTTGTGCACTCGTTCTACACCGAGATGCCTCTTCTCTGCTCGCCTCTCTCCATGAATAATCCGGGCTAGTGAGTACGCGCAGCGAGTGCACGACCAGATGGGGAGTAGGGTAGGAAGGATGCGAGTAGCGGGTAACGTCAGGGCTTGCTACCACAGACGATAAATGCCGTCACACTCGAAAAGAACCGCCTCTCGGCATGTCGACGCAAAACGTCATCAAACCACGCATCACACTGTTCTCGCGTGAGCTGGTCACGCTGCTGCGCCACCTCGGCAGCCCGGCGTAACCCGTGCAGCGCAATGGCTAATGGACCATCAGTAAGAATCAGCGACGCCGGCTCGACCATGATGTTACGTAGCCCTGCCTGGTGCATGAGTCCTGCCAGTTGCCGCCCAATCCAGCCGTGCCGCAGCAGGTTGCATTTGGTCCGCAGGATCGCCCGTGTCGCCGTGGTGTCATCGGCATCGACAGTCAAGGTCTCCCAGTCCGTATCAAAGATGACGATGCGTCCACCCGAGCGCGTGACGCGCACCAGTTCGTGCAATGCCTGGCGTGGATCCTCCAGATGCTGAAACATCCGCTCGGCACGGCAGGCAGTGAAGGTGTCATCGGCAAACAGGAGGCGCTGCACATCACCCTGCACGAACTCCACCGGGATCTCGGCCTCTTCCGCCCGCCGTCGCGCTTCGGCGAGAGTCTCTTCGTGGATATCGAGCCCAACAATCCGGCCCGTTGGTTCAACCCAAGGAGCCATGGCTCGTACGTCGTCGCCAGTGCCGCATCCCGCGTCCAGCACGCTGTCCCCGGCGTGCACGTCCAGACGTGCCGTGATCGTGAGCTTCACCGCCTGCATGAAGTCCAGCTGCGTCACCGTATCCAGGTAGCGTATCCAGCGCGTCTGTGTCATCGGCCCGTTCAGCACGTCGAGCGTATGGGCAGCGTCACGCATCAGACTCCCCCACTACCGGTCTCATGGGCATTACACCTCCATGCTACACCCACTCTGCAACTCCGGTTCAAGCTCAATTCCAACGATCATGATGGGCAACTTAGTGAGGAGCAGCGAGACTACCTTGCCACTATAAGCGATAGTGGCCTCTATGGGAGTTCTGCGTACATCTCCCGATAGGTCTTCCAGGCCTGAAAACCGAGCCGCCCATACCAATCGGTTGAGAAGACCCAGCCCAAGAAAATCTTTCTCGCCCCTCGCACTTTCAGTATCTCGGCCGCTCTCGTGGCTAATGCGTAGCCAATATGGCGACCGCGGTACGCTTCACTCATGCCAATCGCACCGTAGGCACCGCACTCTCCACCAAGCATGCGGGCCCAGAGAAAGCTCGGATCTCCCGGAGGGGTGAGGAAGTTGGTGCCGACCAGCATGCCGTCCAGCTCAGCCAACAAGATGTTGGCGAAGCCCTCGTGCTCGACTCGCATAGCAGCCGTGGGCTGCCACTGCGGGAAGTGCTCCTCCTCGAACGCCAGGATCGCCGGGCTATCCTCGGCGGTGGCGAGCCGGAGATGAGCACCTGAACGGGTGATTCGATCGACGAGTTCCTCAGGCGCACGGGACATTTCTATATCTACGACCATGTCCGTGATTTGCCCACCAGCCTGCCACCCATCCTGCTCGAGAAGCTGGAGGAGCTCGGGCTGATCAGTCGGGACACCGGGCCAGAAATACGATAGACCACCTCCGAACCGGAGCTTCGTCACGCCAAGGGTTCGAAAGTGCTGTGTAGCCGCTGCCAACAGCATGCTCTCGATACCCTCACCTCGGTGCTCGGGGCGTACGGCGACGGCAATGATACTGGCGCGGTCTTGACCGTCCCTGCTTCCAGCAACAAGACCAGCAAGCGTTCCGTCTGACTCTGCTACCAGATGGTGCGCAGCTGGAGAATTAATTGTGGCATAGAAGGCTTCTGGGTAGAGTGGCCAAGCCTCACCAAATGCCGCCTCCCATAAGTGGAAAATAAGTTCCCGGTCGGAGGTTGCTTTATAGGGTCGTATTTGGTGGATACCCATGCTACAACTATAGCATAGCAGAGGCTCTATTCATCGTGTAGTTTGGTCGGTGCAGACCTGTGATCTGGAGCTCTCGAGGAGTCTGCCCGAGAGCAAGGTAACGCTACAAGAGCGGAGCCGCGGAGGGCCAGGAGCCGCTTCCATGATGGAGACTGGGAAACTCGAAGGTATTCTTGCAGCCTGGATGGATCGTCACCTGACGCCAGGGCTCGCCGCAGCCATTGTCGTCGATGGGGAGATTGTCCTGCTGCGCGGCTATGGCCGAACCAGTGTGGAGGAGGATGCAGCGCTGGTTACCGAGACCACGCAGTTTCGGATCCTTTCCACCACGAAAATGCTGGTCGGCACCGTCGTGATGCGCCTAGTAGAGCAGGGCACCCTCACGCTTGATACCCCCATTTCGCAGTATCTCCCCTGGTTACATCTGAGCCGCGTTGGGCTGGAAGATCAGATTACCCTCCGCCACTTGCTGAGCCACACCTCCGGGCTCTGCACCTTCCCTGGAGATTTTACCAGCCGGGATCCAGATGGCTTAGATGTCTGGGCTCACGAGTACCTGCCCAGGTATCCGGTGCTGACGCCTCCAGGGCAGGTCTGGCTCTATAGCAATGCTGGATTGTCTCTAGTACTTAAAGCCTATCCGGATAACATGAACCTACCTTACAACTCCTGAACGAACCACTCCGAGGCCAACGTCGCACCGGTCGAGAAGAGCATGTCTCGTTTGGAC
>JBKQTH010000146.1:0-7743 GCA_052143275.1 Ktedonobacterales bacterium | reverse complement strand
CCCCCAGACTCTGCACCGGCTGGAAGAAGCCGCGTCCATGAAAGCTGCTAATACTGAGCACCAGCGCCTCATACCACTGGAGCGGCTCTATCGAGGAGCGCGGCAGGCCAAAGGTAAGCACCCCATGGGTCGCTAGCCCGTAAGCAACGGCAAAGCCCAGAATGACCAGGAGATAGGCAATGAGACCACGGACGGGCTTATAGCCGTAGCCGGCGAGGCCATCGAGTAACCGAGAGAACACGTAGCCGCCAAACTTGCGCTGGCGACGCAGGACCTCTTGCTGCAAGAGTTGGGCACGATAGGCGAAGCGATCGGCTTCCTCATTCAGGCCCTGGTTCCGCAGCGCCACGGCAAGGATACGGTTTGCCCGGACAGCTGACTTGTAATCTTCTCGCTGCACTTGTAGTGGCTTCTTCTCCAGTGTCTTTACTTCGGTTCCGTCCGCATATTCCTCTATCTGAACTGCGTAGGTCGTCTGGTGAGCTACAATCTCATCTTTAAGGAGCGTAACTCGCTCCCAGTCAATAACCGTCAGATTCGCATTGTCAAACATCACCCCATCCAGTCGCACGTCGGTGAGAAGCGTGTTATCCAACCGCGTTTTCTTACTGAGTGAAGCCGACCGTATATCAGCGCCTGTGAGATTGGCACCATCTAGGGCAGCCCCCTCCAACTGCGCGCCATACAGGTTGGCACCTTCCAACTGTGCCTCGCTGAGGAGAGCTCCCTCCAGCTGTACGGAGCTGAGGCTAGCCCCCTGTAACTGGGCTTGGATGAGGTGTGCCCCCTGCAATTGGGCTTGAAAGAAGAAAGTCCCTTGTAAATGTGCGTAGCTCAGGTTTGCCCTCTGTAACTTCGCGTTACTAAGATTCGCTCCCTGTAGCTGTACTTTGGTGAGATCTGCTCCCTGTAACTGGGCATCACTTAGGTCAGCACCTTGTAAGCATAGTAGTGATAAATCAAGATCATAGGGCTGTTTACTAAAAATGCGTGCGAACATCTCTTTGAATGACTTAACAGGGTAGCGGGTCAGGTGCTCTGCTTCAGATTCCGATATTTCTAACCGCTTGGCGCCTGCATAGACCGCTAGCCAGAAGACTTCCGCGCCTGTTAATTGCTGGCCTTTAAATGGTGGTTGTTGCTTACTGTGGTCATCTCGGTCCCACCATGCACGTAATGCTCTCAACAACTCTTGTTTGCGCTCCTCGCTAATAGCATCACCCCACTTGTCGCCCATTATAGATGCCCGCTCGTATGGTTGTTCTTGCTCACTCTGCCCAGACTCGTCGCTCATACCTACCTCCCATGCGCCGTACACTGCCTGACTGTGTCACGGACAGTATAGTCAGACGCGACAGCAGTGAATCTTGACAAGCACCCAGTAGATCTGATAGCATTGCTATCGTATTGATAGCAATGCTATCAGATCTACTGGTACCGAACTTTGGAGGGATTGACATGATGCCTACGTTGATTATTCGAGATGTGCCCGAAGACATTGTCAGACAGTTGGATGCCCGAGCACTGGCTGCTGGAAAAAGCCGCGAAGCATGGCTCCGCGATGAACTCGCCGCATTGGCACAGGAGGTACAGGTGCGCACCAACTATATTATTCACTTCGCCAAGCGAGGGGAAAACGGATTCGGCGGGGCAGTTATGCAGCATGACGGAAGTGATGAAGGGAGTTACCTTATAGGCAACAATTATCGCATCCCGCAAATTGCTTTCGACACGTACTTTGAGGCGCGTAGATTGGTCGGTCGCAACCAATTGGGTGATCGTGAAGCTGCAATGGCCTTGCTTGCCAAAATCTGCGATGATGTTTATGAAACACCGTACCGGCCTAAGGTTCAACCAGAGGACGAGAATCAGTCGGAAGGTGAGAAATAGAATATTCGTGCTGTGCTTGGCAGCGACTTGTGACCATCGCGAGTTGTTCTCGCTTGCATCGCAAAGAGCGGTTCACTCCCTAGGTAACTGTGCCTGGGGAGTTCCGCTTTGTGGATTAGAGCAACTTGCGAGAAGCAGCGTCAGGCATGGGTTATGCAGAGACCTCGGGTATGCGTGCGTATTCGACCGACCTGAAAGAACGCTTGGTGAACTGTTTTCGTCCCTCGTGACGTGGTTTACCTCGAGCGTAGCCAGCAAACGACGAGTTGACACCGGAGGGCCGGTGATGGTGTGTAGAGCGCATGGGATGGGCAGGCCACACCGCGTCTGGTGATTCCCCATCACCCGAGGAGTGCGCTTATGCAGGCCCGCTACGTCGCTGACCGCAGTCTCTTGCTTTCTCTGTGGCTCGGGGCATCCCGACTGGACCACTCCCACGCTGTCCCAGGCCACCGGGCGGTCAGTGGCCTGGGTCAAGAAGTGGAAAGCGCGCTTCCCAATGTCTGCTCACCCCGAGGAGGAAATCTAGGGGCGCTCCCACCCACCAGCACCAGGACCGCGCTTCTCGGCAGCGGTTGTCGAGCAGATCCTCCAGATCCGCGACGAACCGCCTGAACAACTGCACCGTACACCTGGCCCTAAAGCCATCCTGTACTATCTTCCACGGACGGACGGCCTGGAGGGCGAGCGCTTGCCCCGCTCGACCCGCACCATCGGGTCGATCCGCTTGTCTCCGCCAAGCAGGCGCATGCCGTGGAAGTCTCAGGGCGCCGTTGATGTGGGCACGTCGTTGTGGCTCATGGGGGAACCCAGTGCCTCCTATACGGCCCAGGCCGTCTTTGCCCCACTCATAAGCCTTCTGGAGCGGATCGGCCTGCCCGAGCGGGTCCGCTTTGACCGGGATCCGCGGTTTCTGGGCGGCACTGGGAGGCACGATTTTCCCACGCCCTTCCTGCGCTTCTGGTATGCCCTCGGCGTGATTCCCGTGGTCAATCCACCCCATCGCCCCGATTTGAACGCCTTCGTGCAACGGCTCCATGGCACGCTGGAGCGCGAATATCGCCAACAGCTCCGCCCCAGTTCCTTGGAGGCGACCCGCCAGAGTCTACCGCTCTTGCAGCGGCATTACAACACCGAGCGCCCCCACCAGGGCCGCTCCTGCCGCAATCAGCCTCCGGCCGTCGCCTGTCCCCAGCTGCCGCTGCGTCCGCGTCTCCCCGCTCGGGTGGATCCAGATCGGTGGCTGCAGGCCTATCATGGGCGGTGTTTCGCCCCTCGGGTGAAGACCAATGGCGAGATGCTCTTGGATGACCAGGCGTACTACGTGGGCCGCCGCTTTGCGGGGCAAGAGGTGGTCGCCCAACTCGAGGCACCTAGCCGGCAGGTGCTGGTGCTTGATGGTCAGCGGCGCCTGCTCGCCTCCGCGGGTTGGTCGGAGAAGAGCTCTCCCTGGAGGCGTTTGTGCTCTGGTGCGAGAAGGAGGCGCGCAGTCGGTGGCAGCGGTATCTCAGCGCCCAGCACCACCTGAGGCAAGCCAGTTAGAATGGAGACGAGGCCGATGCGCTGGTAGCCACGGGAGTATGCATGCCGCTTGCTGGCTACGCCAGACGTAATTCGGGAGACACAGGACGAAAACAGTTCACCAAGCGCTCTTTCAGGTCGGTCGAACACGCACGCATACCGGGGTCACTGCATAACTCGTGCCTGCCCCTGCTTCTCGCAAGTTGCTCTAGGATTGCGCATACACCGACAAGGGGGGCAGGTACGACCCTTCGTCTTACCGCAGTACGGTCAAATACGCCTCAGCGGTGAAATTTCCGGCATCGAAGCCCAACAATATCGTATAATGGCAAGGGGGCTTCCACTCGCAGCGCGTGACAGCGTGACAAGGGATTGTGTGATGAATACAGCACCGCTCCCCTACCGGAGCGTCCAGCAACTGCTGACCGACCTCTCTATCCGAGGTTTTAGCGATGCCGCAATTGCCCGGTTCATCGATTGCCGCCCCGAGACGATCGCCCGTGTTCGCTCGGGAGCAGAATCCGGCCGTAACATTGCCGAGCGTCTCTTGATTCTGGCGGAGGCGTATAACCAGTGCCACCTCTCCCGGTGATACCACTACTGTTGGTGGCCCCTCTCGCTTCATATCGACATTCCTCAGCGATTCCTTGAGTAATCGCGTTTCCTCAGACATTTCCTGAGAAATCCTAATGGTATGCCGCACAGTCGTCGCAACCTCTGGTTATCACTGTGATAACCCTGCAGGTCTCGTGATGGGTCTCCAGACAATCAGGTTTTCTCAGCGATTTCTAGAGAAAAGATGAGGGAATATGCCCTACAGAGACCCAGAGAAACAACGGGAATATTTGCGAAACTGGCGAAGAAACCACAAACGTCGAGAACCACCAACACCAGTTCACCACGCTGCACGGCACACGGTACAGGAGCAGCCGGCACTTCGGTGGAACCAATACCATCAACCGGCGCCGCCGAGAACGTCACGAACGGTTGAGCAGCAAGCCGTGAAATCGAGTCCGGATGGAGCCCCACAGACTGGGCGCGCCGCGACAGCGGCCTACCAGATCACTCGCGGCCAGTTCCCCGTATCCCGAGTCTCTCCCACGAGCACCGCACCACGGACGGCTCCAGCACCACTGCGTATGCAGACCGGGACGCGCGTTGCCGTGCCAGTCGCTGCTATTCTGGTTGAACTGCTGTCCCGGCTCGTCTGAAAGAACTGGGAGGGGATGCCACCTCCCGCTTCCCTCTGCCCTTCTTCTCACCTGCTCAGGCGACGACGGCGAACAGGTCGAGGATGACGTCGGTGCTGGCTCCCCCGACGATGATATCCAGCACTCCGCTCGCCAGCGCACTGTTGAACCAGATGGCCACCGTCTCCCCGGCGCTGAAAGGCAGATTGTCCGTCCCGGTGAAGCCCAGCCCATGGGGCACCAGCGCGATGTAGCCACTCCCCGTCTCGTTGGTGGCGGTGATCTGGCCCATGCAGCCGGCGATGGGGTTGGGCACCGTCACCCCGTTATAGGTGACCCCGGCCACGGTGAGTGGGTTGGTGCTGCCGGCAGTGTACGGAGCGCCAGGGGTGTTTAGGGCGTCGGTGGCGCCGACGCGGGTATCGAGCAGCCGGATAGGCTGACTGAGGTAGGTGATGGCGCCTCCGGTGGCGGTGCTGAGCACGCTGGTGAGCCGCACAAAGGTGCCAGGGGTGCCGCCGGCAGTGCAGACCCACAGGGTAGTGTTGCTGTCCACATAGATATCTCCGGTGTCGTGTCCAGAGCCGGCCGGGACGCCGGGGCTCGTGGCCATACTGCTCAGGTTCAGTGCCGCTTGCTGTCCTATGAACTGGCCACCCTGTCCGCCGGATTGGATCCCCCGGGCAGTTACGTTGACAGCTTGTCCAAGGACCCCGATGCCTCCGTGGGCGCTGAGCCCATAGACCCCGGCGCCCACATATGAGGTGCCGAACACGCCGTATTCAGGACCAACGCCATAGACCCCACTCCCGCCCGGGCCTCCGGTTCCGTGTATGCCATCGCCGCCGGACACCGCCGAATTGTCGACGTTCAGCAGCACACTGGGGCTGGAGCCACCGGTATTGGTCAGAATGGTAGGACTATTCGCGTTATTGCTCACCCCCAGCACCCAGTTACTCCCGGTAGCGGCATGGGCGACATCTCCAGACCCTACAATCACCGTCGCAGCGGTAGCTGCCGCCGCGGCAGCTCCGGCGGCGGTAAAGAGCCGCCGCCGACTGGTCTTCGCGCGGCCCTGCTGCGTGCCAGGTACCTCTGTTGCCGCCGCGACCCTGGTGGGCAGGGTGGACGCCTCCTCCACCTGAGCCTGCAAGGCGGCCAGCGCGGCTTGCTGCTGCGCCATAGTCTGCTGCTGAGCCACCACGGCTGCCTGCTGTTGGGTCACTTGCTGTTGTAACGCCTGCACCTGCTCGGCCAGAGCCCGCAGGGCTGCCTCTGACTCTGCCATGGAATGTGTGCCTCCTCCTGGATCTACCGTTCGCTCTTCCGCTCTCTCTCGCTCGTTATGAGCAGCGAGCAGCCACAACATGCACCAGCCAACGCCGGTGGAGATAAAAGGACGCCGGTTGAGGTGGGGGGCGTACCGGCTACGCCGGGCCTCCAGTACCGCGGGGACCAGGCTCCCCCGGGTCGAGCGGACCGACTGGAGTGCTACGAGACCGCATACATGAGGATGATGGGAAACGCGGAGCCCTCGCTCCGTCCCAGCGCCAGTATAAGAGGAACCGGGCTGCCCGTCAACACTCTAGATGTGGCTACAGGGGGCAAGGAAGTACCACCAGGGCTAACGCACGAGAAATTGCTTGAAATAGGCTGAGGAGTTACAGTAAGGTCACCATTCCATAATGATCGGAGTGACCATCTTGCTCGAACAACTCATCGCTACATTTTCCGAGATCGACGACCCCAGATGCAAATACAAAGTGGAGCACGACCTGTTAGAGATTCTCGTCATGGCCATCTGTGCAGTGATTGCGTGCGCCGAGAGCTGGGAAGACATTGCGCAATATGCCAAGAGCAAGGAAGTTTGGCTGAGGAGCTTTCTGACGTTGAAGCATGGCATCCCCTCCCATGACACCTTTCGTCGGGTGTTCGTGCTGATTGATCCCAACCAATTTGAGCAGTGTTTTCGCCAATGGATTGGGCAATGGCTGGGAATCGATCAGATAGGCCATGTTGCCATTGATGGAAAGACGGTACGCCATTCATTTGATCGGAAGCAGGAGCACTCACCCCTGCACCTGGTGAGTGCGTGGGCCAGTGAGCAACGACTGGTTTTAGGGCAGGAAGCAGTGGACAGCAAATCCAATCTGAGAAAAATCGCCATTAATCTGATACACCACAGTACGACCACAGGCAGCGTCCGAGGCAGCCGAAAACAGGCCGCTTGGAATGACGCCTTTATGGCTCAATTGCTCATCTGAGTCTCATGCGTGAGCCCTGGTTGCGTGGCACAGGCCGGTGCGTATAACGTCCACCCGGCGGCGCTGCCGAGTGAAGGCTCGCTGTGGGGCTCGCGTGTCAACACGTAGAGCGGCGACCCGTGCTGCGCGGCGGTGCGCACGAGCGAGCAAATGTTCGCGCCAGAGAAGGTATTGGCGGGATAGACATCCCGATGCGCCCAGAACCCCAGCACAAAGTTGGCATAGGACTGGAGCGACTGCGTGTCATAGAGGAGCACCGTCGCGTTCGCCGGCGTCTGCTGTGCGACCAGTTTGCCCAGCACAGGCATTGGACCGGGATTATCGGCAGGCCGCCCGACGACCGCCCAGTCGTAGCGCAGCCAGGTGGCGCCGAGCGTGAGGATCGACACGCCGAGCACGAGCGCGATGAGGATCGGCTCGCCCCGGGCCAGCAGCCATGAAACTG
Organism: Ktedonobacterales bacterium; assembly: GCA_052143275.1. Lineage (GTDB taxonomy): Bacteria > Chloroflexota > Ktedonobacteria > Ktedonobacterales > JADMIN01 > JAJPKE01. Next base: position 433 of record JBKQTH010000146.1, on the reverse strand, counting down.
TGAGCTTGCCGACGCGAGGTGTCCCAGCGTCCGTCGCATCCAGGGTCTGCGCCGAGAGCACACGTCTGGCCAACCACAAGCCACCGGCGCAAAGAGTTGCGGCGATAAGCGTAGCGCCAATCTCCAGCGCATACGGCAGGATGCGTATGCTGGCATGTAGTGCGCCGCCGGGCGTGAAGGTCGCGGGCACGTTGGAGGTATACGCGGCAAGAACGGCCGCGCTAATCTGTGACATGTTCCCGGCAAGGAACCACAGTGCAGTCCCGGCCGCGCCGAGTAGCAGGCCCAGGGTGAGCGCGCGCTTCACGAGCATGCGCGATGCGAGGCCGAGGCCTATCAAACGGGCCGCGGCGAGTCCAAACGCGGGCACAACTGCGATGGTCATCGGAGCTGCCTTCGACACCGCGAGCGTGAGCGGCACATAGAACACGGC
>JBKQTH010000145.1:0-8806 GCA_052143275.1 Ktedonobacterales bacterium | reverse complement strand
ACCCAGGATGCGGGTTAGCAAGCCACTTATCCGTTCCACCAGATCGGACGAGCCAGGCGATACGCCATCTAGAGAGACGAGTGCCGCCACCTGCTTCTCGCGCGCTCGCGCCCATGAGCCCAGTGTGACTGCCAACTCGTTAGCAAGGTGGAGAGCTACTGGATCAGCGCCGCGCGGCCCCACGGCATGCGCTGGTGGCACGTCACGGGGCGCCAGATCTACCCAGACAATGGCATGAGGACGCGTCAGGTCATAACCAAGCTGTAAGGCACGCGTTCGCATGGAGGCCTCACCAGCATACGTGCCGGTCAGTAGGGCTTCAAGAGCTTCGCTGCGCAGTCCAGCACGCAAGCGGGCGACGTCCGCCGCGCTAGGCTCTATGTTCTGGAGCTGTTGCTCACGGCGCGTCATGAGGTGTGCTATGAGGTCATGCTCAATCTCAGTCAGAGTGGCACTAGGAAGAGCAAGCAACGGCATTCCATTAGTCTCAGCAAGCTGGGTTGCCTCGGCCAGCATCTGCTCTTCATCCGGAGAGAGCGACACATCCGGTCCGATACCGCCGACAGCAACCGCTGAGACGCCCATGTCATCGAGTTGGAGGATAACCTGAGCCAGGGAAAGTGAGACACCTTGAGCATGGAGCGCTCGCAGCACCGGCAACCCCAGCATAGCAATCTCGCCTCCCTGCAGTCCATCAAAGGCCGGTAACCGCGCCCGCATCGTACTGGCCCAAGTGACCGACCGCGAAATCCCAGTTTCGCCAGCTAGCAGGCAAACTTGCCACCGGCGCAGCACCGTCATGATTTCACCTACAGTTACTGGACCAGCTGCGCTCACCGACCGCTTCCTCTAGCCTATCCTATTTCAAAATTATAATTCCACTTATCTGATCAACCAGGTCTCGCGGGAAGGCCAGCAGGTACCTGACTGCTAGCTCAGCGACGTGAGGTTGCTGGCTGGCGTTGCCCTGGATGCAAAGCCGCATGTTGTTCAGCATGGGCTTTCTCCGCGCGCTTCTTTCCCTTTTTGAGATGCTTATGCCACGCCACGCGCTTGGTCTTGTTCATATTTCACATACTCCCCCGCTGCTCGAGCACACCTTGCCAACACTGGAGCACCAAAGTAACATCTTGGCGCCTCATTCATCAGTTTCCCGAAAACCACTCTCCTCGAAATCGGGCTCAGCCTCATCCTCGTCTCCCGACTCACCCTCGTCGACGTCTACATAGTCGGCCTCGTCACCTAGATCGTCTTCGTCATCTGCGTCATAGCGTAACATAGTATCCTTGATGTAGCCGCGGGTGACCTCAGTTCCCTGAGCGGCGGGAAAGCTGACCCGTCCAAACATATTGGGGTGCTGGAAAGTCTCGCGAATGATCACCCTCACCTCATTGTCATTCAATTCAGTGAGGCCGGCGGCATATTGGTTGCCACCGTCCAAGAACTTTATCAGACGATTGGCCAGACGAGGTTCAAGCCGCCCAATTCGGTCACCGCTGCCGCTGGTGACGTAGATTGAGGTACCGTCACGCTCCAGATAAACCTGATCGCCTGCCGTCAAACGCGCCAATATCTCGCGCGGAGCCAGATCGATCAAAGTAGTGATTCCGGTCTTGCCCGTTTCTTCGATAAATAGACGTGGATCAATTCGCTCATGTGAGACCCGTGTGGCCGCCGGCACATCACCAAGTTGGGCAAGACGCTCCAGATTCTTGCGCGCAATATTATTGCCCGGTTCGATCTCTAGAGCCTGGGCATACGCCTGCCTGGCCTCACTATAACGGCCGACCTCACTGAGCGCCTTACCCAAACGGTTAAGGGTGCTCAAATCGCGGGGAACAGCAGACAGCAGGCGTTGATTAACCTCTACCGCCTCTTCCCACTGGCTATCCAAAGCTAACTTTATTGCTTGCTCGGTAAGCTCGCGGCGTAGACGAGCACGCTCTTCCGGCTGGTACGTGACTTGGGTCATCTGGAACTGATCCTCCTGAATCGCTTGCCGTTTGGTGGCATCAGTCGCACATCTTATCACATAATCGGCAGGAAACCCCCTTGTCTTTGCCCCAAAAAGAAGTGATCACTGCATAGCCAAGCGGCCCTGTAGGGACCAGGGTGTTGTTTTCTCTATGTGCACCAATACGAGATCACCCGGTCCCATCTCCGTCTGCGCCAAGGGCTCGGCTAGCGCAGCTGGATTCCCAATATTGGCGACATTGTTGCGTCTGGCAGCGGTCGTGCGCGAAGATCGGCCACGCGCCGTGTCCATTCTGGTACTGGGGAAGAAGACCAGCTTATTGCTACGATTGCGCCCGCGCCACTGATGCTGATCTGCGGTAACCTGGTGCGCCTCCACCAACACCTCCTGGTCGCAGCCCAGGTAGCCTGCATTGATCTCAGTGGAGATCCGCTCCTGCACCGCCTCTACCGCGTGCAGACGTTCTTTCTTGATGGAAAGGGGGATGTCATCCTCCCATTTAAAGGACAGGGTACCTGGGCGGGGTGAGTAGGCGGCAACGTGGACGACATCAAACCGGATCTCTTGGAGTAAATCCAGAGTATGCTGGAATTCCTCGTCGGTCTCACCACAGAAACCCACAATCACATCTGTCGAAAGTGAGACTCCTGGCCACCAGGCACGCAGCTTATCTATCAACACGCGGTATTCGGCTAGAGTATACCCCCGCCTCATACGTCGCAGAACGGCGTCGTCGCCATGCTGCACCGGAATATTTACATGTGGACAGACCTTTGGCAGCCTAGCCATATGCTTAATGAGCTTGTCGGAGAAGTGTCGAGGATAGGAGGTCATAAAACGGATCCGCTCGAGGCCGGAAATGTTGCCGAGATGCTCCATGAGATCGCCTAAATCGGCCTCCTGCTCCGGCAAATCCAGACCATAAGCCTCAACAGTCTGGCCAAGTAGTGTCAACTCACGAGCACCGGCAGCAACGAGGTCACTGGCCTCAGTCACCAATTCTTCCAGAGGTCGGCTCCGCTCGACGCCTCGCCGAGAGGGCACGATGCAATACGAGCAGACCTTATTGCATCCCAAAATCACCGGTAACCAAGCTGTCGGACCTCGAGTCTTCATGCCGAGCGATGCCGAGGTTGGATAGTGCAGGTCGCGAGCCGCAGGGCGCGGAGTGATCTGCATGGGGACCGCCGGTAGCGCGGGCAATACAGTTAAAGCGGCACCACTGCCTATTCCGCGCACAGCGCCGAGCTCTCCGAAGTCAATACAGCCCTCACCCGCAAGAGGCGTCCAGCGCTCCGCAAGAAACTGCGGCAGAATATCGGCCTTCTCCACCTTGAAGAAAAGATCTACGGCAGGGTAGCGCTTCTTCAAGTCGTCAATAGTGCGCTGATTGCCTATCATACAACCCATCATCGCCACCAGCAGGTCGCTACGCTGCTTCTTGGCATGGCCAAGCAGCGACAATTGACCATGGGCACGCTTCTCCGGCTGCTCACGCACGCTACAGGTATTGAGGACAACCAGGTTCGCAGTCTCCATGGTGGGAACTTCCTCCCAGCCAAGGCCATCAAGGATACTGGAAACACGTTGCGAATCGGCCATATTCATCTGGCATCCAACGGTCCAGATATGGTATTTACCCCTGGCAACCCTCATCCACGTTCTCCTCGCGAGTTGGCCATCGCAACCGGCGAGCCCTCGTGCTGGGCTACTTCTTCCACATCGTCCGGTGCAACTGCACGTACGTTCTCTTTAGGAATACGGTCAATAAACAAAATGCCATCTAGGTGATCTATCTCATGCTGTAAGATGCGAGCAAACCAGCCCTCGGCCTTGACGCGTATCTCTTTTCCCTTGGGGTCACGACCTTTGACGGTTACGGCCGCAGCGCGCGGCACATCGTCTCCAACATAGCCGGGAATGCTGAGGCAGCCCTCGGTACCCAGCACCTCGTCTTCACTGCGCTTTATGATTTCGGGATTGACAAAGGCCACCTGCTGATCTTCGTACTCCGCTACTAGCACACGAATAGATTCGCCAATCTGCGGCGCCGCGAGACCAACTCCTGGAGCTTCGCGCAACGTCTCCCACATATCCTCCACCAACCGCTGCAGGTGAGGGTCGAAACGGGTGACTCTCTTGGCTTTCGCTCGAAGGACCGGCTTCTCGAGAGTAAGTATTTTGCGTATTGCCATAGTCTGTGACCTCTATGCTCATGACCCAATGCGGTGGAGTGCCGTTCCGTGAAGCAACCAGGTGCGTCTTCCATGCCGCCGTGCGTTTTCGGCGCATGATACATGATACTAAATCTTGCCCGCACTTCCGCGGGTTCTGTCAGAGCCTTAGGCCGGCAGGATCCGCTGTGTCTGCACCAGAGCTATTGTGGTTGGCATCCCGCCACCCGACTAGCGCTACTTCAGGTGCCGTACCAAGTTTTTGCTGGAAGCTGGCCCATTGGACGCAGAATAGCCTAGAAAAACGCTCACGTACTATAGTCTCGGAAGTTTCTGCATGTCAAGCGTTAGGCTCAGCTTCCGGAACTATCTATCCACAGTTCTCCACCATCCTCTTTGTCCCAATGAACCCTATGTAGAGCCAGTGCATCTGCCGCCAGGTAGAGGCCCGTGATCGTCTTGCCGTCATCAATTGTGCCATCTCGGCAGTAGGCGAGAGCCTGGATGATCGGCATCCACTCCAGTCCCAGTATCTCATGGGGATCGGGAACTGCGCCTTGCATCTCTTCGAGGTCGTTCGCAAGGTAGATCCAGATTGCTTCATTAGAAAATCCCGCCGAAGGATACTGCCGCACGAGAAGCTGCCAGCTGCCGGCTCTCCAGCCGGTCTCTTCCATTAACTCACGCGCAGCGGTTTGCTCCGGCAGGCCAATCTCATCACTGCGAACGATACCAGCTGGTAATTCAAGGGTTTCCTTGCCAATTGCCGGACGAGATTGTCGCACGAGTGCCACCAGTAGTGGCTGGTCCGGCCCCCAGCCTTTACGGATAGCAACGATAGCAGCTGCATCCGGGTGATCTACGATATCGTAAAGCGACTCACTGCCATCGGCATGCCGCACCGGCTGCCGGCGGACGCTGAACAAGTTACCGGCGAAGACCACGTCACCTTGCAAGTTCGGAAATTGGCTCATAAACTATCCCCTCGCTATAGCACATAGGCGTAGCTGGCATCGGACTAGAGTGCTCAAGCGACGACCATATCAAGTTGTCTACGTTTCGGCGCTTGCACGGGTTTCTTAGGAAATGTTAGCCGTACTTGGATAGACGGCCAGCATAGCACTATGCTATAGGTAGCACATATTGACTGTATTTTGGGAGGTACACGGATGGCAGCGCGCATTGCCTCGATGGCGCTACGACTCTTTTTTCTGATCAATCTGGTCCTGGGATTGTATTTTTGGATCTCGGGTAATGACTCTCTGGTTACGCTACATATACTTGTGGGGATACTCTTTGTCATTTCGCTCTGGACGTTCTCGGCAATTGTCGGTCTTCAAAGCGGCAGTGTCGGGTTTGTGGCCGGCTGTTTTGTCCTTGGCCTGCTGATTGCTATTCTCGGCCTGACGCAGACCAATATCCTCGTGGGAAGCAGTCATTGGCTTGTCCAGGTGCTGCACCTGCTGCTGGCTATCATCGCGTTCGGCTATGCCGAGATTTACGGTGCTCGCGCCCGACGTTCCATCCAGCCAAGGGTCGCTTGAGCCGGGTGGGCTGGCATAACCGGCTACAGCAGTCGCATGACCTCGATCTCTCCTGGGAACTGCATTTCTTCGATGCTTCCCGTCCAAAACAGACGTTTCATCAGTTCTCCCGCAGCGAAAAGCAGGTGCTGTTCGGCGGTGTCCCGTATATCTTCGTAAGCCGCCGAGCCTGAGTGGGCCTTTGTTGCGACAAACCACTCATGCAAGGGAGTGGAGAGCGCCGCGCGAACCAGATAGCAACGCATCTTCAGGCAGCCCTCGTCATCGGGGAGATAAATGCGCAGGTGGGGCACACCCTGGGCAAGATCCAATCGGTAGAAGACGCCATAGTGTTCACGTGAGCTCTGGAAGAGCGATACTTCCGAAGGGGCATCCAGAGGTATTCCCTCCTCCATAGCAGCGCTCCTTTCCTCCGACTCTCCTCCCTCTAGACCTCCAAACTGATAGCGAGCTGGCCCTGTTCCTGCGTCGGCCGGTACTCCGGAGCACGGCAATGCGGCCGGAGAATCGTGAGACGAGTCCTCTAGCACCACACCCAGAGTGGCCAATAATTCGGCCAACTGGTCATCGAGAGACATAGTGGTGATCCTTTCTAGAGTGTACGCTCAAGGTTAACACTCCACTATTCTCTCGCCGGCGGATGTGACCGGTAAGTGACGGCGACCCCCAACCCACACGCGTTAAGGTGGTCAACTTGAGTGCCCTCTGGTATACTCGCCGTACTGGTCTGGAATTGGTTGGCATAAACTCATTTTTCCGCGGTAAGCGAGAGGTCTAGCTGTGAACGAGCGTTGGTCGGACAGAGTAGGGAATGTCATCACACTCAACAAAAGCGTATCCGAAGCGGATATAGCGCTTTTTGGGCTCATCAGCCGTGACGATGCCTATCTGGCCGAGGATCCAGCTCCGCCAGTGCGCCAGCCGCGCCAGATGGCTCCATATCCCTGGCTGGCATCTTTGCTGGCGACCGCGGCCACTCGTGTCATCTCTCCTCCTGAGCAGGCAGACTTTCTTCGCCAGCACATCGAGTTCTCGAATCCAGCCTACACCGAGGATACGCTACACATGACGGTTGAAGTCATCGCTTACGACGAAGCACACCAGATACTTAGCGCCAGGGTCATGTGCCACAACCAAGATCATCTTCATCTTGCTCACGCTGAATTTAGCCTCAACGTCGGCTCATCCCAAGAGCCGTCCTAGTGGAGAGGGTGCTTGGCAGGCACACCAGCTGGGCGCGGATACCGGGCCGGAGCGGGACGCACCTGGACCGCAGTCACGATGCTGCGGTTATCTTCCAAGCCTGCTACGGCCGGAACCGGCAGAGCGCCCTCCACGAGGAGACCAAGCTGCGAAGCCGCACGCTTCCCCGCTGCCAGTTCCTCAGCGATGTCACCTTTCTTGGGCAGAAGAATGAGACCACCCGGCCTCACCAAGGGTGCGCAATACTCGAGTAGAGTGGGCAACGTGGCGACAGCGCGTGCTGTTGCAATATCATACGCGCCGCGATACTGCGGGAGGTGAGCGACCTCCTCGGCCCGCCCATGCAGCGTACTGGCGTTGGCCACGTGGAGCACTTCTATAGCAGCATCAAGGAAGCGTACCTTCTTCCCGGTCGCCTCCAAAAGTGTCACTTGCCAGGCGGGACAGGCAATAGCCAGCACTAGGCCGGGAAAGCCGGCTCCGGACCCTATGTCTAGCAAGGATACCCGGACAAGTCGTTGCTGAGGTGGTACAGCTAGTAGGCAGGACAGTGAGTCCAGGAAGTGGCGAGTCAATATCTCATGGGGATCGGTAATGGCGGTCAAATTGATCCGCGCGTTCCACTCCAGCAGCAACTCGCGATAGCGGGCAAAAGTGGCCAGTCCGGCATCATCAAGAGTAATACCGAGAGCCCTGGCACCATCTGCCAGCGCCGTCAGATCACCATCACCTGTAGCCAATCGAATGGCTCCCTCTAGAGTGATATGCACCCGAACCTCACGTGACGTGTTTTCGCCGGTTGCTGAGGTAGTCAATCATGATATACTCGCCGAGGTGATCAGGGCTGCTGTACATGGCACGCCCTTTGTTGACCGTTGCCATTTGATTGACAAAGTGCTTCAGATAGGTATCATCCGAGAGCATAAACACATTAATCGAGATATTGTCACGAGCACAGCGACGGACCTCACGCAGCGTCTGCAACTCAGCCAGGGAAGTATCCGGCCAGGTAAAGAACCAGTCCTCTCCCTCCTCAATGACGGTCGGGCCACCATCGGTGACCATGATGATCTGTTTGTTCACTGCCCGAGAGGCTGCCAGTAGCCGGCGCGCCGTGCGCAGTCCGAAGATCATGTTGGTGCCCTGTGCGTAATCCCATTCGGTAAGGTTAATAAGCTCCTCCGGCTGGTACTGGCGAGCAAGGTAGGCGAAACCCACGATATAAAGCTGGTCACGGGGAAATTGCCCACGAATCATGCTCTCCAACGCAATGGCGACTTTCTTCGCTGGCTGCCAGAGATCATTGAGCTGCATGCTGTAGCTCATATCCAGCATGACAACCGTTGCTGACTGGGTCATCTGCTCGGTACGGTAGACTTCAAAATCATCCGGTAACAGCTGAATGGGTGTTCCCGGTCCGTTGCGCACAATCCCGTTCATAACGGTGCGTTCAAGCTGTAGGTGAAAGGCATCGCCAAAGACGTAGGGCTTGGTATCATCAGTGCGCTCACCGCCATAACCGTGTTCGGGGAGCCGGTGCTGACCGAACGCATCCTTATCCAGCTGGTCAAAGATGTCCTCTAGCATCTTCTGACCTATGCGCCGTATCCCACGAGCTGTCAACTCATAGTCGCTGCCACTACGCTTGACCAGGCCTTCCTCTTCAAGCTGCCTGACCATGTTCTGAATGTCGCGCAGCGCCTCGGCTTCTTCATCTCCCACCAACTCGCGCATCTGCTCTGGGTCAACGCTGTTGATACTACCTATGTCGTTGGTGCGCCGTGCCTGGTTCAGCTGATGTTCAAGCTCATCCATCTCCTGGAGAGTTCCCATCAGGTTCATAGCCTCGGCCAATGACAGCGGTTGGTCACCGGTCAGCGGGAAGCGGGTATGCGCCTCCGAAGGCGCAG
>JBKQTH010000144.1:0-18238 GCA_052143275.1 Ktedonobacterales bacterium | reverse complement strand
TCCACCTCACCGCAGCCCTGCGCCAATCCCCGGCTACAGGTGAACGCCCCCATACGTGTGCTGATGGTCTCTCAGACTGAAGCCATATCTACGACGGAGCCGGCAAGCGTCCACTAGGCGAAAAGCGAACTAGACGCCTCGCCGACAGAGCAGGGTGCATGCTCAGCATTAGGCTCGATTCCAAGACAGGAGACCACAATGACTACGGTTAAGTCGGCACCTAACCTTACTGCAAGCCCCACACGCTCAGCACCTCAATCACCCAGAGCACCCAAGTCCAGCGGTATGGGACGGCGTGCCCTGCTCGCGGTTACGGCCACGGCCGGCGTCCTTGGGGTCACGGCCCTGGCAGTCCCGCAAATCAGGAACAGTCTGGAGCAAGATGCAACCGCACTGGGCCGTCAAGCGCTTGCCCACGAGCTGGCGTCGCTGGAAGGCATCACCCTGGATGAGGCCATCAAAGCGGCAGAGATCACCCAGGCAGCGGTCCGTTTCCTGGTGCTCCCTCTGGCCCAACTGATAGCCACCATCGGGGGAGATGGGCTGGCGGTGCTGCTGGCAGCCCTGAGCACTGCGACGAATGTGTTGGCGAGCGTCGACATTAGCGTTGCGGCGCTCAGCGGACTCCGCGACACCGTCGCGTCCTGGCATGAGCATATCGCCTCACTGCCGATTGCGCTCACCAACTATAGTACCGCGGACATTGCGAGTGCCGAAGCGTATCTCAAGGCGCTGAAGAAGCAGACGCAGCAGTAGGAGGCTTTATGCGTCCCTACGATGGTGGCATGACGGTCTCTGGGCACACCAGGACGCGCGTTGTAACGAAGTGGGTCAGAAGACCGAGTAGCTATGGAGAAAAAATGGGTGGGACCTAGCGAGAATAAGGAGAAGTGCTATGACAACGAGAAGTACCGATCAGCCAGGTCTGCGGGATACCGCACACGGGCCTGCCGTCCCTGTAGTACCACCAATCACGAGTCCAGTCAGCAGTGCACGCCCGCATCCCTGGGAAATGGTGGAGCATCCGTTCAAGACGGTTCGTTTCGTCAATGACCTTCGCCAAGACCCGCACATCTCTCTCGTCCGCAAGCTGCTCTACCTTGGGCCGATGCTGCTGCTGGTACTTGCTGTGCTGCTGCCCGAGGGCATTATCGCCGCATTGCTAGCCGTGGTACTCCCTCTGGTGGGACCAGTCATCAGTCTGCCGGCCGATGCGGTCATAGATTGGGCGTTTGTCGGTATCGCTGCCTATGCACTGCTCGGTATCTTTCCCCGTGCGGTGGTAGCCCAGCACCATGCCCAGGTATTTCACCCCCGGCGGGTCGCGCGGCAGCAGCGACTGTTGCCGAGATGAGACGACAACCTACAACCGGAGATGGTGAGTCCTGATGACTGGTGATCGGGACCCCAGAAGTAGTCATGAGTCGAAAGGACGTGCTCGTATGTTTTCTTTCCTGCATCTTATTCCGGCGGCATTTCACGCTATAGTCCGCATGGTGTTCCTCGGCCTCCTGTTTGCCGTCATTGCCGGCGGAGTGGTGCTGGCAGTGGCCTACGCTACTAACCCTCACTGGCCGCCAAGCTCTCTCGCTCTGGTAGTTGCCGCGGTCATTGCCGTACTGGCTGGCTATACGGTTGGCTTGACCACCCTGGTGCGCGAAGTTCTGCGCGGCGCCAAGGATCTCGAACAGGATGTCGTCAAGGGAGTAGAGGGTAAGTAAGTAGCTCGCAGGCGCCGCGAGTGGATCGCCGGCCTGCTGAGTTTTGGTGGGGCAGGCATACCCATCATCCCATCCATCAGGCCTTCCCACGCTTACCCGTCCAGGGTCTCACGTTCGTGCCAGGTCGACCTTGCCGGCTCGGTGGTCCGCCAACCCGAACGGCGACAGATTCGCCCACGATGGATACTACATTGCGACCACCTTGTGTTCTTTTCTCGCATACTGGGATGTGGTTGTGACATTAGGGACGTACAGTGGGAGTGCTATGAGCACTCGTCCTTGCGATCCGTTGAGCATGTAGGTGCTCGTTTGGAGCAAAGCTATGAACGCCAAAGATCTTAAGGGGTATAGTGTCGTCTCCCTGCGAGAGGGCAATAAAGTGGGCACCGTCGACGACGTCCTGTTTGATGCCCAATTTCGCACTCTGCTTGGATTTCGCCTTGAGCATGATGAGCACTACGCAACACCGATCATTGTACGCAGCAACGTGGCAGCCATTGGACACGATGCCATCACGGTATCCAATCTTGATGACGTCATGGACTTGGCCCAACACCCGGAGTTGCAAACCGCTGTCGACTTAGATCAAATCACCGGCACAAAGGTCGTGTCGGACAAGGGGGAAGTGCTGGGAACTATTGACGATGTCGAACTCGATGACGCCGGCCAAACTGCACGCGCCTACCTCCTCTCCATGTCGCTCTTCGAACGCATCGGCCAGCAACATCATAAAATCCTTGTTGACCGTGTCATTCAAGTTGGAACGGGCGGTCTGATGACCGTCACCAGCCCAACCATTACGTCGTGAACCGCCACCGTTGTGAGGAGAGAGACTATTTTTAATACCTACTATCGTAGGGCACGTACACCTCATCACGATCGAGCAGGTACATGTATGAGCGCTGCCAACAGGCGGAGTGCAGATCCCTCTCGGCCACGGTGAGCGAGCAGGCTGGGCACTGGTACGTGAGCCTGCAGGTGGAGGAAGAGCAGCCGTGCCCGAGAACACCGGCCCGGTGGTGGGGATCGATCTGGGGATCAAGAATCTCGCCACTCTCTCCGATGGGACGGTGATCGAGAACCCTCGTCATCTCAAGCGGCGTCTGAAGAAGCTCAAGCGCCTCCACCGGGTGGTAAGCCGCCGCCAGAAAGGCGGCACGAACCGCAAGAAAGCGGTCCGGAAGCTGGCGAGACTCCATCGGCAGATCAAGAACCAACGTCGCCATACCCTGCATCAGGTCACCGCCAGACTGGCGAAAACCAAGTCGGTCCTGGTGATCGAAGACCTGTATGTAGCGGGGATGCTCAAGAACCCTCGTCTGGCTCAGGCCATCGGAGATGTCGGGTTTTATGAGTTCAAGCGGCAACTGCTCTACAAAGCTGCCTGGTATGGAGCTCGGGTGATCCTGGCCGACCGCTGGGAGCCCTCGAGCAAGCGGTGTAGTGGCTGCGGGTGGGTAGACACAGAGCTGACCCTCTCCACCCGCACGTTTGCGTGCCAGCAGTGCGGTCGGGTCATTGACCGAGATCTGAATGTCGCAATCAATCTTGTGAAACTGGCAGGCTCGTTCCCCGGACAGTCTAAACGACTGTGGAGCCGCCAGCGCTGGCGCGGAGCTGTAAACTCCGCGTGAAACTGGCGGTGGTGAAGCAGGAACCTAACGCCAAGTATGGTCTGTCCATACTTGGGTAAGTTTGGGAGAACGGATGAAGATGAACCCAGACGAGAACACCACGCGAATCAGTTACGACCGCGTGGCGGCGGAGTACGCACGACGGATGAACGACGAGCTGGACCACAAGCCACTCGAGCGGCGCCTGCTTGTGGAATTCGCGGCGCGTGTGGAGGGACGCATCGCTGATGTGGGCTGCGGTCCGGGCCACGTGGCGGCCTACCTGCAGGAGCAAGGAGCGGATGTGGTGGGCCTGGACCTCTCGCCCGCAATGGTCGAGCAGGCACGTGATCTGCATCCAGCAGTCGAATTCGCGGTGGGCGACATGCGCTCGCTACCGCTGGAAGATAGTGCACTCGGCGGCATTGTGGCGGTCTACAGCCTGATCCACATCCCACGCGTCGAGGCAGTGGCCGTGCTGCGCGAGTTCCGGCGGGTGCTGCGGCCGGGAGGACGGCTGCTGGTGGGCTTCCACATCGGGGAGGAGATCCGCCACTCCGACGAGTGGTGGGGCGAGCCAGTCAACCTGGACTTCATCTTCTTCACCCCAGCAGAAATGGCTGGCTACCTAGCCGCAGCGGATTTCACGCTGGACCAGACCATCGAGCGCGAGCCCTACCCTGACGTCGAGGTGCAGACCCGCCGGGCGTATCTGCTGTCGAACAAGCCGGCGTAGTTGAACAGGAGACTATGAGAAGCCGAGGTGTTAATTGCTTCATGGGATCTCCAGCATACCGCACTGAACAAGCGACAAACTTCATGCACCCAATGGTAGATCCGTCCTATACCAAGTGGCTTGGTTCGGGATGTGTGGCATGCTGATGCAGAAGGGGCAGTAGTGCCGATAAATGCTTCGCTGGCGTGGAGGACCGTCAGCACTGCGATGAGAACCCCGCACGGAATACTCGCGGGCTCGGGCAGCGAGCGCCTGGCAGGAAAGCGGTAGCTGTAGCCCCTGCGATACGTCGGCAGTGAGAGACAACGAAGCCGAAAGCCAACCCACTCGTCGAGAAACAAAGAGCAGGCCATGACCATCGACCCGCAATCACTCATCGGTGAGCTTGAAGCCTCGCCGCTAAAGATCTTGTTCCTCAGTGCCGAAGTTGCTCCGCTTGCAAAAGTGGGTGGCTTAGGCGATGTAGCCAGCGCTCTGCCCAAAGCTCTCAAACACTTCGGGCAAGATGTGCGCGTTATGTTACCTCGCTACGGCTGCATCCCAAAAGATTTCCCACTTTCACCCATCGTCCAATCACTGACTGTACCCCTAAGACTTCCGCACTCACAGGTGGCTGTCCATGAAGGACTTTTGCACGGAACTATCCCACTCTACGTAATTGACAGTCCCCATTACTTCGATCGGGACCATATATATAGCTATCCCGACGACGGCGAACGCTTCCTCATATTTTGCCGCGCGGCTCTGGAGGCCGTCAAGCGGCTTGGCTGGTGTCCCGATATTATACATTGCAACGATTGGCATACGGCTATCGTCCCTAACTGGCTGGGCACAGTGTACAAGGACGAGATCTTCTTTCGCCGGACGGCCACCATATACACGATCCACTCGCTCGCTGCCCAAGGCACATTTGGATACGACCTCCTCCAAACGGCTGAGGTGGCCGAGCCGAACTTTCGCTGGCTCTATCCCAGTGCCGCCAAGCTGCCGGACGTTCTCAATCTCGCGGCGCGGGGGATGTTCTTTGCCGAGCGCGTCACCACTGTCAGCCCAACCTATGCTCAGGAAATCCTCACCGACGAACTCGGGTTCGGCTTGGCCCCAGTCCTGCGAGCGCGAGCGCGTTCCGGGATGCTCTCGGGTATCCTCAACGGTATAGATACGGAGGAATATAATCCGACTACTGATCGCACCCTCCCGGAGACTCTGAGATTCGATGTCGACCACCTCGACAGGCGCGTCGCCCTGAAAGCCACCCTCCAGCAGAAAGTGGGATTCCGGTCAAGCCCGTCCACACCCGTTTTGGGTATGGTGACACGCCTGGCGGAGCAGAAAGGGATTGATCTGCTCAACAACATCATGGCTGACCTTATGGATCTGGGCGTTCAGCTGGCGGTGCTGGGGAATGGGGCCGAAGAATACCAGAAGATGGTCAATGGTTGGCATGAGCGGTATCCTCGGCAGGTCCATGTGGACCACACTTTCAACGAGCCCCTAGCCCGACTGATCTATGCGGGGAGCGACCTCTTTTTGATGCCCTCGAGGTTCGAGCCGTGCGGCCTTGCTCAAATGATCGCCATGCACTACGGCAGTATTCCTATTGTTCACAGCACTGGGGGCTTAGCCGACACGGTTGAGGACTGTGACACCGCCGCCCGGACCGGCAATGGGTTCAGATTTCGCGACTACACCGCCGCCGCCTTCTTGGGGGCAATCAACCGAGCTCTGCAAGTTCTCGGGTCCTCGGCGCATGACTGGCACTGGCTGATGGTGCGTGCCATGTTGGCGGACTTTTCCTGGGAGAAGTCAGCCGCTCAATATCTGGCGTTATATCGCCGGATAGCCGTCTAGTTCGCCTGCCGAACTATCCAGGCATCAGCTTGAAACCGAGGCTATCCTCTGTTTGCTTCATTTTTACTCGCAGGTCGAGAAGATCCTCGCGGGTTGCCACCGTATCAGGGTGCTCAGGGCCCAGCATTTTCTCCTGGATAGTCAGGGCCTGCTGGAAGAGGGGGTCTGCCTCCGCATATCTGCCCTGGTCACGATAAAGACGGGCCAGGAATGCCTGGGTTATGGCGATGCGGGGATGCTCCGGTCCCAGTATCCGCTCACGGATCGACAGAGCTCGCTGGTAGAGAGATTCCGCCTCCGCACATTTGTGCTGGTCACTATAGAGGCGAGCCAGATTATGGAGAACTAGTGCTGTAAAAGGGTGTTCCGGCCCCAACACTTGTTCCGCAATCAGGAGAGCTCGCTGGTAGAGAGATTCTGCCTGGTCGTTCTTGCCCTGATGGTGGTAGGAGCTTGCCAGATTATTGAGGCTTTCTGCGGTCTCCTGGTGCTCTAATCCAAGGACCCGCTCGCGAATTGCTAGAGCTCGCTCGTAAAGGGGTTCTGCCTGCTCGTACTTGCCCTGGTAATAGGCAAGTACTGCCAGGTTATTGATGCTGGTAGCCGTGCGAGGATGCTCTGATCCAAAGAGGTGTTCGTGGATAACCAGAGCCTGTTGGAGGAGAGGTTCTGCAAGCTCATACTTGCCTTGCTCAAAGTAGGTTTCTCCCAGGTAATTCAGGCTCTGGACCGTCTGGGGACTTTCGAATCCCCACATCTGCTGGCAGATTGGGATACTCTGCTGCAGGAGCAACTCCGCGCTCCTATATTGCGCCCGCTCTTGCGCATGCGCCCCGGCCCTTTGAAGCAGGAGTGCCGCGTCAGCGAGCATGAGGTTATACTGTTCGATGACTTGTGCACAGGCCAGCACATGGGGTAGGCACTCCTGGCAGCGATTCCAACTCTCAAAATACCCTTCCGGGAAGGCCGCGTTCACCGCACACACTGCTCGCTCTGCCCACTGTCGTTGCAGCTGCTCGTCCATGCTATCTTTAAGGACTGCTTGCACCAAGCGATGGATGATCAGTGTTTTGCTGTCGGGGTTGCGTCGAACCAGCGAGTACATGCGCAGGACTTCGAGGGCGGCGTTGAGGGCCAGGGCATCGGAAGCAACAGGGCCGAGGATCGGCCCAAGTTTTGTGCTCCCTTCACGGATGATAGACTCAGGAATGGCGTCGGGAGCAAGAAAAGCGCAAAAGCGTAACAGATCGGCCGCGGCAGGGTTGGTCCGCTCCACTTTGAGAAAGGCCAGGCGCCAGGTGACTGCTACCGGTTCGGGATGATCTGATGGGCCAGCGCTGCGACGTTGCAGCAGGTGGGTATGATGGGTTTGGTACAGCTCCAGGTAGGCGGGGAGGCCGCAACTTGTTTCTTCGATGTAGGCGCCCGCCTGGTCAAGGGCCAGGGGAAGACCACCCATAGCCCACACAAGGTTTTCCGCTTGTTCCCGATCCTCTTCGCTGATTTGCTCAAGCGAAGCTTTGGGCGCCAGCAATTGGGCGCGCCGGAGTAAGAGCAGCGCCCCCTCCTCCGAGCTCATCTGCTCAATGGAGATGCTCGGGGCCAGACTGCCAGTCGCCTGCGCACGCGTGGTTACGAGAATGTATCCGGTATTTCCTGTCGGGAGAAAGTCGGTCAGCAAGTCGAGTTCATCGGCATTATCCAGGATGAGTAACCACTGCTCATGTCTTGCTAGCCACTGCTTGACGGCGTCGACGATTACTTGCTGATCCGGGAGATCCTGGACGGATAACTGGAGCAGGCGCGCGAGGGCGACGAAATCGGAGTGCAGTGTCTCGCGGGTGGCAGCTGTGACCCAGAAAACAGCGTCGTAATCGTCCCGGTAGCGATGAGCGTATTCGATGGCAATCTGGGTCTTGCCGATGCCGCCCAGACCACTGATGGCCTGCGTCTGGTTCAACGCCGCGGCACTGGTGGCTGTAAGCTGGTTATGCAGGTGGAGGAGCACCTCTTCGCGGCCGGTGAAGAAAGGATTGCGACGGTACGGTACGTTCCAGAGGGGCAAGAGGTGCTCAGGAATGAGAGCCGGGGTAGCGACTGGGGACGATAGGGGAAACGGGACGGAATCGCCGGTTTCGTCGTCCGCTGGAAGAAGTAGGCCAAGTTCGGCGGCAGTTATGCTGAAGAGGTCGCACAAGCTCCGAATGTAGTACGGGCGAGGAAGGACAACTCCACTTTCCCAGCGGCTAATGGTGAATGCCTGTGAGATGCCGATCCGATCCGCCAGTTCTTGCTGGGTCCAGCCATGCTGCTCGCGTGCGGCTCGCAAACGGTCATTGGGAATGGCCTGTATTGTCTTCGCTGCTGCTTTCTTTGCCACGGTGCCCTCACAGGTCTCGCATGGCGAGAGGAAGAGGTGCTTCCTCAAAAAGTGATCCTGAACAAACCCAAGGATATCTCATCGACAACTATACCATGAGAAATGCTCTGGTTATCTTCCTCACGTATCTTTTCAAGAGATAAGAAAGATATTCACTCCCAACCTCAGGGATAGGTATGCTGTGGGTACCACTTGTGCCTGCCCGGGAACCTGGCTGGTTTCACCGTGGCTCGGGCACACGGCACGAGAGAAAGTTTTGCGATGGGGAAACTATGTGTGGCGACGTGTCGCTCACTTCTCGACACGGTTTCGCAGTAGTTGACACAGGGAGAAATACCATGGCAACGACAAAGGCGACACAAGCCCTCGACGTCAGTACACTGCAAGCGAGCCTACGAGGAGAGCTCATTCAACCAGACGATGCGGAGTATGAAGCTGCCCGCAAGGTCTATAACGGCATGATCGACCGGTACCCCGCCTTGATCGCACGCTGCGCCGACGTAGCCGACGTCATTGCTGCGGTCAATTTCGGGCACGAGCGTGATCTCCTGGTTTCGATTCGCGGCGGCGGACATAATGCCGGAGGGCTGGGAGTCTGCGACGATGGCCTGGTCATCGATCTCTCACTCATCCGCTACGTGCATGTCGACCCCGCAACCAGAACCGTCCGAGTCGGGGGAGGCAGCACCTGGGGCGACGTCGACCACGCCACCCACGCCTTTAGCCTGGCTGTCCCCAGTGGCATCATTTCCACAACCGGCGTGGGTGGGCTCACTCTGGGTGGAGGACTGGGCCACCTGACCCGCAAATATGGCCTCGCTATCGACAACCTGATCGCCGCCGACGTCGTGCTGGCAGATGGCCGCTATGTAACTGCCAACGAGCAGAACAACGCGGATCTATTCTGGGCGCTACGTGGCGGTGGCGGCAACTTCGGGGTCGTCACCGAGTTTGTTTTCAAGGCCAACCCAGTCCATACCGTCTATGGTGGCCCTATGTTGTGGAACCTGGACCAGGCACCCGAGATGATGAAGTGGTATCGGGACTTCATCGTGCAGGCACCCAACGACGTCAATGGCTTCTTCGCCTTCCTGATCGTGCCGCCTGGGCCACCATTTCCCGAGCCGCTCTACAATAAAAACATGTGTGGGGTGGTCTGGTGCTACACCGGGCCAATGGAGTTGGCCGAGACAACGTTCAAACCGATCCGGGAGCAATTCCCGCCTGCCCTGGACTTCGTTGGCCCAATCCCTCATCCGGGGCTGCAGAGCATGTTCGATGCGCTCTACACCCGAGGACTTCAGTGGTATTGGAAAGCGGACTTTGTGAACGAGCTAAGCGACGAAGCCATCGATCGCTACGTGCAGCACGGCTCCCAGTTGCCGACCTGGCAATCGACGATGCATCTCTATCCGGTAAACGGAGCGGCACATAGCGTGGGTAGAAACGATACGGCGTGGAGTTACCGGGATGCCAACTGGGCTGAGGTCATCGTGGGCGTCGATCCCGATCCCGCGAACAAGGACCTCATTGTCAACTGGGCCCGGCAGTTTTGGGAGGATGTGCATCCCTATTCGGCGGGGGGTGCGTATGTGAATTTCATGATGGAGGAGGGCGAGGACCGCGTCAAAGCGAGCTATCGCGACAATTACGAGCGTCTGGTGGCGGTCAAGAATGCCTACGATCCAACCAATTTCTTTCGGGTCAATCAAAACATCAAGCCTACCCTCTCATAAGTTCCGCTGGGAGTTTCACGCTGTCATCGGCAACATCGGAGTTCCACGTTCAACATACGTGGTGTCGTGTATTCCGACGCGATGGCACCCCCCCACAGTTGGGTATGCTCAGCAAGTGAGGAGCAAGAGATGGGTCACTTCTCTTGCTCCTCGCTTCAGTAGATCTCCAAGGAAGCCACTGCCCATTGAGTCAACTTCATCCGCCATAGCCCACTCTCGACATGCCCTGTTGCTGATTTTTGATATGATGCAGAGTCCAGCTGCTTCGTCGTCTACCGCCCGGCCACCCGCTAGAACGCGCCCGCGTCCACATCGGCGATGAACTGGATGAGGCCGGCCATGTATGTCTCCTGATCGTCATAGAGGGCAAGGTGGCTGCCATTCGGGCAGTACACATAGCGGCCTTTTGGCAGCGCTGCCGCCATTGCCTCCATGTGCCGCGGATCCATCGTATCGTACTCGGCCCCGATCACGAGCGTCGGCACCGTGATCCGCGAGAGATCGCCGGTCCGATCCCAGTGCTCCAGCTTGCCACGCGCTCCCAGCTCACTCGGCCCCTGCATCGGAATGTAGATCGCCGGATTGATGTGCTTGAAGCCGCGGTTCACGGGGTCGGGCCACTCATCCACGGGCATCCGCAGCACATGGTGCACGTAGTGGTGCGCGTAAAGCAACTCCATGTAGCGCGGATTCTCGAAGTCACCCGAAGCCTCGTACCGCTCGATCTCCGCCAGTGCCGCCGGGTCCATCGCGGGCATCAGGGTGTTGCGCGCGTAGGCGTTGTACTGCGGGATACTTGCCATCATGTTGGAGATGATGAGGCCCTTAAGATGCTGCTGATGGGCCAGCGCATATTCAATCGCCAACGCTCCACCCCAGGATTGGCCATACAGCAGGAAATTTCCGGCATCCAACCCAAGCGACCGGCGCACCTGCTCCACCTCGTCAACGAAGCGCGGCACCTCCCATAGCTCCGGCTCATTCGGCTGATCACTATAGAAGGAGCCGAGCTGGTCGTAGTAGTAATACTCGACGCCCGCGGCCGGTAGATAACTGTCGAAGGCTTCCAGATACTCGTGCGTCGAACCGGGCCCACCGTGCAGGAGCAACAGCCTTTTCGTGGGCGCATTGCCGACCCGCTTCGTCCAGACGCGGAACGTGCCCTTGGGCGTCTCGATCGGGATGAGCTGGACGCCACCGCTGAGCCGGTCGGCGCGGCCCGAGGAATCCAGATAGTCCGCTGGGGTCTGCGATGGTTGAGTCACCGGAGCCTCCTGTCCTTTGCCACCATTGCACGACGCATTTCGTTATCAATCGGCGGCCGTCTTAGCATTGAATGGCTACCCACTTAGTGGTCCGTCTAGCAACAGTATGCTACACTGAGGCATCTCGCAGGAAGTAGGTGCCCCATGGGCATGGGCAAACGGCTGCAGATCCAGCCGCACTCGGCCGAGGAACGGGACACGCTGGCGCGGATGGCTCGCTCGCACAACGCGCAGGCACGGCAAGTGGGACGGGCCACGGTGGTGCTGGCGGCGCTGGAGGGGGAGGGGGTCGCCGCCTGCAACCAGACGATCTGAGTTCGGGTTACGGTTCACATATGCGGAAGATCGATGCGTTCGCGCACATCCTGCCTCGCCCGTATCTCGAGCGGCTGGAGCGGCAGCTCGAGAAGACCATGGCTCCGAGCCGGCTCGACTACTACCGCGAGGGCGTCTTCTACTTCGATCCTGTACTGTCCGACCTGGATGCCAGGTGGCGGAAGATCGAGCCGTACGGCGATTACGCCCAGGTCCTGGTGCTTGCCGTGCCGCCGCTTGAAGAGGTCGGGCCGCCGGGTGTCGCGGCGGAGTTTGCCCGCATCGCCAATGACGAGATGGCGGAACTGGTGCAGCGGTTTCCGGACCGCTTCGCCGGATTCGCGGCCGCGCTGCCGCTCGGCGACGTCTCGCTGGCCGCGCGCGAACTCGACCGCGCCCTGACTCAGCTCGGCGCGCTGGGCGCCCAGCTGTACACCAACGTCCTGGGCGTGGCGCTCGACGATCCGCGCTTCGAGCCGCTGTTCACCAGGCTCGAGGATGCTGGCCGCGCCGTGTGGCTTCACCCGACGCGGAGCGCGGCGTGGGCCGACTATCCGGTCGAGAGCCGGTCCGACTATGGCCTGTGGTGGTCACTCGGCTGGCCCTACGAGACCGCCGCCGCCCTGTCACGCCTCGTCTATTCCAGGCAGATGGAGCGTCACCCTCGCCAGCTCGTCATCGCGCACCACGGTGGCGGCATGGTGCCGCACTTCTCCGCCCGACTCGCTATGGGTCCAGGGCTTAGGCAGGTCAAGGACAACCTGCCACAGCCACCGCTTGACTACTTCCGGAGGTTCTACGTCGACACGGCGCTGTTCGGCGCGCCACACGCGGTCCGCTGCGTCCTCGAGTTCTTTGGCCCAGGGCACGTGCTCTTCGGCACCGACATGCCTCTTGGACCCTCGAGCTCGGTCGAGGCGACGATAGCGGACATCGACTCGGCCGGTCTTTCCACAGAGGAGAGGGCTGCGGTCTACTCTGGCAACGCCGTGCGGCTGCTCGGGCTGCCGGCCGGCTAACGGGCACTTCTGTTGTCGTCCGGGTGGCCATAACCTGCTCCCTGAACCAAACTGACACTCCGCTCGCTCTAAAGAGCGACGGGTTCTCGGGGTGCCAGCACGCTCTCGCTGATCATCCTCCCCGCGCGGCTGCGGCGCCGGCGTTTAGGTTCTCACGCGGGGTACTCGGCGGAATGGAGCATCCTGGCGCGACGAGCACGCGACGCCCTTCCGTCTGGGCAATGGCCTGGCGTACCTCGTCCGCGACCTGCTCGGGTGTGCCGTCCGGCAGGGTGGTTTTCTCGTTCACACCGCCCATTACTGCTTTGGTCGTGCGCTGCTTCCCCTCGCCGAGTGTCGGGTTGCCCGCCAGCGTCGCCGCCCAACTGATGGCGTGCACGGGATACTCCGCCAGCAAATCGAAATACACGTGAACGCCGCAGTTGTGCAGGATGTTGAAAGGTGCGCGGCCAGCCACCGCGTCCAGCACGCGCAGGTCATACTCGATACCGAAGCGGCGGTACTCCTCCTCGCTCAGTAGATCGGAGCTTGCCCAGCCCGTGGTGGCAAAGAAGATGCCGCTCGCGCCGGCCTCTAGGCACGCATGCGCATAGGTGGCGAACGTCTGTGTGATGACCTCCAGGCCGGCGCGCAGCGCGTCGGCGTCGCTTTCGATGGAGTGCTTGACCGGCTCAGGGTGGTTTCCCACGAGATACTTGGCCACCGAGAGGGGAGAGAAGATAGTCTGCACGAAATGCGCCTCACCACCCACCCCATCGCGGATCCGCCGCAGAGCGACAAGTTGCTCGCCCAACACGCCTCGATCGGGCTCGAGTGGGCGCAGCCGCCGCCAATCCCCCGGCTCGTGGACAGGGAACGAGATGAACGTCGGTCCGTGATTGGGGTCGTTCGCGCGCTGGAGCGTCGCACCCCAATCCTCCACGTGATAGCTCGCCCGAGGGTTAACTTTCAGGTAATCCCAATCGTACTCGCGGTAGTTGGCCAACATGGCCTCCGCCAGCTCTTCGGCGCTCCACTCCTTGACGTAGTTATGTCCCCACATGCTGATCGGCACATGGTCGACGTCCGCGCCGCGCAGGGCGGCTTCTACCCGCTCGAGCTTATTCATAGAACATTCGCGCTGGAGACCCATCCCCTTTTACGGGATCGGGAGGCAAGCGCTTTCCCCTTTCTCATTAGTTCCAATTACTAGTTCCAAGAGCCCGCTTCCTCAAACTGCGACACATGCGAGCGTGCTAAATCACGCTATACTGCATGTATCGAATAATGACACATAAAAGGGTGGAGTTGGCTGGGTTTTGTGGACACTTGTAGACTTGGGGTGCAGATCCTGGAGGAGGTGTCCATGGCACGAGCGATTCGACACAGGCCGGCGTATCCGTCTGAATTCCGGACGCAGGCGATTCGGTTCGCCCGAACCAGTGGGGAAACCCTTCAGTGAAATTGCCTGCGGTCTGGGCATGAGTGCGGAAACGTGTTGAGAAGGTCACAGCGAGAGGGAACGCCTCTCGGCCGTGCGGAGTTATCTGCAGACAAACTGGAGGAGTACCACGTTAAAACTGACTTGGCCGCAGGTGCAGGCATTCCGGTTGCAGCGTCACTTTCTTGAAGAGCGTGCCGCGCGTGGCAATCTATTGGCGGTTGTGAGCCGGACGTGTGGCCTGCACGCCCAGGTCATGTCGTCGGCGGAACTGGCAGCCTGGGCGCGCATCGACGGACTGGACAGCGGCGATGTACGTGCAGCTCTCTGGAAGGCGCGGACGCTCGTGAAGATCTGGGCCATGCGCTGGACGCTGCACCTGTTCTCGACAGTCGATTTCCCCGTCTATCTGGCAGCTTGTCGTGCCTTCAGCCACTTCCGGAGCGAAAGATGGCTCAAGTCTTATGGAATTACGGCGGACGACATGAACATGCTGTTAGATGGCTTTCGGGTCACACTGACGGGCGACGGCCTGACGCGCGAACAACTGGCCAACGCAGTGGCCCAGCGTACCGGACGGCCATACCTGCGCGAAAAGCTGCTTGGCGGCTGGGGAACGCTGCTCAAGCCGGGTGCGTATCAGGGACATCTGGTGTTTGGCCCCAGCAGCGGCCAGAACGTGACCTTCGTCAGCCCGCGCCATTGGCTGGGCGAATTCCCGGAACTCGATACTGACGACGCCAGGCTGGAAACGGTGCGCCGCTACCTGTATGCCTATGGCCCTGCCACGCCGGGCGACTTCGGCAGTTGGTGGGGGGCTACACAGGCTGACTCGAGGAAGCTCTTTCGGGCGTTGGGCAACGAGCTGATCCCGGTATCCGTCGACGGCTGGGACGCCTGGGGGCTACACGCCGACGCCGATGCCCTCCAGACCACGAAGCCGAGCAAGGCGGTTCGTCTGCTGCCGGGCTTTGATCCCTACACCGTCGGTTTGCGGCGTGAGCGTGAATCTGCGCTGTCGACCGAGCATAAAGGGCGCGTTTTCAGTCAGCAGGGCTGGATTTCGCCAGTGGTGCTAGCCAGCGGATATGTTGTCGGTGTCTGGAATTACAAGGTAAAGCAGGCGCATCTGGCCGTCACGGTGGAGCCGTTCGAACCGCTGTCGGGTGCCATCCGCACCGGGATCGAACAGGAAGCCACGCGCCTCGGCATATACTTTAACGCCGAGCCAGAGGTGAGATTCGCGGATTGACAGGGTCTGTCAGCTGTCAGCGAACGACATGTTTGAGTCCACAACTCCCGGCCTCCGACCCACATTGCGTATGGAGGCTTGATGACTTCAGGAATGGCTTGCCGGCACGGCGATATGCCATGAGCTATCCAGTGTCCAGTAGAAGCGTCGTCTCCTCAGGTGGTCGATTCCCGCAAAGACGCTTACTACTAATAGCCGCTGGGAAGCCGCCAGCGTTTCGGTCCAGAGCAACGTGCCATCAGCGGTGCGCAGCACACACATCTCGTAGTTTTGGTTGGGCCCGTAGAATGGGCTGGCAGATGGCCGATTTCGCCCTCTGCGGCTTGCACTCGGCCCCTTGTGGCCGAGTGCGCAGCGATCCAGAAAGTTCGTGGCGGTTGGCCTAGAATACCGGCTCTGGTAATGTTGGTGGCGCTACCTCGGCGGCCTCACCGTTGGCTCCGGCCGGCACCTCTACCGGTTGGCGCTTTTGCAAGGGGATTTCCTTGAGGAAAAGCGCTACCAGACCTGCGGCTATCATCAT
This sequence comes from Ktedonobacterales bacterium, assembly GCA_052143275.1. GTDB lineage: Bacteria > Chloroflexota > Ktedonobacteria > Ktedonobacterales > JADMIN01 > JAJPKE01. The sequence goes on along the minus strand of JBKQTH010000144.1, from coordinate 2,407 downwards.
GAACATCCCTATGGTAAAGGAGAGCGTGATGGATGAGACAAAGCTCGCCTTGACGTTCACCTCAAGCTGCTTCAATAGCGCCGCGGCGGTTTCCGGTCCCAGATGGGCCAAAGCGGCTGGTACATTGATAGCGTGGTTGTTCGGACTCAGATTGGCCAGCGCCGTGACGTTGACATAGGGCTTCAAGGGAGCAGGCACGCTGGCGGCAAGCTTGCTCGTATATACGTTGGTCACAATCGCGCCTAGCACCGCGACGCCGATAGAGGCTCCGAGCGTACGGAAGAAGGTGATACCGGAGGTAACCTGTCCCAGCAAGTCATTGCTAAACGCGTTCTGTACGATGATCGTGAAGAGGCTCATCAGCACGCCGATACCCAGACCCGTGACGATCATGTTGAGAACCAGTGTGCCGTTGGTCGTGCTGGTGGTCATGCGAGAGAGCAGGAACATCCCGAAGGCTCCCACCGCGAAGCCGACCAGAACGAGAATCTTATAACGGCCGGTGCGAGCCATCAACTGCCCACCCACAATGCTGCTGACGATGAAGCCCAGCATCATCGGCGTCAGGATGACGCCGGTGTTGGTGGCCGACTCTTCCAGCCCGATCTGGGCGAAGTACGTCAGATAGGAGATAGCCCCAAACATCCCCGCGCCGAGGATGAACATGGCGACAACAGATATGGCAAAGATGTCCGTCTCAAACAGTTTGGGATTGAGGATGGGCTCCGGCTGGTGAAACTCGACATACACAAAGACGACTACTCCTACAGCCGCTACCGCGAAGAGTGAGATGATCTGCCACGAATTCCAGGCAAAGTTCGTTCCGCCGAGCGAAAAGGCGAGCAGCAGCGATGTTGCCCAGATCACCAGGAGACCGGTGCCAAGGTAGTCGATTTTGTGCATGACGCGTCTGACGGAGGCCGGCAAGAAGAGACCGGCGGCGATCAGCCCCACCAAGCCCACAGGCATGTTCACGTAGAAGACCCAGCGCCAGCCCCAGTTATCGGTGATAGCGCCACCAATGAGCGGTCCCACGATGGCGGAGAGGCCAAAGACCGCAATGAACAACCCTTGCCACTTCGCGCGCTCAGCCGGTTCGAAGAGGTCGCCAATGACCGCAAGGGCGATGGGCATTAGGGCTCCAGCTCCCAGGCCCTGTATGCCGCGATAGATGACCAACTGTCCCATATTCTGGCTGGTGCCGGAGAGCGCCGAGCCCGCCAGAAAGGTTACCATGCCTCCCAGGAAGAAGATGCGGCGCCCGTAGATGTCGGAGAGCTTGCCGATGATGGGTATGGAGACGGTCGAGGCCAGCAGATAGGAGGTTATGACCCAAGTAATATTGGTGCCGCCGAGTGCAGTCACGATCCGTGGCAACGCGGTGCCGACTATGGTCTGATCAAGAGCCGCCAGCAGCATGCCGAGCATCAAGCCCAGGATGACTAAGTACAGTTTCGCCCTGCCGAGCGAGGCGGCCGTGACCGGCTGGGCGGGTAGGGTGACATCATTCGCCGTGTTCGTTCGTGCCATTTTTTATCCCTTTACCGAGTAGTAGTTGATTTGAATGGATCGATGGATGCATCGGCCGGCGCCGCCACCTCGGCCAGCGCCTCAAGGCCGTGTCGCAGCGCCGCGAGATCGTCAGGTGCGAGAGCGGAATACCACTGCACCAGACGCTCGATGCTGCCTTGATGAAGACGAGTAGTAAGGTCGTTGCCTGCCGTGGTGAGCGTCACCAGTGTCCGCCGCCGGTCTGACTCATCTTCGGCGCGATGTGCCAGACCCTGCTGGACTAACCCATCCACGAGAATACTGGTCGAAGGCTTACTGATGCTGAGCGATTCGGCAATCTGCGAAATCGTCATACCCGGATGTCCCGCTAGTATCATCATGACTTTGAGTTGTCCAATTGTGAGCTCGAGCTGTGCCCATTCCTGCATCTGCGTGCTCACCACACAGCGAGACAGCCGGAATTGAGCCGCTAATACCGCCCGAATCGGCTCTGGATATCCCGATAGATCGTGCTGCATAGCGTTCTCCTTTCAATTGAAGTACATATTAATAATAATCCAAATGATTAGAATTGTCAAACTAATCGTTAAATGATAATGTTTTCAAATGCACTACCCTGTTAGATTTGCCGTCAACTTCCGGCGAAGAGCAAGCCCAGGCAGCGAAACTTCTGACCTGGTCACCATCCTCGACGACCACCACCTCGATATCGCGCTCCCGCATCCGCGTAGCGACTCGCTGAATGGTCTTTGCAGGAGCGGGGCTGGCGAAGACGTCTTCTGGCGACTGGGTCACATCTCGTGTCTCCTCCTGGCTTTTCGACGCCTGGCAACCTATAGCGCGGGTGATATTCTAGTATCACACTATGGCGCTGCGAAGGTCAGACCTTGCATAT
>JBKQTH010000143.1:0-2815 GCA_052143275.1 Ktedonobacterales bacterium | reverse complement strand
CCGGCGCGCACCAGCAAGATACGCGCCTTCTCCCAAGCCACCAACGCGCTTAGCAATTCTGTGCTGGCATGCCAACCGATGCGAAGGCGCAGGTTGGCTAACGCCGCAATGTCGCTTGCCGTCGCTATCTCAACTCTAGCGGTCTCGCCCACTAGAAACCCTCCAGACCTCTAACATCCAGCCATCCGGCATCTACTCGACCAAACCGGGATCCTTTACGTAATCATCAGGCAAAGTACCGTCCTTCATGGTAACATAGTTAGGCCCAAGCACAGCCCCCGAATCGCCTGCATCGTCGCGCGCCGGCCGCGGTGCTATACTAGCTCATATCCAGGCTAATAGCAGGGCCAGGCACCCCTGGTTCTTTTCGGGAGGCGCTCTTGAATTCAAGTGACGCAAGCGACAGAAGCAAGACATGCAGAACAAGTTATCCGCCAACCACCTGGGACAATCATTCGCTCGAGTGGGGTGAACATACCTATGTCATGGGCATTCTCAATATTACACCTGATTCGTTCTCCCGCGATGGATTGCTTCTTGAGCATCTGACAACTCCGGAAGTGGTCCAGATGGCGGTCGACCGTGCTCTGGAAATGGTTGCGGAGGGCGCGCACCTGATCGATGTCGGCGGGGAATCCACTCGTCCCAGCACCGCTCTGGCTGATCCGCTTCCCGCAGAGATAGAACAAGCCCGTGTCATCCCAGTGATTGCGGCGCTTGCGGCCCGGCTACCCACTTCAGTGACGATCTCGATAGACACCTACAAAGCCAGCACCGCGGCGGCTGCGCTGGATGCTGGAGCTATTCTGGTCAACGATATTTCTGGTCTGTGGGCCGATCCCGAAATGGCGGGCCTGGCGGCGGAGCGAGGTGTACCCGTCATCTTGATGAGTAATCTACGTAGCCAGCCACGACGCGAGCCCGTAGCCGACGTTCTTCGCCGTCTCGCCAGTAGCGTCGAGTTGGCGCTCACCGTCGGGATTCCCTGGGAACATATCATCCTTGACCCGGGCTTTGGCTTCGGTCTGGTGGGCCGAGAAAACCTGCACGTGCTGAACCGGCTTGGCGAGCTATGTGCGCTAGGGCGTCCTTTACTGGTAGGGACGTCGCGTAAGTCTCACATTGGACTGGTGCTGGGTACTCCCGTCGAGGATCGACTCGAAGGCACCGCGGCGACGGTGACGCTGGCCATTGCCAATGGCGCGGAGATGGTGCGGGTACACGATGTCCGGCAGATGGCTCGAGTAGCCAAAATGGCTGATGCCGTCGTACGGGGCCGGTGGGAGAACGAGGAATGAACAGGTAAGGGAAGCCTCATGAACCCAAGTTTTTCCAGCTATAAAGAAGCGCTGGATTGGATCTATTCATTTAGCGACACCGAGCGCACCGGACAGTTTGTACGCGATCGTGAAGACAATCTGCTCCGCGAACGAATGCTTTTGTCCGAGCTGGGCAATCCCCAATCGACGTATGGTATCACCCATGTTGCCGGTACTAAGGGTAAAGGCTCGACGGCGACGATGATCGCGGCCATTCTCCAGGCCGGCGGTATTCGCACCGGCCTGTATACCCAGCCCGATCTACATACCTTCCGGGAACGCATGCGAGTGGCTGGTAGGCTCATCGAAAAGGATGAGCTGCCCCTTCTCACGCAAATGGTCGGAGAGGCTCTAGCTCACGCGGGGAACTCGCTCGGGCCCTATATCACGTATGAGGTAGCCACCGCGCTCGCCTTTCTCTATTTTCGGGAGGCAAACGCCGATCATGCGGTGATTGAGGTTGGTCTAGGAGGACGACTCGACGCTACCAACGTGGTCGCGCCGATGGTCACTGTGATCACCTCGATCAGCTACGACCATATGCAGGTGCTGGGCAATACACTCTCCGCCATTGCCGGCGAGAAAGCCGGAATTATCAAACCAGGGGTGCCGGTGGTCACCTCCGTTCGGTCACCCGAGGCGTTCGACGTGATTCGCACTATCAGTGCCGAGCGTGGCGCTCCGTTGATCTGTACCGGACCTGCGACCGACGGCGACTGCGCGTATTGCTACCAATCGCTGGGGGAGGACAGTGAGCGCAGCCGGTTCGCGATCACCACACCGGACGGCGAATACCTTGAGCTGGAATTGGCGCTACTGGGCGAGCATCAATTGGAGAACGCCACCGCAGCGGTGGCTGCCGCGCATGAGCTTAGAGAGCTTGGCCTCCCCATTAGCAACGATGCCATTTTTCAGGGTCTGCGCAACGCACACTGGCCAGCACGCTTGCAGGTGGTCGGCCGCAGGCCCTGGCTGGTAGTAGACAGTGCCCATAATGCCGATTCGTTCGCCAGACTCTTTGCGGCGTTGCATCGCCATTTTGAGTTCCGCCGGCTCATCCTCGTTCTGGGGCTCATGGCCGACAAGGATATACCTGGTATCACGACGGAGATTAAGCGCGCGGCAGTGGACGAAACTATCTCCACCGCCTGGCATAATCCGCGCGCCGCGTCCCCGGACATCGCAGCCGCATTACTGGAACCGGCCCCGGTATCCGCCCAGCCAAACCTGGCTGCCGCCATGCGATTAGCTCTCTCGGGCACCGGACCGGAAGATATGGTCTGCGTCGCCGGGTCGGTAGCATTCGCTGGGGAGGCGCTTCGCTGGTGCAAGGCTCATCTTGAAGGCACCCCAGCCCCTGGCATCGAGATTGCCGGCCTGGACCACTGACTACCCGGAGAAACCAAGCGCGCATATTCTCAATCTTTTCCCAGGCGCAAGGTCTGTCCCAGTACGCCGCGCATTGTCGCTTGCATGCTAATGAAAAGCGCCAATCC
>JBKQTH010000142.1:0-10111 GCA_052143275.1 Ktedonobacterales bacterium | reverse complement strand
CCATTCCAGTCGCTCCAGCTTGTGCAGCACGCTTGTGGGCGCACCGGTAAGCCGCAGCACCAGCGAGATCAGCGCCGAACTGGTGGACATCGCTGACGAGACGAAGATCGCGCCCAAGAGCTTGCTGCGCGACCAGAGCGGCACACTTGTTGCCGCCAGAAGCACGCCGGTATAGCCGCCCAGGAAGACGCCCACGAACATGCCGGGGAATGCGATCAGTCTCTGCGGCAGCGCGGCCAGAGAACGCGCACCCCACCACCTGCCCAGTATGCCGTCACGCGCAGCCTGGACTACCACTGTCACGCCGGAAAACATCGAGAACGTGAGCAGGCCCCATGTGCCCATTGACATCGGCGATTTCACCTTGAACATGCGCAGCATGTTCAGGAAGCGCTCGGATCGTCCCAGGTCTTTGATCAACAAGGGTGGGCAGGGCAGCAGCGCCAGCAGCGAGAGATAGTAGCCGGCACGCGTCACGGTGCGGTCTTCGGGCGCGCCCCAGAGCGAGGCGATGGTGGCGATCACATAGCACCCGGCGGCTAATCCACCGAAAAAGAAGTACCAGATGATTTCCCACGTCCAGGTTGGCGCTTTCAATACCGGGTAACTATAATAGGTCGTTTCCTGCTGCTCCTCGGCGGGCGGCGGCATGTATCCGGTGGTCAGTGCCGCCAGTTGCCGGATCCACGACTGCCCTGTCGGAACAGGCTCGAACCCGCGGCCGTCCGGCTGGGACGCAGATCTCTGGGCCGTGACCGGCGACAATTCGCTTGGTTTCACGTGTACTCCATTTCAGTCACTAGAGGCAGGGCCTTTCGCCTTTAGTGACACATCATTCACGGAAAAACAGAACGCTGAAGAGGCCGAAGAGTACCGCCGCAATGACTGTCCAGAACGAGGCCGGAACGACATTATCCGACGGACGCAGGGGATCTTCCGGCAGATTGTAGGCAGCTGGGTCGTCAAGCAGCAGGAAGAACGAATGCAGCCCGCCTTCCAGAACGCTCTCGTCTTCGCCGTAGAGCCGCGCCTCGGTGAGGCCGCGCTCATGCAGCGAGCCGAGCCGCTCGCGGGCGTGTTCACGCAGTTTCTCTACTTCACCGAACTGGATCGATTCGGTGGGGCAGGCTTTGGCGCACGCGGGAATCATCCCATCCTTCTGCCGGTCGTAGCACAGCGTGCATTTCCCTGCCATGTGGGTGCCCTGGTCGTCGCGCGCGATCACGCCGAACGGGCAGGCCACCACACAGTAGCCGCACCCGTTACAGATGTCCTGCTGCACGTAGACTGTATCGAATTCGGTGCGGATGATCGCGCCGGTGGGACAGGCTTCATGGCAGGGTGCGTTGTGGCAGTGCTTGCATACATCACTCATCATCAGCCAGCGGTCGGTATTGAAGAAGGGGAGCGCCGTGCCGGGAGGTGTGGCAGGGAGAGCGGCGCCGCTCTCCGCGCGCCTGATAGTTTCGATGAAGAGAACGTGCCGCCATGTCGCCGGACCAAGCATCTGCGTATTATCGTAGCTCGTGCCCGTCCAGGTGGGATCGGGAGCGGCAAGCTGGTTCCACTGCCGGCACGCCACTTCGCAGGCTTTGCAGCCGATGCACAGACTCGTATCAGTAAAAAAGCCGGTCGCGGGCCGCGCCGGGGGTGGCGGCTCACGGTCGATCGCCATAGCACTCCTCCTCTACGGCAGGCGTCCGGGACGCACATTGCACAGGAACGCTTTCGCCTCTTCAATGCTCACGTTCGGTTCCAGCACCATGTGCGCCAGATCGTTGGTGATGCTGCCGGTGGCATGCCCCTGGAAGCCCCAGTGAAACGGCAGCCCGATCTGATGAACCACTCGGCCGTTGAGATGCAAGGGACGCATTCGCCGCGTCACCATCGCTCGTGCTTCGATCTCGCTGCGCGGTGTGCTGATGATCATCCACTGCCCGTGCGTGATGCCGCGCTCCGCCGCCAGTTCCGGGCTGAGTTCGGCGAAGAGCGACGGCTGCAGCGAGACCAGCCACGGCACCCAGCGCGTCATCGGTCCGCTCACGTGATGCTCCGTCAGCCGGTAGGTGGTGACTACGATGGGATAGTGTTCGTCGCCGACCGGCGCGAGGCGGTTGTCGGCCCGATCCCTGAAGTATTTGGCAACGGGATTGCTCTCGATGCGGTACAGCGCGTTGTGCAGGGGGGACTCAGCCGGCTCGTAGTGCGCGGGCAACGGGCCATCCTGGAGTCCCGTGGGCACGAAGAGCCAGGCCTTGCCGTCCGGCATCATGATGAACGGATCGCTTCCGGAGATCGCATCCATGCCGGTTGCGCCGGCCAGCGGCTGGTAGTCCGGCGCTTTGTTCTCCGGGAAGTCCGGCACGTCGTCGCCCGTCCACGTTTTCTGTTCTTCGTCCCACCAGACGTACTTCTTGCGTAGAGACCAGGGCTGGCCCTGCGGATCAGCCGAGGCGCGATTATAGAGGATACGCCGGTTAGCTGGCCAGGCGAATCCCCAGCCGAGAAAGGCAGAGCCGTCGCCATTGCGCGCCCGCGCCAGGTTCTTCCCCGGCTCCGGATACACGCCACTGTAAATCCACGAGCCGCAGGCAGTGCTGCCGTCGCTCTTGAGAACGGTGAAATCTGGAACGTGCGGCGCGTCGCGCAGCGCGTAGGACGTTCCACCCTGCTGCACGTAGTAGCCATTGATCTCCTTCAGCACCAATTGCGCGTCAGGTTCACCGCGAATGCGCGAGCCATCTTCCGGGTTCTCGCGCTCGTAGTCCCAGGTCAGCGCCTGGATGGGCCGGTCGCGCGGTTCTGTGCTGTCCGCATACAGCTCTTTGAGCCGCTTGCCCAGGTGATAGACGAACGATAGGTCGGAGCGCGCGTCGCCAGGCGGATCAACCGCTTTGTCGCGCCACTGGATCAGCCGCTGGGTATTGGTGAAGCTGCCTTCTTTCTCCGTGGTGGCGGCTGCGGGCAAGAAGAAGACCTCTGTCTTGATCGTGTGTGGGTCCACGGCATTGGGATGCGGGACTGGACCGCGATGCCAGAACGCTGCCGACTCGATCTCGTAGAGGTCGCGCACGACCATCCAATCAAGGTGCTTCAGGGCCTCGCGCTGCATGGTGGCGTGCGTGCTGCCTGCCGCCGGGTTCTGGCCGAAGAGAAAGTAGCCTTTGACCTTGCCGTCCAACATGACATAGCTCGTGGCAAGATGGGAGTGATCGCCGGTCATCTTGGGGATGAAGCGATAGCTGATATTGCCGTCTTCTACGCTAGCGGCGTCGCCATACCACGCCTGCAGCAGGCTGCGAATGTAGGAGGGAAAATGTGACCACCAGCCGAGCTTCTGTCCATGCGCTTCTATGTACTCTGGCAGCGTTTGTTCTGACTTTGCCTGGGCAGGCTGCATCGCAGCCCAGGTCTTAGCCGTGGGAGTGTCTTGGGCGTGGGGCCGCGCAGACAGCAGGGCGCTGGGCTGCGGCATGTAGCCGGACAATAGCTCATAGAGCGTCGGAATATCCGTCGAACCCTGGATGGACGCATGTCCGCGCAGCGCCATAATGCCGCCGCCGGGTCGCCCGATATTGCCGAGCAACAGCTGTATGATCGCGGCGGCGCGGATGATCTGCACGCCTTTGGATTGCTGCGTCCAGCCAACGGCATAGCAGAGAGACGACGTACGCTCACGCCCGGAGTTCTCGACCAGCGTTTCTACCACCGCAAGCCACTGCGCACGTGAAATGCCGCAGACCTGCTCGACCATCTCCGGAGTGTAGCGCGCAAAGTGGCGGCGCATGATCTGAAGGACGCAGTGCGGATCCTCGAGGGTCGGATCGGTACGGGGCGCTCCGTTCTCATCGCGCTGGTAGTCCCAACTGCTCTGATCCGCGTAGATGCCGGTTTCCTTATCATAGCCGGAAAAGAGACCGTCCAGGTCTTCAGTGTCGCGATAGTTGTCGCCGATAAGAGTTGCCGCATTCGTATAGTTCACCACGTAGTCATGGAAGTAGGCGCGGTTTTCCAGCAGGTAGTGGATGATGGCGCCGAGAAACACGATGTCGCTGCCGGCACGTGTCGACACATAAAGATTCGCCAGCGCCGAGGTGCGCGAGAAATGCGGATCGACGTGGATAACCTTCGCGCCGCGCTCTTTGGCTTTGACGACATTGGCGAACGCGATCGGGTGCGCCTCGGCCATATTGCTGCCCATAATCAGGATAGCGTCGCTATTGACCAGATCCTGCGGGAAGTTCGTCGCGCCGCCACGCCCAAACGAGGTACCCAGACCGGGTACAGTGGAGCTGTGTCAGATACGAGCCTGGTTTTCGACGGAGAGGATACCAAGACCGCCGGTGAAGAGCTTTTTGATCAGGTAATTCTCTTCCACGTCCAGCGTCGCTCCGCCAAGCGAGGCGAGGGCCAGCGTGTGGTTGACCTCACGCCCATCTTCTAGCCGGTCCACGAACGACTCGTCGCGGGCGCGCTGAACCCGCTGCGCGATCTGCTCCATCGCCCACTCCAGCGATTTGATCTCCCAGTGATCACTGTAGGGTGCGCGGTAGAGAACCTGCGTCAGGCGGCTGGGATTGACGGTGTACTGGAAGGTTGCCGAGCCTTTGGGGCATAGAGTGCCGTGATTGATGGGGCTATCCGGGTTGCCCTCGATGTCGATGACGTGCCTATCCTTGACATACACGTTCTGGCTGCAGCCCACCGCACAGTAGGGGCAGACGCTTTTGACCACTTTCGCATCGCGGATGCGCGGCGCTTTTTCCCTGCTCTCTCGGCTGAATGGCTGGTTGTGTGAGCCAACTTCCAGTGCCTGGGAAATGACGGCTTGCACTTGCCCGGGTAGCGAAATTGGCAACGACGGGAAATGACGTTCTGCCATACAACTACACCTCACTCGCTCTCCTGCCCCGTGTACGCGGTGCCAGAGCACCCTAGACCTCTACCAGTGCTCCTGAGTACCCTTGCTTGCCGTCTACGCTGCTGCGTGCACCTTCTGTGCTCGCGTTCTCCCAGAATGCGCTGAAAGCTCGCTCTACCGACCAGGCAGATAGTGCGCCCTATGGCGCCAGCCATGGAAGTAACTGTGCACACCGCATGCCACGGACAGAGAGCTGAGTGATGCACTCCCCCTGAACCACTCTCCCGGATGAATCCGGAAGGCTAGCCCTCCCGCTTGGGGAAACGGGTATGCGGTACATGTCTGGCTGGTGAGGAGCCGATGGTCACCGCATATGAACAAAAGTTCCAATCAGCAGTCTAGCGCAGAAACCTCCTGGCTGTCAAGGGCATCCGTATCCCAGGCACAGAGGCGCGTTGATCCCCCGGATGAATCCGCGGGGCCTTCTGCGCCAAGCAGCGGTAAGAGAGGGAACCGCTTACTTACACAGTCCATTTGTGCGAGGGATTCGGACTTTTTCGCATGTTATGCTGGAATCCAACTTTTTTCGCAAGTTATGGTAGAACGCACACATTGGTGTGATTTCCAAAATAACTTGAGAAGAGAAAATGCTGGATTTCTGGCCTGAGAAATCCTTGCGGCTTACGCACCGCGAGAAAATTCCAGCGTAACCTGAGAAAAAGTACATGATTCCAGGGTAAAGTGAGAAAAAGTCTGCCCACCGATCCTTCTTCCAATCTGCAAAGGTGATCTTGTTTCAACTGAGCCTGCTCACCCCACCATGGCAGCCCCCGGGACACTCTGCGAGCGTGCAGCGTGGTCAATTACCCCCAGGATCAGCAGCATCCAAGCAAGGTGCCGTGGACTATCCCTGACGGCCTCAGCGGAAGCAGGAGCGTGCCTCTCTCTGTGCTAGAATGAGCCACGAGGAGGGTTGCGTTGGCGCCACCTCAGTAGGTCGTTCACCAGGGATGCGCGGAGCGACGCCTGAACCGAGGCACTCAGGAGGTGACCCGGAGGGCAGCGGAGCGACAACCATGGGACACGCCAACTCATCTGGGTCGTCCGATCAGACCTTTGAAGATTTGTTGCGCACCTTGCGCCTCGCCTCGGGCCTCACCCAAGCGGACCTGGCCGAGCGTGCGAACCTCAGCGTGCGCGGCCTCTCCGACCTCGAACGCGGCATCAATCACTTCCCCCGCCGGGAGACCCTCCTGGCCCTGGCCGACGCCTTAGCTCTCACCGAGGAGGTGCGCTACTCCTTCTTCGCGGCGGCTCGCCGGCGACCTACCGATCCCTCCTCGCTTTCCGGCTCGTTACCAGCCCCTAGCAGCACTGCCGAGCCTGGCGGGCCAGTGGCGGATCCACGGACGCCATCCGCCTTCCCTACCGGTACCGTCACCTTCCTGTTCACCGACATCGAGGGCAGTACCCGCTTGCTCCAACGCCTGGGCGATGCCTATGCTCACGTGCTGGTTGAGCACCAGCGTCTCTTGCGCCAGACCTGGGCAGAGCACGGTGGGGTCGAGGTCGACACCGCCGGCGACGGCTTCTTCGTCGCCTTCCCGACGGCCCCTGCCGCGCTGGCCGCTGCAGCCGCAGCCACGCGATCCCTGGCGGCACACTCCTGGCCGGAAGGTGCTGCCGTTCGCGTTCGGATGGGCCTGCACACGGGGGCACCCCAATTGGTGGGCGAGCGCTACATTGGTCTCGATGTGCACCGGGCAGCCCGCATTGCTGCGGCGGGACATGGCGGCCAGATCCTGCTCTCTGCCTCCACTCGAGTGCTGGCTGCCCAGGATCTGCCCCCGGGGGCAATTCTCCGGGAGCTAGGAGTCTATCGACTCAAGGATCTGCAGCAGCCTGAGCCCATCAGCCAGCTGGTCCTGGACGAGCTGCCGAGCGACTTCCCGCCCTTGAAGACGTTGGATCGGCGGGCCTATAACCTGCCGATCCAGCCTACCGTGCTCCTGGGCCGGGAGGAGCAGCTCGCAGCGCTTCGCGGGCTCCTTGGACGTGTAGACGTGCGATTGGTGACGGTAACAGGCACGGGAGGAATCGGCAAGACGCGCTTCGCGCTGCAGGTGGCAGCGGAGGTGGTTGAGGACTTTGCGGACGGCGTCTGGTTCGTCCGCCTCTCACGCCTCGTCGATCCCGATCTGGTCTTGCCCACCATCGCCCAGACGCTGGGACTCGAGGAGGTCTCGGGCCAACCCGTTGCCCGGACCCTCCAGGAGCACCTGCGGGAAAGGCAATTGCTGCTTGTGCTGGACAATTTCGAGCAGCTGGTGGCAGCAGCGCCGGAGCTCAGCGAGCTGTTGGCCCTGTGCCCGAGGCTCAAGGTGCTCGTCACCGGCCGGGTAGCGCTCCGGCTGCGCGCCGAGCACGAATACCCCCTGGTTCCCCTCGCTCTGCCCGAGTCCGGCCATCTGCTCCCGCCCGAGCAGCTGACTCAGTTCGCGGCGGTGGCGCTCTTTGTGGAGCGGGCCTCGGCTATCGTGCCAGACTTTGCGGTCACGACGCGTACGGCGCCGACCATCGCACAGATCTGTGCCAGACTGGATGGGTTGCCGCTGGCCATCGAGCTGGCAGCCGCACGGGTCAAGCTGCTGCCACCCCAGCAATTGCTCCTCCGACTGGAGAGATGCCTCCCGCTGCTCACCGGTGGAGCACAGGACCTACTGGAGCGGCAGCAAACCATGCGCGCTACGCTCGCCTGGAGTGAGGATCTACTGACTCCAAGGGAGCGGATCCTCTTCCGCAGGGTATCCGTCTTTGTGGGCGGCTGCACGCTAGAGGCAGCCGAGGCGGTCTGTGCCATACCCGAGGGCGCCGAGCCTCTGGAAGTGGAGGTGCTCGACGGGCTGGGACGTCTGGTGAATCAGAGCCTGGTGCAGCAGCGCGAGGAAGGTGGCGAGGCACGCTTTGGTCTGTTGCAGGTCGTGCGCGAGTACGCCCTCGAGCGGCTCGAGGTGCATGGGGAGGGGGACGTGTTGCGGCGGGCGCACTTCGCCTACTATCTCGCACTGGCCGAAGAGAGCGAGTTCGAGCTCTTCCGGGCGGAACAACGGGCCTGGCGGGCACGGCTGGACAGCGAGCTCGACAATCTGCGCGCCGCCCTGGGTTGGGCACGTGACCATGGCGAGGCCGAGCTTGGGCTACGGCTGGCCAGTGCTCTGGTGTGGTACTGGGACAATGCCGGACTGTTTACCGAGGCACGTGGCTGGTATGAGCGCCTCTTTGCACTCGAAGCTGGCTCTGGAGGTGGGGGCGAGGAGATCTCGCCGGAGACGTGGGCGAAGGCGCTCTTCGGCGCCGGCCAGGCCGCTGTCCTGCAAGGAGACGCCGCACGGGGGGTGCCGCTGCTGGAGCAGAGCCTGGCGCTGGTACGCGGACTGCCAGGTCCACTGGCTGGTCTGGCACTTACCGTGCTCGCCTTCGCCATGCAGTATTTGGATGATCTGGAGCGTGCGCAGGCGTATCATGAGGACAGCCTGGCAGAGCTGCGGCTGGATGGGGAACCGGGACTCATTGCCATGACACTGCTCAATCTTGGGGCCACAGCGCAGGGACGTAATGACCTGGAGTCGGCGGCAGCCTACCTGGCGGAAGCCCTGACGATGGCTCGCCGCGCCGGAGACCAGCGTGTCGCCGCCATGTCGCTCCTGAATCTGGTGGGCGTCGCGCTCCGCCAAGGCCACCTGGAGCAGGCAGCAGCGATGGAACGAGAGGCACTCACTCTGATGCGCGACATTGGCGGCCCCTATTACCTCGCTTGCTGTCTGCGAAATACGGCTTGGGTCGCTGTGGCAGCTGGAGAGCTAGATCAGGCGGCACGGCTGCTGGGCACCGCGACAAGGCTGTTTGAGACGATTGGCAGGTCGGAATCCCTTCCCGAGCTGGCAGAGATCGAGGAGTGGTGGGCACCGCCAGGAGTCGTGCTTGGCGAGGCGGCCTGGGCGGACGCCTTCAATGCAGGCCGGGCGCTCTCGTTGGAGGAGGCGGTAGACGAGGCCTTGGAGACAACGCAACAGATTCACACCACAAGAGCGAGCACGGCGATGGAGCGCGTTGAGCATCATGGCGAAGATTAATCGACACTGACCCTGCAAGAGTGACTCTACACATGGCGTGGCGAGTGGATATTTCTCATGGCACAATGGCAATCGCAGAACACCAGTCCAGACCTTTTATCATGTTACGATGTAAACAGCCATTTGTCTCACGGTACGTTGGAAATCACAATTGGAAATCAGAAGAAATTACCTCTGTCAATCGGGCACAGGACTAACATTCCTCTTATACATCTCCTATACGATTCTAATGTCCCTCCGATGCCGGTCTAATGTCCGCTAAGGCATACTCCTTCAATGGAAGGCGACATACTCCGATGAGATGATCTAACACAAAGTAGATCTAACACACTCGGAACATGGAGCAAGTTGCGGGACACCAGGTAGCTTGTCGATTACCACCTACCTTTCTCGGCATAGCTGGTGTCTGGCGAGGATAACGAGTTTTAGAAGTGGCTAAGAAGAGTAACAAGTCTGAATCCAGCAGGAGGGACAAAGGCGTGGTTAGCAAGATTCGCCCTGTAGGAGATCGCGTAGTCGTCAGACCAGCGCAGAAGGAAGAAGTCACCAAGAGTGGCATCGTGATTCCGGATACGGCCAAGGAAAAGCCCCAGGAGGGTACCATCATCGCCGTCGGCACCGGCAAGCTCAACGACAAAGGTGACCGTACTCCTCTAGAAGTTAGAGAGGGCGACCGGGTGCTCTTCGCCAAGTACGGCGGCACTGAATTCAAGTACAACGACGAAGATCTTCTGGTGCTACGTGAGTCGGACATCTTGGCAGTTCTCGAGTAGTAGGTGAGATGTTTCTTACCATAAGGAGTTGAACGCAACCATGGCAAAACAACTGGTCTTTGACGAGCAAGCCCGTCGCTCGCTGAAGAAGGGCATTGATACGCTGGCTGGTGCAGTGAAGACGACGCTGGGTCCCAAGGGGCGCAATGTCGCCCTCGACAAGAAGTTTGGCGCGCCCACCGTGACGCATGACGGAGTCACGGTGGCCAAGGAGATCTCGCTGGAAGACCCCTTTGAAAATATGGGCGCCCAGCTCTTGAAGGAAGCCGCCACCAAGACCAATGATGTGGCCGGCGACGGCACCACCACCGCCACGGTGCTGGCGCAGGCGATCGTCAACGAGG
>JBKQTH010000141.1:0-10849 GCA_052143275.1 Ktedonobacterales bacterium | reverse complement strand
TATCCGAATGTTTGATAACGTTTCCTAGTGCCAACAGTCCCCGACAATGGCTATCTTCTGCCCCCAGTACCTCCCGCCAACGACGGTCGTAGGAAACAAATTTGCGAAAGCGACCGGCATCCCCGTTGAACGCGTACTGGAGAAAAGCCAGATAACGCGTCGACAGGTCATCCGCGGTCTGGCGCACATCGCTGCTCTCCAGCTGTCCAAGCGAGATCGTAGCGATGAGGGCACGGGCATTGTCATCTGTCGTATAGCCTTCCCGGTAGTTAGGGACAGAGAAGGTAGCGTGCTGCAACAGACCGGTAGCATCCGTCATGCGGCGTAAGTGCTTCAGGTTGAGAGGAAGGTATCCCTGCGGGAGCCACTCGCGCTGTGGAGTGTCCATGGCAGAAGGTGCACGTACATGCTCGTCTCGAGTCTCGACAAACAACTCGAGGTACTGTTGGGCAACCCGAGACCATACCATGTTGCGGCCCAGCTGGTAGCCTCGCTTGCGCATGGCATGACGGTTGGACTCGTTATCTAGCAAGTCGATGACCTGCTCTGCGATGGCAGCTGAATCCCGGAATGGCACGAGTACACCGCAGCCTTCATCAAGGAGTTCT
Organism: Ktedonobacterales bacterium; assembly: GCA_052143275.1. Classification (GTDB taxonomy): domain Bacteria; phylum Chloroflexota; class Ktedonobacteria; order Ktedonobacterales; family JADMIN01; genus JAJPKE01. The sequence goes on along the minus strand of JBKQTH010000141.1, from coordinate 10,241 downwards.
ACAGCATGCCGGTACGGGGTGGAGATGACCGCCTTACCGGTGCCGACCGCATAGGCAAGCGTCCCCGAAACAATCTGCGCCGGGTTAAGATAGGGAGTGATGTAAATATCCGCTGCGCCGATGAACTCAAAGAGTTCTGGCAACTCGACAAACTGATTGTAGAAGACGACATGGGACTCGATACCTTGCTGGCGAACGAGGTCTTGCAGCATCAGGCGATAGCTCTCTCCCTCGTGATTCAGGACGTGCGGGTGCGTGGCGCCGAGAACGATATAGACGACATTTGGATAGCGCTTGAGGATTGTCGGCATAGCCCTAATAACATATTCGATGCCTTTGTTGGGCGAGAGCAAGCCAAAAGTAAGAAGGACTACTTTGCCCTCTGCCGCAAACTGATCCTTGTAAAAATTCGGATCCATGAACGCGAGATCAGGTATACCATGAGGAATGTACGTAACCCTCGCGAGAGGCACTTGGTAGATGTCGTGCAGAAGCTCACTGGCGTAATGGTTCATCACGACAAGTCGATCAGATAGGTGTGCAATCTCGCGTAATACTTTGAGTTGGTTGGGGTCAGGATCGGAAAGCACAGTGTGAAGTACGGTAATGATAGGCATGTGCAGCCGACGAAGCATTTCGAGCACATAGCTGCCCGCTGGCCCACCAAAGATACCAAATTCGTGCTGCACAATGACCAGATCGACACCGTTCGTATTGAGGAACTCTGCCGCCTGCTGATAAGACTCGATATCTTGCTCAGCGATCTCTAAGCGGACCCTTGAGGGATACAGATACCCTTCGTTTATATCATTTACTGGTATAGCGAAGATCGTGGCGTCCGGAAGTTGGCCAGCAAGTGCTTCGCAAAGGTCCGTTGTGAAAGTGGCGATTCCGCACTGGCGGGGTAGGTAGGTGCCGACCACAGCGATCTGACGAATCCGTGACTTGGGTGACTCATGCGTCTGAATCATTCTCTAGATACCTGTCCTTCTTCTCGACATAAGTGTCTACTCGTTCGGCAAGAGCCACAGTCCCATGCCAATTGCAGGGCATGTGAGCACGAGATTGCCCGAGCAGAAACAAATGCATTACGTGTGGCAATGGTCTCACTCGGGGATCAGTCAGCCGAACGGGGCAACCACTTGCAAAGGAACATCTTCGTACCTTAGCAAGGAGTGAGTGAGGTAGCAACGATTCGTCGACATCGGGTTCAGCGGTAGGAAAATAAGGCGCGTTTCTTCTGCCCTTTCCGAGCGTCTGTGCACTACTGCCTTCATACCGCAGGGCCAGTGGAACTTCACGCCTGTGGAAGCCTATTGGGAGGTGTGCATTAAGGTGATCAAAATGTGCTTACCACATTTCCGCATAGAACAAGACGCAGTATACCACACCAGCGATAAGACCATGCGTGGGCATCTAGTACACTTTATCTGTCGGTGGCACCACTGTCTTGCCTTTCTCTTGATCTTCACTCGAATGACAGATTTAGGAGCACCGCGTTCCTCGCGAGCGTGCTTCGCTAGAAGAGACAAAGCTCGTCTTAAAGGGACGCAGCACAGTAAGGGCGTTTCATGTGGCTGATTCCGTCTGGGACGAGCAGGAGCCGTCCGTACCGCAGGTACAGCGTGACTGACCAGTCCAGAACGTCACCGCGAAGATCAAACTCAAAATGGCAGCAGTCCAGCAGTTGCTGCTTCAGCTGTTCCCTGGCCCGCTGTGCTCGAGACCTTGCTCCTGAAAGGGAATGTCCCAATCGCTCGGCAAGCTCTTTCTGGGTCAGTCCGTGATACTCGGTGAGGACGAGGGCTTGCCGGTCAACATGTAGGTGAGACCCTGGACTGGTGAGCGTGGGAAGGCCTGTGAAGGAATGCGAACATACGAACACGTCCTGTCAACTCACGATTCCTACTCTCACGATTACTGGGCGGTTCCCAATCTGAAGTGACCAGGACCGAACGTCTCAGGCGGTTGGTTGATGCAAGCCATCCAAGCGGCTCACTGTGCCGCTGTCCCATACATGCATCTTTGTCACCCACGCCAGGGACAATTTCGCCTCCACCAGGATGGTAGTGCCGCTGTTCCTAGCGGCATCTCCGGCCACAGTGGGTACTCCATGTCCCACATGGTGCCCTACATTGATCGATAGAGGATCTCTGACTTAACGCTTGGGGGGACGGCACAGCTCGATGAAAGCAAGATCGGCTATCCTCTAGATACCTCGTGCAGTTGGTTTCCCATACCTGTACTGCACCAGGTACAGACTGCCAAGTGAGGAGGAGAAGCACGAAAGCAGCCTGTTACGCACTGCGGAGCATAAGCCGAGCGGTGCACCAATTCAAGGGCAAACGTGAACAAAAGCCTGGAGAATTCCAGCAGGGAGCAGGAGTCGTGGCGTGCAGGGTCGCGAAGATGGCTCACATTCGCGAGAACTTCGAGAAGGAAATGGGGCACCGCGCATCATCCTCGGTCATCAGAGCTGTTTGATGGATCTCTCCTGACTCTAGCGGCGCACATTCTCCTGCAATTGTCCAGGCTTTTGTCTAGGATTGCGCTTGCACCCTCACAGCGAGCGTACTATGCTCCTGGTGTGGAGCAGACTGCTCTTATATTTCCGCTGCCTGGGGGCCAGGAGCTTGTGCCTATGGACGGGAACGTACACAAGCTTCCGCGGCGGACGATGATCTACTTTTATCTGACCTGTGTCCTTCACCGTATCCAGGTACTCTTCACGGTGCCCGAACACCTGATGTGACGCCCGGTCGATGCGCGCACCGATGTCTTTGGTCTACTTCTCTATGAAGTGCTCACCGGACGCACGAGCAAACGTCGACTCGCGCCGGTGTGCCGCGCTGTATAGCTAACGAATGCACCCGTCAGCGCAGCAACCACGGCGCCTCGCTCGGGCAGCAGGTGCTGAGGTCGCACGCTTTTGCCGCTGGCCTGCGACTACAAGCGTCTGCAGCAGACCGTCACGGGTTTGCCTTTCCTGGGGTTCGTCTGCTTGATGCTTCACAAGGTGATTCGCCTTGGGGTTCGTTCATAACAGGCTCTATATAAGAAATGAGGGCAGAGGACGATGAGGATTGCGCAGATAGCGCCATTGCAGGTTGCTGTCCCCCCTACGAGATACGGTGGCACTGAGCGGGTCATTTCCCAGCTCACGGAAGGGTTGGTCCGGTTGGGGCATGATGTGACTCTCTTCGCAACCGGTGATTCGCAGACAAGCGCGCGGCTTATTGCCAGCATTCCCCAGGCTATCAACTTCGATCCTGGGGTTGATGCCAGCGCTTACCACCTGGCACTCCTGGCGGAGGTGTACCAGCGTGCCGATGAGTTTGATGTGATCCATTCCCATCTGGACTACTTAACTCTCCCATTTCTTGCGACTACGACGGTTCCGACCGTGATAACCCTGCATGGTCGGATAGACCGGCAGGAGTTCCGGCAAGTCTTTGGAGTCTTCAATCAGGCCAGTACAAGGTATCCTGCTCATTACGTGGCGATCAGTCAGAGCCAGCGCCGTACCCAGCCGCAACTGAACTGGGTGGCAACCATCCATCACGGTATTGATGTCATGAACTTCCCTTTCTACTCCATCCCCGAAGACTATCTCTGCTTTGTGGGGCGCATCTCACCCGAGAAGGGACCGGAGCGCGCTATAGAAATCGCGAAACGAGCCGGTGTCCGGCTCAAGATAGCGGCGAAAGTGGATCCCAAAGATCGTGCCTTCTTTACTGCCGTAATCGAGCCCCTGCTTGATCACCCCTTGATCGAGTTCTTAGGCGAAGTGGATGAGACCGAGAAACGCCAGCTCATGGGTAAAGCTCTGGCGCTCGTATTGCCAATTGATTGGCCAGAGCCGTTTGGCCTCGTCTTCATCGAAGCGCTTGCCTGCGGCACTCCGGTGCTTACGAGTCCGCTGGGAGCCGCACGTGAGCTGGTCCGCGACGGAGTCACGGGCTACCTGCGTGACACGGTGGATGAGCTAGTCGAGTCGGTTGCCAGGTTGCCACTACTATCCCGCGCAGCGTGCCGCAGAGAGGCTCTCGAGCGATTCGACCTACGGCGTATGGCAATGGACTACGTCCAGGTCTATGCACGATTGTGCCGCTCTCATTCCCAGCAGACTGTGCCCTCTGCCGCCCTTGGTTCCCTTTCCCTTTTGCCACTTCTTCAGGGAACAGTAGGAACTTAACAAGCAGTGCTGACTCTGACCTGGTGCAAACCACTACAATGGTAAGAGCAAACACGCTCTTTACCACACCCATCGTATGGTGTTCCTGTGGTGTTCCTGCCTGATCAGATGCTGCAGTTGGCTCTAGCATCCCAGTTACAGTGGCGTGCATCTCGCGTGCCACCGTGTTCGGCGAGCGTAAGGATCGACGGTGACATGATGGAGAAACTTGTGCAAACGCTCTGGCGCCGGGCATTGTCGCCAGCTGCTGTGGCCACATTTCCGAAGCAACTCGAGCGCCCGTTTCGCGTGGCCATTTTTGATTGGGATGGCACCGCTGTCGTTGACCGACGGGAGGATGCCTCGCCACTGGCACGCCTGGCTGAAGATCTGCTCACCCAGCAGGTCTGGCTGGCGGTGGTCACCGGCACGAATTTTGGCACTATTGATGGGCAGTTCTGCCAGTTAATTGCTCCTGGGCTGCGCCACTACCTGCTCATCTGCGTCAATCGCGGCTCCCAGGTGTTTGGGTTCGATAGCCTGGGCCAGCCAGTACGCCGCTTTCAGCGAGTCGCCACACCTCCAGAAGACCGCGCTCTGACGGTGATCGCCGAGGGGGTTGCCCAGCATCTGCACGATACCAACCACTTGGCGGTCCAGATCGTGTATGACCGGCTCAATCGTCGGAAGATTGATCTCATCCCCGATCCGCAGTGGGCCGATCCACCCAAAGCGGAGATCGGCCCACTGCTCAAGGCCGTGCAAGGGCGCTTACATGCTGCACATGTGCGTGGCGGCCTCCAGGGGGTCATTGGATTGGCAACGCAGTTGGCGCGTGAGCAGGGTCTTGAGGCACGCATCACCAGTGATGTCAAGCATATCGAGGTCGGGCTGACCGACAAAGCGGACGCGATCGCCTGGCTCAAACGCGAGTTGTTGCAACCTTCCGGCATCCCTTGGGGCGATGTGTTAATTGCTGGGGACGAATTCGGTTCGGTCGCTGGCTTGTCGGGAAGTGATGATCGACTGCGCCAAGGCAGCGCAGATGCGCCCGTGGTCTCGGTCGGCGTGGAGCCAAACGGGGTGCCACGCGGTGTATTGTGGCTGGGCGGAGGCCCAGCGCGCTTCCGTGCCCTGCTAGCGCGCCAGGCCACAATACACCAGTTCGCCAAGTTAGCAGCAACTCGCCTCCCCGACCGACAGGCGCTGCAGACACGTCGAGAAGAGCTAGCTCTGGCACTGGCTACCACTCCAGATCCCAGTTGGTCGCTGCTCATTGGCGGAGCCAATCCAATCGGTGAAGAAGGCGCAGAGAGTCGTCTAACCGTGGCAAACGGTCTACTCAGCACCCGCGGCGCGCTTGAGATACCCGCACCCCACTCGTTGCCGCGTCTGCTCGTAGCTGGTCTCTTTGCAGCGATGGACAACGCCCAGCATCTCTCAGTGCTAGTCTCCGCGCCTGATTGGACGCGGTTGCGTATCACTCTCGATGGCATCGAGGTCGCGTCAGGTAAGGCGAACATTACGCGCACGCTGGATATGAGGCGCGGCGTACTCCTGTGCAGTTGGCGCTTTACGACGGACGAGGGCACGACGCTCACCTTACGCACCCTGCGTAGCGCATCCCAAGACCAACGCGCGCTTGCCTGGCATGCTGCTCGGTTGGATGTCGACCGTCCTGCCGCCATCATCATGGAATCCCGGCTGGAGCCGCTTGATTCCCTACTAGTGCGAGAGACTACTGAGCATAACAGGGCCATCTGGCGGACCGTTGACGGTGCACACACGCTGGCACTCGCCACCGTGTCTGCTCTGGATTTGCCCGGCGGCCCTCTCGTGCCTCTGCGCACCGACCAGTACACCTACGCGCGCTGGGAATGGCAGGCACAGCCTGACCAACCCGCCTTCTATTCGCGCCTCGTCGCAGTGGCGCGCGATGAAGGCGTGCTCCCCAGCGCAGCCGTGGGCGTCGCGCGACACGACGCACTCCGAGATGCGCAAGCGACAGATTTTGGTCTGCTCATCGAAGCTCATGAGCGGGCCTGGCAGGAGCGCTGGCAAGAGGCCGACGTGGTCCTAGAGGGCGACGAACGCCTCCAAATTGCCCTTCGCTTTGCTCTCTACCATCTCATCAGTGCTGCGAACCCTAGGGACTCTGCCGTCTCGATTGGTGCCCGCGCGCTCACCGGTGATGCCTACCACGGCCATGTCTTTTGGGACACCGAGACCTTCCTCCTGCCATTCTACACCTTCTGCTGGCCAGCGGCGGCGCGCGCCCTGCTGAGCTTTCGCTATCGTACGCTGTCTGCCGCTCGCCGTAAGGCCACGCAGATGGGCTATCGTGGCGCACTCTATGCCTGGGAGTCGAGTGATACCGGTGGGGAGGAGACCCCCGATACGATCATCGACCCGAGGGGCAACGTTATCGCTGTGCTCTCCGGGCGTAAAGAACAGCACATCAGCGCCGACGTTGCTTATGCCGTCTGGCAGTACTGGACGGCAACCCAGGACTTGGACTTCTTACTCACCGCTGGCGCGGAAATCATTCTCGAAACGGCGCGGTTTTGGGCCAGCCGCGCTACCCGTGAGCAGGACGGTCGTTTCCACATTCGTGACGTCATCGGACCGGACGAATACCACGAGTCGGTCGATGATGACGCGTATACGAATGGGATGGCGGCGTGGAACCTGGACTGTGGCGACACGGTCGCACAGTTACTTGCCGCGCGCTGGCCCAGTAGCTGGGCAGAGCTATGCGCGCACCTGGCACTCACGCCAGACGAGGTGGCAGAATGGCACACTGTCGCCGTTGGACTTATGCCCATTCCCGATCCCACGACGAGACTCATTGAACAGTTCACCGGTTTCTTCAAGCTGGAACAGGTGGACCTGGCGCAGTATGGCGATCGGAGAACGTCGATGGACATGGCGCTTGGCCATGACCGCGTCCAGCATGCCCAAGTTGTGAAGCAAGCTGATGTTGTGATGCTCCTCGCCCTGCTCTGGGATCGTTTTGATGCGGAGACACGTACCGCGAACTTCCGCTATTATGAGCCACGTACAGGTCACGGAAGCTCACTTGACCCGGCAATCCATGCGTTGGTCGCCGCGCGCCTGGGTGCGGCGGAGCTTGCCCAGTACTATTTCCATTTAGCGACTGCCATTGATGGTCAAGACAGTGCCGGGAATGAATCGCTTGGGGTGCATATAGCTACCCTGGCGGGTATCTGGCAAGCCACCGTCTTGGGGGCTGGTGGAGTACAGGCCACGACAAAGGGCATCCGTCTGGACCCTCATCTCCCCAGTGCCTGGACATCGTTGCAGTTTCCACTCCAGTGGCATGGCAGCCACCTGGTGATTACCCTTACGCGCGACCCGCGCTCGGTGGTAGTTACCGTCACCGGTTCTCCCGTTGACCTGGTGCTCGGAGCGCTAGAGACGCAGCTTGCGCCGGGTCCCTTCCATCATTTCGTTTGGGATGATGCGGATCAGCGATGGCACGAGGCGACGCCGCCAGAAGCCAACCGTTAGGACTAGGGGACAGCGCGATCTCGAGCTGGATGCACAGCACGGTGTATGAAAATGGTGGAGTGAACCTCATCGACCGGTTGAAGACCTCAAACCTGAAGCCGTCGAAGCGCTCATGGACGCCTTGCGCACATTGTACAGGCACTAAAGTGCTCCTCCACACTCTAAGTCCGTTCGGGGACCTGGAGTGCGGAGGAGCATGTTTCGATGAGGCTAGGAGGCGTCGTTGCCCCCGGGCGCGCCGCTGCTAGTTTTTGATCCCAGCAGGGGCGATCACTTGCTGTTCTGGAGTGGCAACGAGGCCCAGCTGTTGCAGTGCCCCTAGTTGGTCAATAGCAGCCCAGTGCTCTGATACTTTGCCTGCTGCCAGGCGACCGATATGGATCTCCGTCCAGGTCGCCGTCTTGCCGGTCGCTTTCATCCCCTGGAAATCCCCTCTCATCGTGCCGCGTGCCGTTGCCCGCACAACCACGGTCTCGCCTTCCGCCACCACATCCTCCACGGTGAGATGCAGGTCTGGGAAGGCTCCGCGCCACATGGTGACGTACGCTTTGAATCCGGCTAGTCCGTTAGGCAAACCAGCAGGGGCCGTGTGGTCGACAAAATCAGGGGCAAAATATTGGTCGGCAGTATCGAGGTTGCCAGTGTTCACCAATTTTTCAGGGATAGCGCGAAAGGTCGCTTTGTTCTGCTCAAACATAGAATGTTCTCCTTGTGAGCCATTGCATAGAGCGTAGAGTTTCAAACGAGGCCACCTGCAGATGGCTGGTCGTTGCGACGACGTGGTCAGATGATCGCTTGCATCGTTGTCGACCCATACATCAGACGGCGCTTCAGGTGGGGCCTCGTTCGTATCTATGGTTGAGAGAGGAGCGAGGCGTGACATCTTCACAGCGGAAGGCAAGTGCGTAGGAGAGTGATGTTGTTGGGGGCTACACTAGAGTATATCACAAATGAAAATGAAAGTCCAGTATTTCTAAAATGTAGTAAACTCGCGGATGAATCAATGATGCACTCCAAATCCACATGCCTCGGCGCGAGTTTACTTCAGAAGAAAGGATGTTGTAAACAGCCAAAATGGGCAGGTTGTTTGGAATCCATGAGGACGCTTTATCTCAGCAGAGGAAACACAAGCAATGACCTAGTAAATATGTTCTAATATTCGCGTAAAGTACCATCGCGTCAAAAATGTTAGGAAATTAACGTTAACACCAACAGCTGTGGAAATAGCATCTGTGAGACGCTCGGCACTTATGGTGTCAGCTCAGGGATCTACTCCGGTCGCAAGGGTGCATTGGCTATCTTCGAACGAGATCTTCGAGGCGGATAGGGTCGACAGTTTCTTCTGCCCGGAGAGGCTCTGAGAATGCACCGACGGCGTCCAGGTAGCACCACTCTCTGGCCTCTTCTTCGGTTGCAAACGCCAAAGCACCCATAGGCACGCCCTGGAGATTATGCACACTAGGGCCAATGGATTCTCTCCCTGCACCTACGTACATCGGCGACCAGACTTCATGCCTGAAGAGTGTAACTTGATAGCCATCAGGTAGAGCAGAGTTAGCGGGATAGGTCATGCGAGTACCTCGCGCAGCGTAGAGTCAAAGGACAACGGTTGATTGTTCCCCTAAGGATACCCAATAGCAGGTGTGCTATGCTACCTCGGCTGTGGTGTTAGTCGCCGTAGTAATCGCGCTCAAACTTGACCTGGTAGTCGGACTTGCGCATGTCCTCTTCAGGAATGTCACGCGCGGCGCACCAATCGTGGAAGGCGAGCCAATACTGGTCATAGCGCATATAGGCGTCGTCTCGCTCATTGTCTTCATACTGCTGCGGATCCACAGCAGTAGCCGCTTGTTTATCATCCTGTATCATTGGGCACTATCTCCTGTCTGCTAGTGGTTGCAGTTGCTAACGCCTCGATGTGGAAGCTTAGTGGAGAAGTTCCGGCGACGCGCAGTCCTGCAATACAGATAGCCTCTGCTGGGTTCTCAGCATGTCCCCAACAGGATGACCCATCTTTGTCCATATCACGAAAGCCCGCAGTGGAACTCCCTTTAGTCTCGAATCGCTCCAAGGAAAAGCGTAAGCTGGGGTACGCGTCAACCACCTGCCAAGCTGCTGCAATATCCGTTGAAAATAGTGGCAAGTGTTCCGTGACTGAAATGCGCCTTTGGCCCCAGCCCAACACATTTCTGGCCACGAGTTCATCGCGTTCCCGTGGGGTAAGCTCTTCGCAATTGTCCGGCGGCTGATTTCCACTCATGCTCTTGTCCTGCCTTTCCAAAGAATACCCAATGGCAGGTGCGTTACGCGACCCTTGGGATATCCCAATCTCGTTACGAATCTTGCAATCTCGGCTTGCGTTTAGGTACCTGTCTCATCTCGGCAACAATCGCTGCTGCCGCGCGACCCGCCGGGGGTGAAATACCTGGGCATGGTGCTGGGCTACCACCGCACGGGGAAAGATGCCGAGTAGGGCGTAGGCGGCGATACCGACAAACGCCCAATCTATGACCGCATCGGTCGGCAGACTGATGAC
>JBKQTH010000140.1:0-2546 GCA_052143275.1 Ktedonobacterales bacterium | reverse complement strand
AATGGAAATCCAAGCACGAGCTTTGCCGGTTGGGTCACGCTGGTACTCTCTGCTATACTGCAAACTACCCTGAGTGCTTATTTGGCTTCGACCAGCCAGTTCTCGAGCAGAAAGAAGAGTGCCACAGTGAACCAGGTATACGGAATGTAGAGTACCATGCGCATTCAAACCGACCCATTCCATGAGACTGACCTCGACGAGGCCGCCGAGCTACTTGCCCGTCGCCATGAAAGTGATCGCGCCAAGGAGCCGCTACTTCCTGAGCGCTTTACCCAACCTGCGGTCGCGCGTGTTGCAGTTGAAAAAACCTGGAACGACTCCAACCAAAGCGGAGTTGTAGCCCGGGTGCGAGGAAAGATGATCGGCTACCTGATCGGCGTGCCCAAGATTGGTGGAGTATGGGGCAGAAGCGTCTGGGTGGAGCTTGCTGGGCACGCTGTTGACCGCACGTTGGGGGCTGAGGTATATCGCGATATGTATGCGGTACTGTCTCCCTCGTGGGTTGCTTCAGGCATTCTTTCGCACTATGCGCTCATTCCGGCATCGGATGGGGCTGCAGTAGAAGCCTGGTTTTCTCTCTGTTTTGGCAAAGAACAGGTGCATGGCGTTCGAGGAACTGCTCCGGATGCTGCGTTCGAGACGACGATCGATCCAGCCCTGGAAATTCGGCGCGCTGAGCCTGCCGACCTGGATGCTATCCTCGAACTGGACGATATCATCCCGATTCACCAGTCCCGCTCGCCGGTGTACGCGCCCCGGTGGCCTTACAACGAAGACGAGGCCCGCCAGGAATCAGTTGAAAGCCTTAGCCATGTGAAGGAGAAGCTGTGGCTGGCGTTCAAGCATGGTCGACTTGTCGGCTATCAGCTCTTCACTCCCGCCCAATCCGGACATGGAACTGGCGAAATGCTAGCTCCCCCCGAGTGCAGCTACCTAGCTATTGCGGCGACGCGGGGAGAGGAACAGGGACGCGGCGTTGCTCGTGCCCTCACCGCCCATGGTATTGCCGCAGACTATGCCGATGGCTATACCTGCTGCCTGGTTGACTGGCGAGCTACCAACCTGCTAGCCTCGCGGTTCTGGCCGCTGCAGGGATTTCGTCCAGTCGTTTACCGGGTCTCCCGCCGGCTTGATGAGCGAATTCTCTGGGCGCATGGTAGCCTATCTCCTTCACCCTGGCTTCCCCCCAACAGTTCCAGTATTCCGTTCAAGGTCTGGTCATAGCAGAGTGGCGCGCACCATCATTCGTAACGTCGGCGAGCAGCTCATGCGGGCTCTCGCGCCCTGTTTGGACCAACTTTGATTAGGCCTCTTGCTCGGTTGGACGCACCAGTACCTCGTTGATGGCCATGCGGCGCGGGCGGGTCACAATATAAGTGATGACATCGGCAATATCCTCGGCCTGCAGCCGCTCAACCCCTGCGAAGCGTTGCATCGACTGTTCGCGCACCTCCTGGCGCAGGTGGCTTGTAAGTTCGGTTGTCACGGCGCCGGGTTCGACCACGCTGACTCGTACGTGTCGCCCGGCCAGCTCCTGGCGCAACGACTCGCTGAATGCCACCACTCCAAACTTGGTAGCAGCATATACACTGCTTCCGTTGCGTGAGACTCGCCCCGCCACTGAACTGATATTGATCAGGTCGGCTACTTGCCGTGGTGAATCCTGCGCCGCCGACAGCAGATGAGGAAGCGCAGCGTGCGCTACATAGAGCGCGCCCTCCAAGTTCAACGCCACCATGCGATCCCACTCTTCCAGGGGTGCACCCACTGCCGGACCAAGGAGCATGACGCCGGCATTATTGATGATGGTATCCAGCCGTCCTAGTTCGGTTACAGCTTGCTCGACCGCCGCCTGCGCCTGCGCCTTGTCGGTCACATCCGTCTCGATAACCAGCGCCTTACCCCCTTCTCCCTCTATGGCCGCAGCCAGTTGGTCAAGCCGATCTCGCCGGCGGGCGGCGATAGCTACTGTCGCCCCCTGGGCGGCCAGCGCACGCGCGGTTGCCTCCCCGATGCCACTGCTCGCACCAGTGATGAGCGCGACGGTCCCATTCAGTCGTTCTGCCATATTGCCTCTCTCCTGCCTTTGGCACTGCGCATTTTCCGCTTCTCCGCCTTGGATATCTCCGTTGAACTCCCAGATTCCCTGCTTTCTACAATAGTGTGGGCACAGTTCTTTCGGCAACACGCAGGCGCCAACCCTTGCCGATTCTCCAGCTAACGCATATGTTGTAATCATATTACCTTGGTACATTCGCAGGAAAAGCTCCTTTCAGCGACCAGACTCAGGAGCACATCGTTGCTCTCAAGAAGGTGTATATGATGGATTACGGTGTCGAGGCGAGCCACCGCTTGCGGGAAGCGGACTCGACGGAAGAGGAGGAAATGAAGTGATGCGCTTTAGTCTCTTCTCAATTCTGGAGCATTACGAAGGTAGCTCACGTGCGCTCTCCACACGCTACGCACAGCTACTTGGTGAGATAGTAGAGGCGGAGTGGTCCCTCTGCAGAAGCCGCTGCCACGCTACTGCTTCTCCGTCATGAGAG
>JBKQTH010000139.1:0-8266 GCA_052143275.1 Ktedonobacterales bacterium | reverse complement strand
AGTCATCTGTGACTAGAACAACCGACAACCTGGTGCAGAACTCTTTTTGCACCGAAGACCTTAGTGCTGCAACTTGTAGACCACCGGTCCGGGATGACCAGACTCCCGTAGGCGAACAGATTAGGTGGTATAGGGCAGTTTCCAGTCAGTACAGCCGCAGGAGCGCAGGCACCCCAGAGCCTCACCAAGAGGGCTAGCCGGACCAATCAGCCAGGAGACAAAATTGTAACCATCATGCAAAATTGTGACCATCATGTGATGAGGTGACACTCCCTCGATGCAGTCTCCTGGCATGCCTGCGTACAGGAGGTGAGGCCGCTGCGGCTGTCCACATGCCGGTTCGCGCCCTGACGGTGTCCTCATGGTGCCCCTTCGCGCCCTGACGGTGTCCTCATGGTGCCCCGCACATGGCAAGCGTACAGTGTGCAAGCCCTGTTACAGGCTTGTAGGAGGGTGTACGAGAAGCTTCAACGTTGTGGCTCTGCGGCGCCAAGGTGGTGCCCATTGACAGCTCACGACAACAGGCTTTCCGGTCTGGTATGACGCCGGCAGGGAGCCGCGCAACTAGGAGGCTGCGTGCAGTGGCTATGACGGGGATGAGGAGACGACGCCCAGGTGCAGATTGTGACGCGAAGGAAACGCGAGCGATCTATTTGACTGCGGCTGAGGGCGAATAGCGCAGATAGGGAAGGACGGCGAACTTGCTTCGATCTATGGTCGTCCAGTCGTTTTCGAGGAGTCCACTGTTCTCTTGCGTATTCGGCGACCAGGACCAGTAGGTGTAGCTGAAGTCGTCGTGCACGATGTAGGCCGCCATCGCTCGCTGCCACTTCCCGTCGGGATCTGTGCCCACCGAGGTGTCGCCGAATTCTCCCACGATCACGGGAGCAATCCCGTCCTGCTCCAGATAAGCCCAGTGCTTCTGCCAAATGCTGGGCAGATTCTTGGGGAAGTTGGGCGCCTGGAACCAGCTCTGCTCATAGACTTCTGGTCCGTAATCATGCGCCGAGTAGACCAGCTGATGCGGCACGGAGAGCTCTACGGGGTATTTCTTCGCGCCCTCCAGATTGCCGCCCCACCAGTATCTGTCCCCCTTGTAGATCGCGATCCCCTCGACGATGATCAGCATGTGGGGATCGACCGCGAGAACGGCATTGCCCGCTTTCTCCGCCGCCAGCCGCCAATCGGTGGCCGGGTTGCCATCGCCCCAGGTGGCGGGGTCCTGGGGCTCATTGTGCAGGTCGGCACCGATGACGGCGGGGTCGTTGCGGTAGTGCTTGGCCAGCATGACCCAGTCCTGGATCCAGAGCGACTGGGGCACCTTGGCGGTGTACCAGAGAAGAGATTGGTTGTAGGCGTCGGGACGATGTCGGTCGAGGATTACGCAGAGGCCGGCCTTCTGGGCGCCTTCGACGATCTTATCCATAAGCGCCAGGCCCTGCAGGCCGCGCAGGTCGGGGTTGAGGGTGTAGTTGATGCCGGTGGGCGCGCTTCCGGGATCGAAGAGCTGGTTGCTGTAGGGCAGGCGTAGGGTGTTGAAGCCGAGGTGGGCCATCTGGTCCAGCATGTCCTGGTAGTTGCGGACGTTGAGCCCTTGAGGAGCAAACGACGTCGTCTCGAAGCCGGACCAGTTCACGCCAATGATTGCTACTGTTTGCCCCTGGGCGTTTTTGATCTGGGCGCCATCCGTGTGTAGGGGCCCGCAGATACGCGGCGGGGCGCATGCCATGTCATCACTCGCTTGTCGTAGGTGTAAGAACACGACGTTGTATGCGACAAGGAGACAGAAGGGTGAAATCAGCAGGAACGCCAGCAGCAGTACCGAAGCAACCTGCTGAATGATCTTCCGGGTGACGGATGCGAACGAGCCAACGTCGACAGAAGGTCGCAATGCTCTTGTGAGCTTTAACATAGCGCGGTTGATGGTATGGTTCCTTCGAAATCCTTGTGGCTGCTGGGCGGATTCATGAGCCAGGTCGCGGGAGATGCCCCGTGCCTACTTCAATACGATGCCAGCGGAAGCTTGCGTGAGGGTGGTTTTGTCTAACATTGTTGTTACATGTTGCTCACCGGTTCTACACACCTGGAGCATGCCGCATGCGACGTCCCTGGGGGGTGGGAGCGGATTGCTCTCTCGTCATGACCGCCGGAACCTCTTGGCGTCAGATACCACCCGAGTTCGGTCCCTGGCAAACCATCTATTATCGATTTCAACGCTGGAAATGCGACGGGCTGGGGGAGCAGATTCGCCGTATTCTTCTTTCCTAACAATCAACTGTCGCTGTAGTGATTACAGCGTGTCTGGCATGTCGTTAGGCCCACCGTCCCAGACGCGCGACCATCGGGTGAATCATCGCTACTGAGATCAGCGTCTCACTGGTCTGCACGTTGCGCGAGATCGTCCATCGCCAGCCGCCGGTTATGAAGCAACCAGGCGAATGTTCGTTCAGGCGTGCTAGACTGTATGAGCACGAGAGGCAGGAAGATGAGAAGGAAGATGGTGCAAGAAGTATGGCAAGTACAGATATTGAACTTCGGGGTCATATTATAGATTCGTACACGTTGCCAAGAGTCTGGGGTGCAATCGAAGATGCAGGCGCGCACTTCGCCGTGCGCGAGATAAAGGTGGGTAGCAGCGAAAGCGAGACAAGCTATGCTCGGATCGAGGTACTTGCTGATACAGACGAACAGTTGACTGCGCTTGTCGGCGAGCTCCAGCGATTGGGAGCGACGCTGGTCACCGAGCATGACGCCGCTACAGCTTTGGTGACGCAAGATGGGGTGCTGCCTGATGACTTCTACTCGACCACCAACATGCCGACTCAGGTGCGAATAGAGGGTGACTGGCTGTATGTAAAAGATATTGAGATGGACGTTGCGATCAAGGTAGATCGTAAGGCAAAACAACTGTATGCCTGCCCGATGGCCGAGGTACGTGTTGGTGACGAAGTGGTGGTTGGTTTCTATGGAATTCGACTGGAGCCGATCGAACGCCCGCGCCAACAGGAGGCATTTGGCTTTATGCAGAGCGCCGTCTCATCAGAACGTGCCAAAACTCTGGCAATCCACGACGTGGCCGATGCGATGCGTGCGACACGCGCCCACCATGGTAAGATACTTTTTGTGCTTGGTCCGGCAGTTGTCCATACAGCGGCGCGCCAACATGTGGCTACCCTGATACGTCACGGTTATGTGCAGGTGATCTTTGGCGGCAATGCTATCGTCACTCATGATGTCGAGGCAGCGCTTTACGGTACATCGCTCGGCATCGACCTCAACACGGGTCATCCAGTCGAGCATGGACATCGTAACCATCTGCGCGCCATCAATGCCGTGCGTGGAGCAGGATCGCTCGTTGCGGCGCGCGAGCGTGGACTGCTGGGAGACGGCATTATCGCGACTGCGCTGGCGCATAATGTCGAACTTGTACTGGCAGGCTCGATTCGCGATGACGGGCCTA
This sequence comes from Ktedonobacterales bacterium, assembly GCA_052143275.1. Classification (GTDB taxonomy): domain Bacteria; phylum Chloroflexota; class Ktedonobacteria; order Ktedonobacterales; family JADMIN01; genus JAJPKE01. Next base: position 4,806 of record JBKQTH010000139.1, on the reverse strand, counting down.
TGCCGGGAGTCATTACCGACTCGCTTGTGGCGCAAGGCTGCATGCGCCAGGCAGTGCGCGGCGTGGAAGTGGCACTGATGGCAGCTTCCATGCTGCACGCTATCGCTACTGGCAATCTGCTGCCGGCCACCGTACGAACGGTGGTGGTAGATATCAACCCAGCCGTGGTAACGAAGCTGGCTGATAGGGGAACCGCACAGGTCATGGGACTGGTCACCGATGTGGAACTCTTTCTGGGCGCCCTGGTGACTGCACTTGTCGGCGACTCCGCAGCCTAGGGGCTCTTGCTCTCCGCTCATGTGAAACCACCAACAGTGATACGTGCTTCCACCAGCGTGGTCTCCAGCAGACTACGAGCGATCGGCGATGCTCCTCCTATGCGCTTCCGCGGTAGCATTTCGGCCTCCGTGCTACTTGACAATCCTGAATGTGTCCACCGGCGCCCCTGCTGCGGATGATGGCTGCTCGGTCTGCAGTCCGGCGGCGCCGAACTGCGCCAGCAGGTCCAGTTGGACGCCCGGAAGCCGGCCGCGTGCGAATGCATCTGCCCGTCCCCAGCGCCCCGGGATATCGAGCAGTGCGAGCGTCTCCACGTCCCCGGGCACCGCCGGATTGACGATGAGGTGTTCGCCCTCGGCCTCAAGGCCGAGCAGGACCCGCAGCAACAACAGCGGAGCGCCAGTGGCCCACGCCTGGGGGCTGCAGGCCGTCGGATACTCCACTGGATACTCGGTGAGCTCCCGCGCATAGCCCGCGAACGCCTCTGGAAGCCGACCGTCGAAAAAGACCGCGGCGTTCAGCATGCCGGCCGCGATCCGGGCCGCCTCCTCGCGGTAGCCAGCGCTGGCGAGGCCCAGCGCGATGAAGGAGTTGTCGTGGGGCCACACGGTGCCGACGTGGTACCCGATGGGGTTGTAACCGCCCTCCCCCTCGGCCATCGTGCGGACGCCCCATCCCGAGAACAGCGCGTCGCCAGTGAGATGCGCGACCACGGATGGTACCTTCTCGCCGTCCACGATGCCGCTCCAGAGGAGATGGCCGATGTTCGAGGTGATGGCGTCCACCTGGCGTCCCCGGCCGTCGCGCGCGAGGGCGAAGCACTGCCGCTCCTCCAGCCAGTAATCGCGATTGAAGCGAGCCTTCAGATCGGCGGCCTCCCTCTCCAGGCGGTCGGCCAGCGCCGGGTCTGCCCAGACCTCTCGCGCGAGCCGCGCCATGCGCCGTTTGGCGTCGTAGACGTAGCCCTGGATCTCGCACGTCGCTCGGGGAAGGGCCGAGTTCGTACCATCGGCGAAGAGGATGGAGTTCCAAGAGTCCTTCCAGCACTGATTTTCCAGGCCAGTCTCGCGCTTGCGCTGATAGTCTACGTAGCCGTCGCCGTCGTGGTCACCGTAGTCCTGGATCCACCCGAGCGCGGCCCGCGCGATCGGCTCAGCCTGGCGCACCAACGTGGTGTCGCCGCTCCAACGCTCGTATTCGTCGAGCAGGATGAGATACAGCGGTGTCACGTCGGCAGCGCCGTAGTAGGGCGACTGAGGCCGCTCCTCAAAGGCGGTCATCTCGCCGTAGCGCAGCTCGTGGATGATCTTCCCCGGCTCCTCGTCACGGAAGTCGTCCAGTCGCGTTCCCTGCAGCAGGGCGAGCGTGCGGAGGGTCGAGCGCGCCAGTTGGGGCAGGAAGGGCAGCGCCTGGAAACTGGTGAGGATACTGTCGCGGCCGAAGACCGCCATGAACCAGGGTAGGCCGGCCGCCGGCAGCGGCTGTCCGGGCGGCAGCAACTTGGGCTCAAAGCGCAGCGCGGCGAGATCCACGATGCTTCGCAGATAGGTCGGCTTGAGGGGATCCCAGGTGCAGATGAGCCGTGGCGCTGCGCGGACCCAGGCAATGAGATCCTGGCGCTTGAGGTCCGCCGCGCCGGGGCGCCCGCGCGCCGGCTGGCCGAGCGGATCCTGGGCGATGAGCACCTCGATCTGTGCGCTCCAGCGGCCATGCGGGGCGACGTGCACGCCGAAGCGCAGCCCCCGCTCGTCGAGCCCGAGCTCTGCGGCTGCGTCGGGCGAGCCAGGAGCGGCGGCGTCAGCAGCGTGGGAGACGGGTGCACCGCCGCTGTTGCCGTCGTCGCCAGCGACGACACGAGCGGAGATGTGGGTCTCACGGACAAAGCGCTCGCGGCGAAAGCCGAGGACCAGGCGGTCGGCCTCCACGCGAGTGTACGCCTCGCCCTTCTTCTGTAGCGCGTCTTTCACCTCGAACAGATCGGCGAAGTCCGCCGCCGCCTCGAGGTGCAGGTCGAGCTCTATCGTCTGTTCGCTGTGGTTGAGCACCGTCAGATCTTCCCGAAAGCCCAGAGAGCCGATGGAGCGTTTGCGCACGATGGAGAGGTCTGCGTCCACATACACGGTCCCCGTGCCCGGCACGAGGAAGAACTGCGTCGCATAGTACTCGATCGCGACCGTCGAGAGGGGATTCAGCGTCTGCCCGTTGAGGGTCAAGACCCAGCGCGACAGGTGGCGGGTGTCCCAGGCGAACATCCCGAGCGTGTCCGTCGGGGAGGCGGCGATGTCGCCGGTGAGGTCGCTCACTACGAACGTATTGCCCTCGAGCATGCTGATCGTCCTGCCACTGCCCATGTGTCTGTCCATTCCTGCAACGATCCGTCGCACCACGGGTGAGCGCGCACTCAGCGCCCCCCGAGAAATGATCTCATACCTCGAGCCTGCGGAGGAGTTGGAGCACGGCAAGATTGCCCGAAACGCGCAGCCTGCCCTGCAACGCTGCGGTGAATCCGTTCTGTCCATCACGCACCACACTCAGGAATTCATCAGCGGTGCAGCCCACGACGCTATCCGCCGGCCCACCACCTTGCTGGGCCTCCACGTGGCCGTCGTTCACGATCACCAGCCAGCTGCCGACGGGCTCGATGTCAAAGCGACAGGTGCCGGAGAGGCCACGGATCTGCGTGTCCTGAGGCTCTGTCCTGAGCCTGTCGAAGTAGGCGACCACCTCCGCGAGGTCAGCGGCCGTCGAATTCGCCCTGCCCATGCGTTCCTCCTCTCGGGGTGCGCGTGCCACCTTGCTGCAGGTGCCGCCGCCGCGCTCACCCCTGCCCTCTCGGCTGTTCTACGGCGCCCACTTCTCGCAGCCCATCGTCCCACAGCTACGATACTAGCTCAGTCTGCGCTGCACTCCGGTGGGCTGCCTTGGCCATTTCGATGCGACCCCAAGTGGCTCGTCTGGATCCCGACCAGACTGCTGCGACCCTTGCCTCGCGCTCATGTCTACTCGATCAGGGCAGATCCTCGGCCACGGATAACGCATGCAGCAACTTGTAACCCCGCAGAGTCTGTGCCGGGAGTATCACGAAGTTGGAGAATGGATGTCATCACGGGTGGAGCCCTTGCTCTTCTGGCCCTGGTGCAGATGCAGTACCGCCCCCTCCTGCCCCAGGTGATGAGGAAGCCGGAGGCGAGACGAGTGGCAGCGTAAACCAGACCGTGGTGCCCTGGCCGGGTGTGCTCTCGATGCCGACCTGGCCCTGGTGCCCGTCGATAATCGCCTTGCTGATGTAGAGCCCAATGCCGAAGCCTATCTGCGAGCCACTCTGCCAATCGGTGCCCGCCGCCCGATAGAAACGCTCCCAGATGTGCGGCTGGTCCGCGACTGGGATGCCGACCCCCTCGTCATGAACGGTGACCCGCGCCATCCCGTCCTCCGTGCATAAGCGCACGTCCACCGGCTGGTCCGCCCGCGAGAACTTGAGGGCATTGCTCACATAGTTGGCCACGACCTGGTCGATGCGGCTGGCATCCGCAAGCACCGGGACGAGTGACCCTTCAGCGACCCAGCGAATGGTGCGCTCCGGGTTGAGCGCCGCCTGCTCCGTCACCGCCTCACCCACTACGCTAGCCAGATTGCGTGGCTCCAGGCGCACGGCGAGTCGACCGTTCCGCACGCGCGTCTCGTCCAGCACATCCTCCACCAGCCGGCGCATGCGCTCCAGACTCTGCTCGCAGCGCTCGACCAGTGTGCGCAGCAGCGTGGCCGCGCGGGTGTAGTCTTCGCGACTGGTGTCGGGGCACAACACGGCATCCAGCCGGCGAGCCATCAGGTGGACGTTCGCGATGAGGCTGGTGAGCGGGGTCTTGAGCTCGTGGGCGACCATGCCGAGAAAGGCTTCCATGCGCTCATTGGCGATCCGCAACGCGCTCTCCTGGGCGCGCGCGGCGTCGCGCGCGCGGCGCAGCTGCTCTTGTTCCAGGAACACGACCGCCGGCCGCAGCGTTGCCAGCAGCAGCAGAGCGATACCCACCGCTTCTGGAGGGATCAGGCCCGTCGTGTGCGGCGACGTGAGCACCGCATGGACAATGATCACCATGCCGGCTCCTACGACGGCGGCACTGGGCGCGATAACCGTAATACTGCCCAGAGTGTCCCGCCAGGTGAGACGTGCCGCCGGCACCGGCGGGCGAGGAGGCAGCTCGACGGCAGCGAGGCGCAGCCGGACCAGACTGGCCAACGGGATGAGCATATAGCAGATGAACCAGAACAGGTCGGGTGCACTGCCCGTGCGGTAGGTGTACGGCGGGTGGAGCAGCAGCAGGGCGGCCCAGGTATCCCCCACGAAGAGCGAGATGACCGCCAGGCTCAACAGGGACATGGCAAGCTGGTCCCAGGTCGTGCGACGAGTGCGGGTCAGGGCAATCACGAGGCCATAGAAGAGGACAAGATCGCAGATTTGATGGAACATACTGATGCTTCTGCTCAGTGTTGGTTCGCGCGTCTGGCGCGAGAGGGGCAGCAGCACGA
>JBKQTH010000138.1:0-5167 GCA_052143275.1 Ktedonobacterales bacterium | reverse complement strand
CTGCCATGCTGGCCCGACGGCACGGAGCAATCATCAACGTGGCTTCGGTGGCGGGTTTTCTGCCCATACCCTATATGGCCGTCTATGGAGCCAGCAAGGCATTTGTTCGGAGCTTTTCGCAAGCGCTGGCGGAGGAGTTTGGCCGGCAGGGCGTTCAGGTTCTCGCGCTCTGCCCCGGCGCGACCGAGACCGATTTTTTCAAGGTGGCGGGCGAAGTTCCTCTGTCGGGCCGCCGGCGCACGCCGGAGCAAGTCGTCGAGACGGCGTTACGCGCCTTAGCGCATAACCGGACCGTGGTGGTGGATGGGAGGGTGAACAGCATTCTGGCGTGGCTCTCGCAGGCCACGCCGAGCCGTCTGAGCATACGGATTCAAGGCTCCAACGCGCGTGCACAGGAGAATGCGACCAAGCGTCAGGTATAGGGGACGAAGCAAGATGCCGGCGCACTGCCTACCGGCGGCACGAGTCGCTCACTCCGGCGCGATCAACTCGAAAAAGAGCTCGCGAATGATTTGCTGCGCCCGGCGGAGCGCCTCTTGGCCCTGTGGAGTAGCCCGGTAATATTTACGCACCGTGCTGCCCTCTCGCCGCTCTTCGTGGATGAGCAGCCCTGCCTGCTCCATGCGGTGCAGCGTGGGATAGAGCGTCCCAAAGCTCACACGGTAGCCATGACGGGCCAATTCGTCGACCATCCAGACGCCATAAAAGGGCTCAGTGGCGGCGTGATGCAGTATATGGGCCTGTATGGCTCCCAGTTCCAAGTCGCGAAAGGCCATCGCAGCTGCCTCTCTCGGCAAGAGAGTACTCGTGCTGTCGAAATACCCGGAGTATGAAGAACTAAGCGGTGTCAAGGCGACCTGCCGCCTTGGTTGGCCTCTTCTGCGGAGCATAGCAAAGGGTGGTAGCCCAGTCAAGATCCGGCGCTCTCCGGCGAGTCTACGATTGGAACAAGTAGATCCAAAGACCACGACCATGGTACACCAGAAGCGACCATTTGGAATTGGCACGCTCTCTGCTACACTAACCGGCGAGCATGATGCTTGACTTTTGGCGGCAAGATGCTGGGCAGCCACATGAAGTGGAGTTCGGAGTGAGCAGCGAGGCTCACCGTAGAGCGCAAGGACGCCGGTCGACCGCCAGGAAGCGGTGTTCACATGGTAATCAGGGAGATATTAGCGGCTGGACGCCACTCGGTCTCGCACGGCCATCACCGTCGCCAGCATGGTGGCCACCGGCTGCTCACGGCCGTCCTGCAGCGCCAGCACTTCGCCTGAGCAGACGGTAATGGTGCGGCCTGGTCTCTTGACCTGTCCGCGCGCCACGAAGAGCAGTCCACTGGCTGGAGCCAGCAAATTAATTTTGTATTCAACGGTGAGGACGCCGACATCGGCGGGGAGTAAGGTATACGCGGCGTATCCGCAGGCGCTATCGAGTATGGTGGCGACTATGCCGGCGTGTAGGAAGCCATTCTGCTGGGTCAGGTCCGGACGATAGCCGAGCTGTATCTCGGTCTCTCCCGGGCTGACCCGCCCAAGCACGGCACCCAGTAGCGCCATCACCTGCTGCTCGGCAAAACTTGCCCGCACTCGCTCTTCAAACTGCGGGTCCAGCGGCTCAAAGTACATCATTCGCCTGCTCTTTTCTCCAGTTCCGGCACGATCGTCGGTAGCCGGCTGAACGCCTGCAGTCTCCGCGTCTAGGCAGCGTGCGTCTCCCGCCTTCGGCGACGGCTAAACTACCACTGCTTCCTCTAGAGTGGCCGGAGCCATCGCTCGCCCTTACTCGTGTAGCCGCAATACCTCGACCAGGCTCCATTATGCCGCAGATCACGCCCGTAGCGCCAGAGAGCGAGCGAGCCGGCCTAAGATGACGCTTGCTACTCTATCTCATATAATAAGCTGATGATCATCGTCACTCAGGTGAAAATAGCAGGCAAGCTTTCACACCACTGACGCGGTTACGAGGAAGACGTGGAGGGTACGTGGGCCATGCACCCCCTCCACCCGGCGAAGTTCAATGTCGCTGGTCGCCGACGGACCGGAGATGAAGGTGATCGGACGCGTTGGGTACTCACCCAGGCGTGCGATCCCCTCTGGAACGTTGCCTACAACTTGCTCGGCCAGCACCACGCACAGGTGTACATCCGGCACCAACGAGAGCGCCCGCCGCCCTTGGTATGGCCCACCATTCAGGATGATGGTCCCCGTCTGGGCGATGGCGATGGCACAGCCCGTCACTACGGCGTCGCAGTCATCCAGGTCCTCATGGCTCAAGGGTGGTTCGTCGCGCCGCACGGTGATATCCGGTGGCAGCCATACTTCCGGCACATCGGTTGGAGCCGCCACCTGCTGGATGGCATACTGCTGACATGCCTGCGCCATCGCCTCTGCCAGATTCTGTGGTGCGACCTGGCTGACCCGAGCTTTATAGTCGAGCAGGCGCTCCACCAACTCATGGAGGATGACCGGACGCGGGCGGTCGTCGGTCTGGATATAGTCACGAGGTACAGTGGAGGATGGCACAGCGCCTGTCAGTGCAGCACGGATGCGAGATAGTATCTCGGCCTTCGCGTCGTTCATGCCGTACCTCCCTGCTGGTGCGCTCGCCACCAGTCGCGGAAAGTTTGTTTGGGAAGGGGAGCCAGGTCACGCGCCTGCGACCACCCTGCCAGCGGGCCTGGTAAACGGTCGATGGTGCCTCCATGTACAAAGATGCCTTGTCCGATTCGCCCCAGCCGCTGGGCGCGCACATAGAGTTTGGGGTGGGCGAAGATGCGTGCGAGCTGCCGCATTGTCACCGCCTCCGGGTCCAGCGGCCCCTTGTGACTGGCGATTTGCCCCCGCAGATGCAGCAGCACTTCGGGGATGTTGATCCTCACCGGGCAGACTGGATAGCAGGCGCCACACAGCGTCGAGGCGTAGGGCAATGACTTCGCCTGCTCCACCCCAACCAATTGTGGCGTGAGGATGGCGCCAATGGGACCCGGATACACCGAGCCGTAGGCATGGCCCCCCGTGCGTGCATACACCGGACAGATGTTGAGGCAGGCACTACAGCGGATGCAGTGCAGTGTCTGCCGCCCAACCTCGTCGGACAGCACCATCGTACGCCCGTTATCCAGCAGCACCAAATGGAAAGTCTGCGGCCCATCGCCCGGAGTGACCCCCGTCCACAGGCTGGTATAGGGATTCATCCGCTCCCCCGTCGAACTCCGTGGCAGGAGTTGGAGGAACACGGCAAAGTCCCTAAAAGTAGGCAAGATTTTCTCGATGCCCATCACCGTGATCAGCGTCTCCGGAAGGGTCAGGCACATCCGCCCGTTGCCCTCTGATTCCACGACGCACACCGTGCCCGTCTCAGCGATGGTGAAGTTTGCCCCCGAGATTGCTACGCGCGCCGAGAGGAACTGCGTGCGCAGATAGTGCCGCGCCACTCCGGCCAGTTCTTTCGGGTCATCGCTGAGGTCCTCTTCCCTGGCAATAGTGCGCCGAAAGAGGTCGCGGATCTCCGCGCGATTCTTGTGAATAGCGGGCACCAAAATGTGCGAGGAGGTTTCCCCAGCAAGCTGGATGATCAGTTCAGCCAGGTCCGTCTCGATGGCCGTGATGCCTTGTGTTTTCAAGGCGGCATTGAGCCCGATCTCGTCTGTCGTGAGCGACTTGACCTTCACCACTGCATCCGCCCCAGTTCTCTGCACGAGATCCGCGATGATGTGATTGGCTTCAGCCGCGTCGCGCGCCCAATGCACCTGTCCACCCGCCGCGGTCACCGCCGCCTCTAATTGCAGCAGGTAGGTGTCGAGATGCGCCATCACCTCAGCTTTGATAGCCGCACCTGTCTCTCGCAGTGCCTCCCAGTCGGGCAGCTCCGCCACCACGCGGGCGCGTTTGTCACGAATGGTTGTGGTCGCCTGGCGCAGGTTACGCCGCAGCTGGGCATCGCCCAGCGCCGCCTTCGCCGCCTGCGGGAACATCGGCAACGACTTCTTCGCACTGGTCATTTTGGTGGTCATCGGACCTGCCCCTTCTCCTTGCGTTTCTTTCGCCGGGTTTCGTGTCCGGCGTCTATCGCGATCGTCCTTACTCCGTGCTGGCCAGGATCTCGGCGAGATGAACCGTTCGTACCCCAGTCTGCAAGCGATGTAGTCCCCCGCCGATGTGCATCAGACAGGAGGTGTCGGCAGCGCAGAGCACCTCGGCGCCGGTATCAAGAACATCGCGCAGCTTATCGGCGAGCATCGCCGTGCTGGTGGCAGCATTCTTGAGGGCAAAGGTCCCTCCGAAGCCACAACACTCCCGCAGATTGGGTAGCGGCACCAGTTCCATGCCGCGCACCGCCCCCAGCAGCCGCTCCGGGATGTCCCCGACCTGCAAGACCCGCAGACTATGACACGTCGCGTGGTAGGTGACCCGATGCGGGAAATACGCCCCCACATCGGTCACCCCCAGCCGCTTGACCAAGAACTCGCTGAGTTCCACCACCCGCGGGGTAAGGGCAGCGACAGCGGCTACCAGCGCCGGGTCGCCATGCAGAGCGGCGGCACGGGGATAGAGGTCGCGCACCATTCCCACGCAGGAAGCCGAGGGCGCGACGATGAGCTCCGCCTCGTCAAAGGTGTCGACGAAGTGGCGTACCAGCGGCATGCTCTCCAGTTGATAGCCGGTGTTGTAGTGCATCTGCCCACAGCAGGTCTGCGCCTCTGGGAAGTCGACCCCCACTCCCAACCGTTCCAGCAACTGAGTCGTGGCGATGCCCACCTGCGGAAACAGGGTATCGTTGAAACAGGTAATGAAGAGCGCGACGCGCATACGATTCGTCCTTTACGACTGGAGTTCGGTCAGGTAGGCAACTGGAGTGACCCGGATTTCGTGGACTGTTAGCCTCAAGCGACATCCGGCGTGCGGGTTGTCCTCTACCACAACCTTCCTCTTGATGAGTGTCTGACCGCCATTCGCGACGACCCGTGGTTCCAAATGGCCTAGTGCCGTTCCTGGCGTATCTTGGTTCTCGTATGAGCTTGGCTCGATTTATCTCGTTGCGCATCGTGGGAAGACCCACCAAATCGGGGTAACTCCAGTATTGTCTTCAGTCATTATTGTCCTCTGTTTCTCTTCCTTCGGACGTGCGAAGGAGTGTGGATAATGTCGACCGTTACGGAGCAGAGCAT
>JBKQTH010000137.1:0-3579 GCA_052143275.1 Ktedonobacterales bacterium | reverse complement strand
GGTGCCCAATCTCATTGTTACTCACGCGATGCAGCTTGGGCCTGTACAGTGCGCACCCGGCGTATGGCTCGGTACCGAGAGCACGGTGTCTATTCTCTCGGCATAAGCCACACCTCGTGTTCGTGTGGAGGGACTATGTACACTCAGCCACCACGTCCTGATATGAACTTCGGAAGACCGGCCATAGCGCAGCCGGCTGAGCGTCGGCCGAACTGGTGGCTGAGACTCACCAGTGCCCCGGCACTTGCTGGTGATACGAGCTTTGAGGGTCGTGAACGGCTGCGACGCAGTCGCCTCGCATCCTGGCTTATCCTTGGAATCCTTGTTAGTTTGCTGCTCGTGATCCCAGTTATTGCGGGATCAGCAGCTACCGCTATCACACTTTTGGCTGCACTCGTGGGCTTGCTAATCGCTGCGGTCTGCAACCGGCTCGGGCTTGTGACACTCAGTGGGATCATACTTATATTGCTCTTCGATGGTGGTATATTCGCCTCGATAGCCAGTGAACCGCACGGTATCACGATGTTTGACCTACCGGGCTATGACGCGCTCACCATTACCGTGGTGGTTGCTGCCTCTATACTTCCGCCGGTTTCTGCGTTCCTCGTTGCAGCCCTGAATGCTCTCTTGATTGTGGTTGACTTCAGTCTGCAGCCGCACGCCGCTGATCTTACCACGAATATCCAGCTCTATGGTGCTGCGGGCATCCTAGCTCGTCCCCTCGCACTTTTGGTCATTGTCGCTATCGTAGGTTACCTGTGGGTTCGCGGTACCAATCGCGAGGTTCACCGTGCTGATCGTGCCGAAGGGGTGGCAGCTCTCGAACATGCCTATGCTGAGCAACGCCGGCAGCTGGAGATTGGCGTTCAGCAGATTCTGGCTACCCATGTTCGGCTTGCCAATGGTGACTATAATGCGCGGGCACCGTTGACCCAGGAGAACATCCTGTGGCAAATCGCATCGTCTCTCAATAACCTGATTGTGCGCCTCAAAACATCCATGGAGCAGGCAGCTCAATCTGGACGGGCTGCCTATCAGCTGCGTAGAACTGAGGACGAGGCACAACGTCTTGCGGCGGCGCTGCGAGATTTGCAGGCGGGTCGACAGCCAATCTGGCCTCAGCCAACCGGGACAGTAGTCGACGAACTCCTTAGCATTGTGGCGAACCGCCCCCAACGACCCTCGGCTCTTGGTCCCGCATCTATGTATGGGTCGGGCAATTCTCCGCGAACTGATCCTCAGTCGCAACAAGGATGGCCACCTGCCCAGTCAGGTGTATCTGGCATGGATATCCCATCTTGGTTTACCCCTTCTGGTGAACGTCCTGGAAATTCGCCACAAACGGGGCAGGGAGGCTGGGCATCCACAGGCCAGGGTCGAACTCCTAACATAGGTGGTCAAGGTCAACCATTTGGCCCAGCGGATCCAAGTGCGGGGTCCGCAGATGTATTTGCGAATGGCTGGCCATCACTCAATACATCTGACAGTCAGTACCAGAATATGAGAGACGGAACTCCGAGCCGGGGTGCCTCTGACGAGTTTCCCCCGCTCAGCAATCCGTGGTATCTGCCGCCCGATGAATAAGTGCTCACAACGTATACAACGTATGTTGCGAACCGATGTTTGCTCGCTGTAGACTGAGAAAGCTGATCGTTTTCTATAACGATAGGTACGCTTACAATGAAGGTACAGCGTGTCCAGCTTTCTCCTGGCGATCAGTATTCGTGGCTGGTTCTTGACGATGCGTTCCTTCCAGTACAGCCGATTCTGGGTCACCTGCGCTGGCTCACGAATGTGGACAGCCTCCCGCACGAATGCCACGATTGACTTGATGCTCACCACCGTTCTTCCAAGTTACAGTGGCTACCAAGCCCAGACACACCAAACCCAACGGCGCCACCCACCAGTGCGAGGTGCAGTTTCAGCGGCAGTGTCTCCAGTCTCCCTACGCTGAGCTGCCCATATCGCGGTACGTGCCGACATCACGTCATGCCGGCCCTGTCGTTCACCGCACCATCGTCGTCTGGAGGTGCTCAAACGCCGCGGATCTGGTCGAGGATTGCCTCCGTAGTCGGTCGATCCATAGACGTGCCGCGCCAGGCCACGTGTTGATCCGGTCTCACGAGGAGCAGTGAGGCGCCGTCTGGGAGATTCCGGGGTTCTCACTTCATCAGGAGTTGGATGAACTCTGGAAGGCTGGACTGTCTCCTCTCCGGGTACTGCAAATGACCACGCTGAACGGTGCCGAGTTCCTGGGCAAGACCGCCGACATGGGCACCGTGGAGGTTGGGAAGATCGCTGATCTTGTCCTGCTGGATGCCAACCCCGTCGAGAGTGTCGCACATCCACACGCCATCTCGGGCGTCGTTCGCTCAGGACACTACTACTCTTCCACGGATCTAGAAATAGTGAAGAGCGGGATCGCAACGGCGAGATCCGTACGGTAGTTGAGGGATCTTCTCCCTGGCTTCTTCGCCTCCCATGTCCATCTATCAAATGTGGCTGATCTGGAGCAAGGGACATAAGCTCGAAAATGTCGACCAAGCTCATATTCACGTGCTCGGTATTGAGGTGACAGACGTGCCCCAGGAGAGAGCCTGCCCGGGATGGTTCTCAGGCTGGCGTCTGGGCGGGACCACCGCCGTCTTTCCCTGCGCGACTACGCGTGGAAACCTCACGTCAATTAGCCCTGTACGGCGACCTCATAGACGTCGAGCGATGGCGGGCTGGAGAAGAATGGGCTGACCTTGGCAACCTGCTCGCGATAGAATCCGCTGGAATCGGTTGTCTCGCCATCGGCCTGCGTGTTCCACATGGTGATGGACATGCCCTTACCAGTGGCGGCCTTGACGGCGGGAAGAATGCTCTCGTTGTAGATACGTACTACTTCGGCTACTTTGTCAGGCTGTACGGAAACCGACGTCACTCGCGCAAACATCAGTATGCTCCTTTATCCTAATATGGCGTATGCCAGGCAGCTATTTCGGGCGGCGACATCGCCACTCTTCGTCTTCTGGCGCACCTAGTATACGCTATTCCAGGCTGCGTACCCATGGCCACAATTGACTCCAATTGCTCGCAACACGTGACAGCGGTGAGCAGCGACGTCACTGATGAAGTGTTTGAAAAGCCTTGACGTATATAGTGGTGCAGTGATCAGCTGTATTGTTCGCATGGGCAGAGATAGTCTAACTAAATATGACTTGTTGCCCAACGAGGAACTATCCACGGTACTGAGGTCGTGTCAGAGATGGCTTATACGTGAATCATAGCTAGCTCAGCAACAAGCCGGATAGGCATCATTCACTCTGCTACCAGTGGTGTACTATTCTTGCAGGCAGCAAGTGTTGGTGCTGTGGGGTAATCAGGAGCTAGAAGAGGGCTTTACTTGTCTTCGCGCAACACCTTGTCCACGAAGCTGCCGCTGGCGGAGCGCTCCTGCTCCAGCACCCGCCGCTGGCTCAGGCTGGTATCCACCAGCAGTCCCAGCGTGAGCGGAAGATCGGTCTCGCGGCTGAAGTACTTGATGCTCTGCTGGCGTCCGTCCTCATCGAGGACAAAGTCGTCCTGCGACAGGTT
>JBKQTH010000136.1:0-68310 GCA_052143275.1 Ktedonobacterales bacterium | reverse complement strand
GACCATGAAAAGTAGTGGTGTCCAGATATCGAAAATCCGAGAATAGTATTGCGCAAAGCACGCTGGCACGTCAAGTATGGTTAAGTAGTTCCATCAAGATCGGAAATATGATTGCGTATTGCATCTTGAACTGCGCGCAAACTACTTCTTACAGCATATATGCTTGTAGTTTTGAACATCTTGGCCCAAAAACTCTGTTTTGTTCGTTTAGCTTTTAGGGTCCTTATATATGCATTAAAGGTACTGAAAAAAGACGTGTAATAATCACAAACCTCATCAGCTCCAGGCTCGACACGTATTTGGGGGTAGAGCTTCCCTATCACTCTGTTAGCCTCGTCAAGAAGTGGTTTATATCGCAGCTGGTACCCATCGAGTTCTTCTGTTGCAGGAACGGGCTCTAACCGCTCTGCATACTGCATTATATAGGTGAGAGCGGTGAAGAACTCTTGATAGAGAGTACGCATCTTCGCAGCTTGCTGTTGAGCTTGCTCTCGCCGTAGGCGCAACTCCTCAGGATCAATAGTCTTGAGCACTTGCACACCTTGGGCTGCTCGTACCCGTTTCACCTGCGTTAGCCAATCATCTCGATATCTGGTAATTTCGCTTGCAGAATACTTCTTTGCAAATCCCCCATGCACCTGTGTTTTGTCATGACACTCAAGACACAACACTGCAAGATTGGAAATGTTATTGTTCGATGGATTCTCGTCTATGTGATGGATTTGGACCGGTTTCTCCGGTTTCCGACAAACACAACATGTATGGTCAGAGCGAAACAGAATCTCTGCCTGTATGGTCCAGTTCATTCTGGCATTTCTGGCAACTCTGCTGCGCATCCTCGCGTTCATTGCTCTCTTTGTGATCGATTGGGCGCTAATCATGAGGATGTTCCGCTGGTTCCAACGTCATGGAGGAGTCGGTCGCCGCCGGTTCGTGCTCCTGGTAGCGCTCTGTGGTCCGCTGGGCGCAGACCTTTTGCTGCCAGCTTATCCTCCGGTAGCGCCTGCATTTCTTGCAGTAGCGGCCATTGGCATGGCCATCCTCTCCGGCCTGATGGGGGTGTATGCCACCAATCCTTCTCGCATACGCCGCCGACAGCAACTGCAAAACACCAACGAGCATCCCACTGCACACTGATCGAGGGCGCTGATCCGCTGGGAGCATCTGTTCAGCGTCTACCGGAGCGGATTCGCTTTCGCCGTCATGCTGCTGTGTGTGCGCCGAGCAACTTGCTCTCGCGTGCCCGATCTCGTTGGGGTACGTCGCGCGAGGGCAGTGTAGGCGGCACGAACGGTTCAACCACGCTGGAGCACGCACGGCTCATGGCCGAACCAGCGTATGTGCTAGGGGGTAAACAGCTTCCAGTGCCCCTCGGAGACGACTTCGACGGCGCCGTCGACAACTTGTATGGCGGTCTGATCGTCGATCGCGTACGTTGGCACGGGTAGCCTCGCGGCCCACTTTTCTGCGTTGGCCAGGGAAGCGTCCGGATGATCCTCGTGATCCAAGTGCGGAATCAACGCAAAGTCGACCAGTCCCACTCCCTGAGCCGTGACCAAGAGCCTACTGATTTCTCCCTGGGGGGTGGCGAACACGACGTCTTCCGACGTGAGCGCCTCACCGCTGCCCCTGGGCGGATCAGGGTAGGTCTCGCCGAAGGTGGCGGTCGCCGCCATGCTCCCGGCGCTCACCCCCACGTAGACCGCATCATACCGCAGCGACGGCAACAGGTCGGCCAGTCCCGACTGTCGCATCCAGTAGCTCAGATACAGGGGATCGCCGCCGCCAACCAGCAGGGCGTCCGTCTCCCGGACCGTGGGGATCCAACAGTCTTCTTGGATACTGGGCAGAGCGGTGAGCTCCAGCACGCCCAACGACTTCCACCCCAAGTCGCACATGGGGCCGCCGACTACTCCGCGGATCAGCCGCCAGGCCATGGCAGCACCGCCAGGGAAGGGGTAGATCGCGGTGGGAATGTAGAGGGCGCTGGACTGGGCAATCGGTTTGCCCAGAAGCTTTTCCAGCGCGTTATGGATGCTGGTGTTCTTGATGCCCGCGGAAGTGAGGAGTACCTTCATGCTGCCTCTCCTATTGACACTCTCCATGAGGGGATGCTCAGGCGACGCAGGTCCCAACAGAGTATGTGGGCACCTGCCCGTCTCGATGGAGTGTAGCACACCTGTTCTAGGTGACGCTATCCCCTACCTGATGCTCTTTAACAACTTGCACGGGTAATGATAGAATCACCTTCGATGAGGAGGTGATTGGTATGCATCAACGCGAATTGCCCCTGAGCCCGGGTCAACGCGTGGAGCTGGAGCGAATCCGGGATCGGGCTCAAGCCACTCTTGCGCAAGGTCCGGATGCTGCCCGGCCAGCGCCCCTTGGCGCCTGTAGAGCATCGCTATGCCTGGCGCTACGTCGTCGGCTTCGTGCATCCGGCTTCAGGACGCACCGTGTGGCATGTGGCAACAACGGTCAACATCGAGCTCTTCTCGGTAGAACTGGAAGCGTTCGCCGACGCGGTGCGGGCGAGTCCGACCAAACAGATCGTGCTCATGCTCGACGGCGCGGGCTGGCATGCCAGTCCCCATGTACGGGTGCCCGAGCATATCCACCTGCTGTTCCTGCCACCCCATTCGCCCGAGTTGCAGCCGGCTGAGCACTTGTGGCCACTGACAAACACGGTCCTGGTCAACCGGCACTTCGCCAGTATCGAGGAGTTGGAAGACGCGCAAGCCGAGCGCTGTGTCGCACTTCAAGGGCAGCACGACCTCGTCCGCTCAGCGACGCGCTTCCACTGGTGGCCCCAGCGGATCCATCGCCGGCACGGACCGCACGCGCGTTGAGCGCGCTACGAACAAACTGTGCACACCTACCGCCCTCTATGTGCTGAGCGTACGTAGCGCCAGCTCGATCCGACGTCGGGTCTCGGCCTCACCCATGACGCCGATGATGTCGTAGAGCGGCGGCGTCTGCTCGGAGCTTGTGAGCGCAATCCGCAGCGTCATGAAGAGCTTGCCTGCCTTCGCACCTATCTGTTCAGCCAGTGCGCGGACGCGCTGCTCCCACTGCTCGTGCGACTCGCCCACTTCGGCACCGTCGCAATACGCTGCCAGAGCCACACGTGCTTGCGCTGGGTCGCCCAGAGGCTTTACCAGCTGGTCGCGGTGCGCCGGCGTGAAGAGGTCGGGGTAGAAAAGCCGCGTCTGGACCAGAATGTCGCAAAGCTTCTTGTAGCGCTCCGGCTCCAATGCCAGCACGCGCTGTGTGTAGGCGGGATCACGGGTAAAGGCGGCCGCGAACATCTGGAGATCCTCGATCGATGCGCTGATTGAGACATCGCCCTTGCCGCTCAGCTCAAACGTGACGGAGTGCGCCTGGCTCTGGAGTGCCTCTGCGTAGACATACTCCAGCCACTCGCGTGTTGCCTGATACAGCGCCTCAGGCGCGAGCATGCGGATGTACTGGCCATTGATGAAGTCGAGCAGATCGGTGTCGGCGACTGGTGCCGTGGCGCGCAGGCCCGAGATCGAGAAGCGCTCGACGAACTCCGGCCAAGAATAGATATCTCTCCCGTCCGGATGCGTCCAGATGAGGCGTGTAATGAAGTTGCGGAAGCCATCGGGCAGGTACCCCTGTAAGCGGAACCATCCAATCGAGGTATCGCTGGTTCGTTTAGAGAGCTTGCGCCGGTCAGCGTCGCGCAGCAGCGGCGTATGGATGGTGCGCGGCATCTGCCACCCGAATGCGTCGTAGAGTAGGACATGTTTCGGTGTAGACGAGATCCACTCTTCGCCGCGCACAGCGGTCGTGACATGCATGCAATGGTCATCCACGACTACGGCGAGATGATAGGTCGGGAAGCCGTCAGATTTCAGCAGTACCTGATCGTCCACCACATTCGCGTCGATGATGATGTCGCCGCGCTGCTCGTCATGAAAGCGAATCTGGCGGTCGTCGGGCACGGCGAGCCGAATGACAAACGGCTCGCCTGCGGCCAACTGCCGCTCGACATCGTCTTGCGCGACGGAGCGGCAGTGACGATCGTAGCGTGGAGGTAGCCCTGCAGCCTGCTGCGTGCGACGCAACTCATCCAGCCGCGCCGGTGTGCAGAAGCAGCGATAGGCATGGCCGTGTGCGAGTAGCCAGTCTGCCGCCGACTGATAGAGCGACAACCGCTCGCTCTGTATGTAGGGCCCATAGGCGCCACCAAGCTCTGGCCCCTCGTCGGGTGCGATACCGAGCCAGCTGAGCGATGCGATGATCTCGTCGACGGCACCAGGCACCAGGCGTTTGCGGTCGGTATCCTCAATGCGCAGAATAAAGACACCGCCAGACTGGGAGGCGATAGCACGGTCGATGACCCCCTGGAGCGCCGTGCCGATGTGTGGACTCCCCGTCGGACTGGGGGCCACACGGCTTACCTCGGCGCCCGCTGGGAGCCCGGGTCGGGGCGGGTACCGTTTGTCGAAGTCGCTCAACTCCATACACTAACCTTATGGGAAAATTCGAGTTCATGCATACCTACCCAGCATAGCAGATGATGCAGCCTTCCGATAGCTCTGCAGCAGTCCACATGCCTCGGGCTCATCAAGAGTGGACAGCTACGACGGTCAAACTACAACTGTATGGTGCGACCGCGTATGAGTAGGCGCGATACGGCCACCATCGATCCCCATAGAATACCTGAGAATGCTCCGATAGGGGTAAAGGTAGGGGTAGTAAGATAGTTGCCCAAGCTAACAGCAAGCGACGAGTGGAAACCCCGATCAGCCTAAAACCCTGAATTCAACTGACTTTCTCTGGTAGGGCGAGAGGGACTCGAACCCTCACTCCGGGTTGGCCGGAAGCGGATTTTAAGTCCGCTGTGTCTACCATTCCACCATCGCCCCGGATAAAAACGGCAGTAAGTGTACGCGCCGGTACATCGTCTGATCTTTCACCATTTATACGCTATCAGCTCCTCATTTAGCAAGAAGCTACGCCTTGCGCCAAAACGGGCCATACAAGAAAGCCGCTCCTGTGGGCGGCTTTCTCTCGAGGAAATCATGGGTCTCATGTTGCCTGCTGCTACTGGGGGTCACTCGAAGTGCATTGCGTCCTTGAGCTTCTCGAACCCTTTCTCGAAGAGATTGTGGCCACGCTCGATCTGCTGCTTTTCGATCTCAGCGAACTCCCGGAGCAACTCCTTCTGTCGGGCGGTAAGAGATTGCGGCGTCACGACTTTGACCGTGACCAGCTCATCTCCGCGAACTGAGCTATGCACCACCGGCACCCCTTTGCCCTTGAGCCGGAAGGTGCGACCGCTCTGCGTACCGGTCGGAATCTTTACTGACTCTTCGCCGTCAAGCGTCGGGACCGGTACTTCAGAGCCAAGTGCCGCGTCGGCAAAGCTAATAGGCAGATCATAGAGAATATCGGTGCCCTGACGCTTGAAATACTCATGAGGTTTCACACTGAGTGCTACGAAGAGATTGCCAGGCGTGCCGCCCCCGCGAGGCGGGGCCTCGCCCTCGCCGGTCACTCGAACATTGATGCCGTCGTCCACGCCGGCGGGAATGTTCACAGTGACGCGGCGAATGTTGCGAATGCGTCCCTGGCCCTGGCAGCGCTCACAGGGAGTAGTGATGACTCGACCTTCACCTCGACAGCGGTCGCAGACCATCACATTCACAAACTGGCCGAAAATGGACTGTTGCACACGGCGAATCTCACCGGTACCCTGGCAGGCGGTGCAGCGCGTGGTATTGGTACCCGGCTGGGCACCATTACCATGGCAAGTGGGGCAGGTCTCCCAGCGAGGAACCTCGATATCTTTCTGGCAGCCACGCACAGCTTCTTCAAACGAGATGGTCAGCTCATAGCGGAGATCGGCACCGCGTTGCGGCGCTCCGCGCCGTGTGCCGTTGGCTGTACCGGCAGCGTTGGCAAAGATCTGCTCGAAAATATCACTGAAGCTGCCAAAGCCAAATCCCTCGAACGGGTTGGCACCGGCGGCACCAGCACCGGAGACTCCAGCATGACCAAAGCGATCATACGCCTGCCGCTTCTGGGCATCGCCGAGTACCTCATAGGCCTCGTTGATCTCCTTAAAACGCTCCTCGGCGCCCTTTTCCTTATTTACATCCGGGTGATACTGGCGTGCCAGCCGGCGGAAAGCTTTCTTAATGTCTTCCTCGCTGGCACTGCGCGCAACACCGAGTATTTCGTAATAATCCCGTTTGGCTGCCATTGGCTTCCTCTTCTTGCGACTCTCCTGCCAGAGCTGCGAGATCCTCGGGCAGGCGAGGCGCCGCTCCCTGGCTGGGAGCCTCCCAACCCACATTCCAAAGTTTGCGGCCACAGCGGTACAGGCGATGTGCCGGCTGTGGCGCGCTTATTCTAACAGAAATGACCAATCAGTGCGCAGCACTGTTCTCTTCTGGGAACCCTGGCTTAATATACAACCGAGGGCGGCACTGGTATGATGATACCAGATACCGCCGCTGGTTTAGGACCATTCTCGCTGCTCCACTCATCTTTTCGGGGTAAGTAGAGCAGGAATGGCAAACAGGAGGTGAGTACTGGCCGGTCTTACATCTCCTTGAATTCACCTTCAACAGTATTGTCATCAGAAGGACCGCTGCCACTGCCGCCGTCGCTCCCAGTTGACGAAGCGCCTGCCGACCCGGCTGCCGAGTAGACCTGCTCGCCAACCTTGAGCATTGCCGTCTGCAACGCATCTTTGGCCGCGCGCATGCGATCCAGATCGTCGGTGCCCAAGGCAGCCCGTACGTCCGAGATCTTTGACTCTACGTCGCTCTTCACCTCGGGCGAGACCTTGTCTCCTAGGTCTCGGAGCGTCTTCTCGGCCTGGTAGGCGGAGTTATCGGCTTCGTTGCGAACCTCAATCTCCTCCCGGCGGCGGCGGTCTTCGCCGGCGTGAGCCTCGGCATCCTTCACCATGCGCTCGATCTGGTCTTTATTGAGGCCGCTGGATGGCTGAATCGTAATGCGCTGTTCGCGACCAGTGCCTCGATCATGAGCCTTCACATTCACGATACCGTTGGCATCGATGTCAAAGGTCACTTCGATCTGCGGTATGCCACGGGGAGCGGGTGGAATGCCATCCAGAATAAAGTTGCCAAGCAGGCGATTATCGTGAGCTAGTTCGCGCTCACCCTGGAAGACCTTGATCTCTACGCTGGTCTGACCATCGCTCGCCGTTGAAAAGACCTGGCTCTTCTGGGTTGGAATAGTTGTGTTGCGCTCGATGAGCTTGGTCATTACGCCGCCCAGGGTCTCGATACCCAGCGATAGTGGGGTTACGTCGAGTAGCAGTACATCGCGTACCTCGCCGGTAAGGACGCCGGCCTGGATCGCAGCGCCGATGGCGACGACTTCGTCGGGATTAACCCCCTTATTGGGATCCTTGTCAAAGATGCGCTTCACCAATGCCTGGACCATAGGCATGCGGGTCATACCGCCAACCAGCACTACTTCGTCGACTTGAGACGGTTTGACTCCCGCGTCATCTAGGGCTTTGGCGACCGGCGTACTGGACTTCTCGACCAAATTGTCCACCAGCTGTTCCAGCTTGGCCCGTGTCAACGTGACTGCCAGGTGCTTGGGTCCACTCTGGTCCGCAGTGATAAACGGAAGATTGATTTCGGTCTGCATCGAGGAAGAGAGCTCTTTCTTAGCCTTCTCCGCTGCTTCCTTCAGGCGCTGCAACGCCATCTTATCCTGACGCAGGTCGATGCCCTGCTCGCGTTTGAACTCGTCGGCGAGCCAGTTAATAATGCGCTGGTCGAAATCATCTCCACCCAGGTGAGTATCGCCGTTGGTAGCCTTGACTTCAAAGACACCGTCTCCCAGTTCCAGGATCGAGATGTCGAAGGTGCCGCCACCCAGGTCATAGACTGCTATGCGTTCATCTTTCTTTTTATCCAAGCCATAGGCCAGCGAAGCTGCGGTTGGCTCGTTGATGATACGCTTGACGTCCAGACCAGCAATTTTACCGGCATCTCGGGTCGCCTGGCGTTGGGCATCATTGAAGTAGGCGGGTACAGTGATCACTGCCTCAGTCACTCGCTCGCCAAGATAGGATTCGGCGTCGGCTTTGAGCTTCTGCAGAATCATCGCGCTGATCTCAGGCGGAGAGTATTGCTTGCCGTTGGCCTCCACCCAGGCGTCACCATTGGCCGCGCGTACCACCTTAAACGGGACCAGACGCTTGTCTCGGTCAACTTCAGGGTCATCGAATTTGCGCCCCATAAAGCGCTTGATCGAGAAAACGGTGTTCTCAGAATTGGTAATGGCTTGGCGTTTGGCTACTTCCCCGACCAGCCGTTCGCCGTTCTTGGTGAAGGCGACGACAGACGGTGTTGTGCGGCTCCCCTCAGAATTCGGAATGACGACTGGCTCGCCGCCCTCCATTACCGCAACACAGCTATTGGTTGTACCAAGGTCAATGCCGATGACTTTGCCCACGAAAGGAGCCTCCTCATACATGTCTTGACATTTTGGCTGGTAATCCAGCCACTACAGTATTTACGTGCCTTACAGGCCTTGCTGGCAGCTACGCTGCCTACAGACAAGGAACAAACTATTGGTTGCCTTGAGTGGAGCTTGCAGCTGCATCGATTTCGGCTGCACCGCCAGGCTCGGCGGGCGCCGCTGCTGGCGAACGAGCAACTTGGACTAGTGTGGGTCTCAGGGTACGTCCCTGCACCTCATATCCCGATTGAAGTATCACAGCAATATGGCCTTCGGGATACTCACTTGTCTCAACCTCGCCAACGGATTCATGACGTGACGGATCGAAGGCTTGACCTAGCTGTACCTCGATTGGCTGGACGCCATATGCATGGAGTGCGTGCTGCATTTCCATCAGCACCAATGAAATGCCGTCGATCCAGGAATAGCCGCGCAGACTCGGAGGCAGAGTAGCGAAAGCGCGTTCAAAACTATCAAGCGCTGGTAGAAACAGAGTGATCACCTGGGCGGCCAGCAGCAGGTTCTGCTGCTCCTGTTCTTGCTGAGCGCGCCGCTTGAAGTTCGCGAAGTCAGCCTGAATACGCTGATAGCGATTCATATAGTCTGTAGCCTGTTCGCTCTCCCTAGCCAGCTTCTGCTCAAGTTCACTCACTTGTTGCTCCAGCTGGACGACGCGACTGCCTTGCAGGTCGGTCTCGGACCGCTCAGCCAAAGGTATCTCGGACAGGTTGCCCGCTTCGTCAGATGCCGCCTGGGCATCAGTGGTGGAAACGGTTATCTCTTCCTCAGCCATAACACCTCGTGCCAATCTATCTAGGTAGCTTGCTACCTACCTACCTACCTCTCGCCTAACTCTCTCCGGTTGTCTGTATACCCCTCACCGTTTGGTCAAGCCTCCGGTCCATAGAGATCGGATAACAGATCATTGAGCATCTGGGTCAGGTAACGTACGACCGCGATGGCACGCCCATACTGCATGCGGCGCGGGGCCACGATGCCCAGCAATCCACCGACCTGCCCTTCCACACCATAGCGTGAAACAATCACGCTCATGTCTTTGAGAGCCTCGGAGCCGTTTTCGGCGCCAATGATCACCTGTACGCCATCTGATTCCATCACCTGCGGTGCTAATGCTGGAAGGAAGCGGCTGCGTTCCAGCACTTCCACCACCTTGCGGATGCGTTCCGGATCAGCGTGGGTGAACTCATCTCGCTGCAGCAGCTGTACGATGCCGTCGTGATAGAGTGAGCCCTGCGACAGTAGATCAAACTGCGACAGCAACCGGACCAGTGATTCTACCACAATCCGTTCATTGGGATTGAGGTAATCGCTTTGCTGCTCGGCAAGCCGAGCGACCAGCTTCGCGTTAGCAGCATGGAAGCGGGCGTTGAAACGGGTAGCGATCCGGCTAAGCTCCTCCTGCGAAGTCGGAGTATCTAGCAGGAGTCGTTCCTGGCGAACGGTGCCGTCATCCAGCACCAGCACCAAGAACGCCAATGCATCGCTCAGCGCCAGCAGTTCGAAGTGTTTGAGTTGCGCCTGGACACTGCGTGGCGAAGTAACGATAGCCGCACTCTGCAGGGCCTGTGCTAGTACCGAAGCTGTAAGTCGCACCCACTCGTCCAGCTGATGCTGCACCTGGAAGAACTGGTGGCGAATGAGCCTCTGCTCCTCCATAGAAAGCTGCGATTCGCTCATCAGCCTTTCGACAAAATAACGGTAGCCCAGATCAGTGGGTGTCCGTCCCGCCGAGATATGGGGCTGGTAGATCAATCCAGCTTCTTCGAGGTAAGCCAGCTCGTTGCGAACCGTGGCCGCACCGTAGCCTGGACCGTAGATCTGGGAAAGCTGGTCGGAGAGCTGCTTGGAGGCGACTGGCTCGGCGGTACGGATATATTCCTCCACCAGCGCGCGCAAGATTACCTGCTCGCGCACGCTCAATCGGCCTTCAAACGACATCACTCGTCCCTTTCGCTCAACCAGAGTCCACCGCAAAGTACCAACCTCTGGTTAGCATTCAACACCAGAGACTGCTAACAATCCAGAGAATATCACCTGTTGGCAGTCGTGTCAAGTGAGTGCTAAAGGAGCTCGTGTCAAGCTGCTGGTGAGGTATACCAGTGGTGCAAAACATTGGCCGCTGGCAGCCAGTTGGGCGAGAACGGCGGCAAAGACCAGGCCCAGAAGAAGATGCCGTCAATATACGGGTCGTGCATGGTGTCTTGGAGCGCAGCGGCGTACGCTCCTGCCTGCTCACCGGGATCGGGAGGAGCGTCGGTTGAGCGGAGAAACGGCTTATAGACTGCATCACTGCTGTCTCTATAGCCGATCTCGGAGAGAATGAGTGGTTTGCCCAGACGCGCAGCAAGGTTGTCCAGCGGTACCTCGGCTTCGTCATACCACAGAATTGGCATAAGACTAGGATCTACTGGCTCCGAATTACTAGTTAAAGAATAGTAGGTTGAGACACCTATATAGGTGAGCAGAGGATTGGTGAACCAACTTGGCAGTTGCCCCTGAAAACCACTGAAGTTGACGTTGTAGGTCAATGTGCCTGGAAATACGATGTGCGCCTGCGCAATTAAGGCGTTCCACTGAGTCGCCCACGGATGCTCCAGCCCGCTAAATTCGGTGCCGACGGCAAACTGGTCGGCTCCGGCCTGCGCAGCTGCGCCAAGATAGGGCTGCAGGACCTGCCAGTAGCTCTTGAACCAGGCGGCTGCCTTGCGTGGATTCGTGAAACCGATGCTGCCGGACCATATGTTCTCGCCCACGGTCACGAGTGGTTCGACAAAGACCCGGAAGCCGTGCAGATGCGCAGTCCGAATCCCTTCCTCCAGCGAACTCGGTGTAGGAGTATAGCTCTGTGTGCTAATTGTTGTCGAAGTAGTCGTCGCCTGGTACAGGTTTATGGTTAGCTCGATCCAGCGAGCTGCAGTCTGGTTCTGAATCTCGTTGAGACCGACGAGGTAGTTGGGATCAGTGCTGGTATAGGCGTCCACCCCCCAACGAGGGAATGCCATGCCGGTCTCGAAGAGGGGGCGCGCATATACAATGGGTATTGGCACTGAAGTCGGCTGGAATGCCGCGATTACGGACTGGGGCGTGGACCCGGTGAGTAAAATCCACTCCATGCCGACACCGCCAGATATGACGAGCAACGCGATCAGCGCGCCATGAAGAAGTCTGCGTTTCATAATCTCACTATCCCGTTGGCTCGAGCGGAGCCGGAGCCCTTGGTACCAGTGACCCATCCGCTCGCAGACGATCCCTGCCCGTGCTCAAAGTCTTGGTTAGGCTGGGTTTCCTGATGACAAAGAATCCTTTGCCAGGCTTGAGGCTATAGAGAACACCGAGCGCTTCAAGCAGCGCGAACCAGATGTAGCCCAGCGACGTGGCCCATGCACCGAGCAGCGCGAGAACTTGCCGGCCGCTACCCAGCAACTCTGAACGCTGTAATCCGGATGCCGGGTTATTTCGGACTGCAGTTTGGCCGGATCCTAGAGGATGCGTGGCTTGTACGTGCGCTCCCTGAAGGTAGGCCAGAACGAAAGCTGACCAGGCAAAGTCAGCTGGAATCCGCATCCAGGCAAATGGCGCGATATGTACCACCACAGCCGCTAAGGCAACGACAAAGGGTAAGAATGCCAGCTGCCAGAGCGCGGTGAACATACCCAAGCAAGCTCGGTAACAAAACGGCACCTCGTTATCAGCGATGACCAACCTGATACCTGAGAGCCACCGACCACGTTGACGAACGAAGTCCATGATGTCCTGTGGAGGTTGCTCGTGCAGATAGCCCTCTACCCAGCCAAAGCGGTAGCCATGTGACCAGGCACGCAGAGCCCAGGCCGCATCTTCGGTGAGGGAGTTGCGCGGCCCAACATCGAAGGAGAGTTGCTGGTCCGCATCTCCAGGTACCAAAATGTATGAGCCATGAATGCCAAAAAGCGGCATTCCCAGAGCATACTGCAACCGGAACCGTCCCAGGTCGTCGGCGGTGCGCAGGCCATCCGCGCCACGGAAGAACCAGTGGCCACCCTGATAGACAATTGCTCCCTGCCCAATGACCCTGGCGGAAAATCGACGACTTCTCGGCGTACGTGCACGACCAATGAAACGGTAGATACCGGAGAGCACCGAGCTATCTACTTGGCTCTCCTCGTCAAGATATAAGTACCAGTCTCCTGGTTCTGGTTTCATGAGCGACTGTAGATATGTGAGCGCTCGTGCCTTATAGAGCGAACCAGCACCGGTGCAATAGTCAGGTGGCACAACCACAATATGAGTCGATCCACTCTGATCACCTAGGCTCAACGCGCGATCGCTTACGATCTCGATGCGGTATGGCGCTGGCTGTACTAGATAGCCGGAAAATGAGCGGTGGACAGCGTTTACGCTTTCACGCAGCACTGACACATTGTCTCCGCGAGTCACGAAGCGAATGACCAGCCGCACAGAACCGATTTTAGGATGCGGCGCCCTGACAGGCGTGGGATCCGGCTGCCCTACGCCGGCAAAGATCAGCCATCCCAGCCACAGCGCCACAGAAAGGGGTACGGGCACCAACCAGATCAGCTCGGCCCACTGCACAGCGTACTGCACGGTTGTAGGATGCAACGGCACCGCGCCAAGCAGGTTCTGCAATCGATAGAGCGCCAGCGTGAGTGCGATCGTGCTGGCAATGAGCCACACCCGATACGTATTCGTGCGTAGAACAAGCGCCCAGTCTATTCTGTGGTGCCAGTTGGCTGCTCTAACTTGCCGGAAGACTTGTCCTACCAGGGGTGGACGACGCCGGTACGCCACGGGTAGACGCCTGACAGCTGGCGCCGGCGACTGTGACCTAGGATTGCTGGCCGAATATGGTTGGAGTGCATACCCCCTTGGCTCTGGACACCAGCTTCCTGAATGACCGAGCGATAGCCCAGACACGCTCCCACGCTCGACGCAGGATGTATCCAGTGGAGGTAAAGCATTTGTGCGCGGTTTGGACCAGTCCTTGCGAGCAGTGTCGCCGGTGCATAGCGACGCCGCTCCGGGCAGAGTACTTCCCTGTGTAGCCGGAGGCGAGTGGGACTGTGCATTGTGCCTACTGGTCCCAGATTGGAGATCCACTCTACGCTCCACATCACCCCAAAACGGCGTCGACAATACCAACAGAGTTGAGTATATAAAGGAAAAAGAACTCCAGTCGACTCTCCTGCCAGTGAGGAATTATACTGAATCTTCTGCGAGCTTTCCAAGAGAACAGGCCCTCTGATACAGAAGGGAAGAACATTTCGTCTTGCAGACCCATATTGGTTTGCAAGGCCCATGCCAGTCTCCGGGCTGCGGGCGTCACGGGGTAGGATTACTTAATTAATGAATGGTCTCCCTCATGGAGTCTCAAAGCTTGCCTGGCAACCGGCGCAGCAGAAATAGAAGGTCTGGCCAGCACGCTCGCTCCGGTAGCGCGCAGTGGCAATGTCTACCTTCATGCCGCAGACCGGATCAGTCGCCTCCGCCCTCCGCACCGATGGCAGATCGGTAACAATTCCAACGTGCCGGTGCCGTGCCTCGAGCAATTCGGCCATTACGCTGAAGGCAATCTCACCCGGATGTAGACCAGCGCCTGGTACGCCATAGGGGCGCTTCAGCCGAGCAACCTGGTCTTCCTTGAATCCTTGCTTACGCAAGTACTTCTGCAGGTCGCTAAAACGCTTGCGGCTGGCTACCACGCCGACATAGCTGGCATTACTCTCCAGCGCCGCTTTGACCGCATCCTCATCGTAGGTGTTGAGGGTGGCCGCGACTACGTAGCTGTGAGTGCCTAACTGCGCCCGAAGCGCCGGTAGGTCTGCTATCAGCTGACTGGCGTCAGAGAAAGTCTCCATGTTGGCGCTGGGGTCGCATGCCCATACGTCAAAGTCGAGGACGGCGCCGAGACGCACCAGCGCCTGAGCCACCGGTGAACCGCCTATCACCGCTAGCTCGATTTTTGGGAGAAAAGGTTCTACGAAGATTTGCAACTCACCTCCGCTGGCGCAGAGCATGGGCACCTCAACCAGCCCGGGTACCGCTGGAGTTTCCGTCAGAGCATCTGGACGCAGCACGACCAGACGGGGCACTCCGTCGGCAAGAGCGGCGAGTCCTTGCGCAATTACCGTTGGTTGTGCGCAGTTGCCACCAATCCAGCCCTCGATTTCACCGTCGGCTAGAATAATAGCTCGAGCGCCCGGAGTTCCAGAGGCCGGCTGCTTTGCCGCCACAACCGTCGCTAGAGCAAACGGTCGGCGCTCTGAGCGCAACCTCTGAGCCTCATTCAGTATATCCAGCTGCATGTTCTTCCTCAGTTTCTCACTCGCCAGTAGTGCTCGGAGATGACGCTCCAGCGGCGGGGCTGGGAGGCTCCAGATGCTGACGTGTGCAGTCGAAAAACTTGGCGGTCAGTTTTTCTGCTGTGCTCTCCATCAGTCGTGCACCCACGCTGGCTATGGTACCGCTAACCGCAACATCGGCGATCCAGTGCATGCTTGTGATGGCTTCACCTTTAGCCTCGAAATCCACTGTGCTGGTTATATTGACGGCACTTCCGGCGGCGTTACCGCGTGCGGCCACCTCAGCGTGATTGGGTTGACGTAGGCCGCCAAGGGTGACATCTAGCTTAAACGCCGTCTTCACCGGCCCGACACCAACGTTGAGTATAGGCTTGAAGTGGTCAGGCCCGATAATCTCCATTGACTTGAAACCTGGGGCACACTGCGCAACCTTATTCGGATCCATGAAGTATGCCCAAACTGCTTCAATGGGCGCATTGATAGTCTGCTCACCTTCGAAATGCATAGAAACCTTATGCCTCCGCCACTCCATGCTCTTCCAAAATCTTATAGACCATCCAGGGCGTAATTGGAATATCCAGGTGGGTCACTCCGAGATGTTTCAGCGCATCGACAACCGCATTGACGATAGCTGGCGGTGCCCCTACGGTTGCCGATTCACCTACACCCTTAGCACCAAACGGGTGATGCGGCGAGGGCGTCACCGTCTTGTCGGTTTCCCACGCGGGAGTCTCCATTGCCGTAGGCAGCAGGTACTCCATAAATGTGCCTTGCTGGATATTACCCTGCTCGTCGTAGGTGATCCCTTCCAGCAGCACGGGTGCCATTCCCATGGTGAGTCCACCGTGAATCTGGCCGTCTACAATCATGGGATTGATTATATTACCGCAGTCATCGATGGCCACGAACCTTCTGATCTTTACCGCGCCGGTGCCCCGGTCGATATCCACTACACAGATATAGGCACCAAACGGGAACGTAAGATTGGGCGGGTCGTAATAATCCACTGCCTCCAGCCCGGCCTCCATTCCCAGGGGATGATTGGTGTAGGCCGCGAAGGCGACTTGCTGCATCGTTACCGCTTTGCCGGGAGCTCCCTTTACTCGGAACTGATAGTCCTGCCACTCCAGATCATCGGCCGACACCTCCAACAGATGAGCCGCGAGATGTCTGGCCTTCTCGCGGATCTTACGAGCCGCCATGGCGGTGGCTGCGCCTGCAGTGGGGGTGCTTCGGCTGGCATACGTGCCGAGACCGTACGGTGCGGTATCGGTATCTCCGTGCTCCACGGTAATATTCTCGACCGGTAGCCCCAACTCCTCGGCTACGATCTGCGCAAAGGTGGTCTCATGTCCCTGGCCCTGTGTCTGCACCCCAATGCGAACGATGGCCGATCCAGTCGGGTGGACCCGGATCTCGGCGCTGTCGAACATCTTGATGCCCAGGATATCAAAGGTATTTGACGGCCCCGCACCCACGATCTCGGTGAAGGTAGAGATACCTATTCCCATCAACTCACCACGCGCAAGCTTCTCGGCCTGCTCTTCGCGGAGTTGCTGGTAACCGATCTTTTCCATCGCCTTGTGCAGTGCAGCGGGATAGTTACCGCTGTCGTATTCCCAGCCTGTCGCCGACTTGTAGGGGAATTTCTCGGGTGCTATAAAATTCTTCAGCCTGAGTTGTGCAGGGTCCATCGCCAGCTGCTGGGCCAGCACATCGACCATCCGCTCGATAGTATGCACCGCCTCGGTAACCCGGAATGAGCAACGATACGCTACACCACCCGAAGGCTTATTGGTGTAGACGCCATCAACCTCGACATGTGCGGCTTCCAGGTCGTAAGAGCCGGTAATGACGCTAAACAGGCCGGCCGGGAATTTCGATGGGTTGGCCGCAGCGTCAAAGGCTCCATGGTCAGCAATGGTTTTTACTCGCAATGCCTGTATGGTGCCGTCTTGTCCAGCTGCCAGCTCCGCACTTATGTGGTAGTCCCGTGCAAAGCTATCCGCTTGAATGTTCTCGCTGCGGTCCTCGATCCATTTGATCGGGTGACCGGTTTTAATTGCAGCCACACAGGCTATCACATAGCCGGGGTAAACGGGAACTTTACCGCCAAAACCACCGCCAATATCTGGTGAAATGATGTGTATCTTGTGTTCCGCAATACCCGTCACCAGTGAGAAGACTGTACGAATGGCATGCGGCGCCTGTGTCGTCATATAGACGGTAAGCTTGCCCTCGGAGGCATCAAACGAGGCGACGCAGCCGCAGGTTTCGATCGAGCAAACATGGATGCGTGGAATGTAGAGATCCTGCTTGACTACTACATCAGCCCCACTGAAAATCTCGTCGGTGCGGGCAGCATCTCCTGCTTCCCAGTGCCAGATGTGATTGGTCTTCTCCTCGCGGTCAGGACGGACCAGAGGCGCATCAGGCTGCAGAGCTTTCATAGGATCGGTAACTGGAGTCAGTGGCTCATAGTCGACGGCAACCTTGGTGATCCCATCAGCGGCGATATAGCGCTCGGTTGCCACTACGGCGGCAACTTCCTGGGCCTGGTACACTACCCGGTCGACTGGGAGGACCATCTGTTTGTCGCTCATGAGAGTCGGCATCCAGGCCAGCCCCGCCTCGTCGAGGTCCTTACCGGTGATGACTGCCAGCACACCGGGAAGCGCCAACGCTTCACTGGCGTCGATACTCTTGATATTGGCATGTGCGTAGGGGCTGCGCACAATATCCAGGTACAGCATCCCCGGCAGTTTGATATCGTCAACGTAATGGCCTCTACCACGTATGAAACGGGGATCTTCTTTGCGCTTGACGCTGTAACCCATGCCTTGAATCGCCGCTTGAGTTGCCATTGCTAGATCACCTCCACTGGGATGGTAGATGGCTCGCCTGCCGCCTTGGTTTCGCGCAGTTGCTTTGCCGCGTACTGTATAGATTTGACGATATTCACGTATCCGGTGCAGCGGCAGAGATTACCGGAGATGGCTTGGCGTATCTCTTCTTCGGTAGGATTGGAATTGCGAGCGAGCAGCGCAACAGTGGTCATCATCATACCTGGTGTGCAGAAACCGCACTGTAGGCCATGCTCCTCGACAAATCCCAGCTGCACCGGATTCAGCTGGCCATTCTGCTCAAGTCCCTCAACCGTCCGTATGTCGGATCCATCAACCTGGACCGCCAGCAGCGTGCAGGACTTGGCCGGAATACCGTTGACCAGAACGGTGCAGGCGCCACAACTGGTGGTGTCGCAGCCGATGTGAGTTCCGGTTAGCCCCGCTACCTCGCGAATGAAATGCACAAGCAACAGGCGCGGCTCTATATCCGCCGCATACGGCTGACCATTGATCGTGAGAGTGACATGTTGGGTCATTCGGCGCCTCCTCCGCTGGCCCGCTGCGAGGCCCTGCGTAATGCACGCACTGCCAGCGTACGCACCATCGCGCGCTTATATTCCGCTGGGCCACGTAGATCTGAAGTGGGCTGAGCCGCAAGCGCCGCAAGTCTGGCGGCTTCATGAACGGTCTCATCGCTTAGCGGTCTGCCCCTGAGGAAATTCTCAGCGGCGGTGGCGCGTATAGCTTTGGGCCCAACATTGGTCAGTCCGAGGCCAGCCTGGACGCATACATCACCATCTAGTGTGACTGCGGCGCCCACCGCCGTAATGGCATAGTCACCCACCTTACGCTCGAGTTTGTAGTAGGCGGCGCCGCTTTGCTGCCTCGGCATGGGGATATGAATCTCGGTCAAGATTTCGTCGGAGTCAAGCGAAGTCTCTAAAGTATCGACCAGGAAATCGTCGATGGGAATGGTGCGGATACCACCGGGACCCTGCGCCACGAGCTGGGCGCGTAGGGCGAGCATCATTGCCGGGTGGTCATTGGCGGGGTCGGCATGTGCCAGATTGCCGCCAATGGTGGCGAAGTTGCGGACCAATGGATCGGCCACTACACTGCTCGTATCCAGGAGAGCCAGATACCGTTGGCGGATAAGTGTCGAGGATTCTAGTCTGGCTTCGCGTACCATAGCGCCAAGCACGAGAGCCCCTTCACGCTCTTGCAAAATGTTCAGGTGCGGTAACTTTTGCAAGTCTACTAGGTAGCCAGGTGCCGCCAGCCGGAACTTCATCAACGGTATAAGACTTTGACCTCCGGCCAGCACCTTGGCCTCGCCAGGGTGTTGTTGCAGCAAATCGATAGCGTCAGCCAGGCTCGTTGGGGCAAAATACTGAAACTTGTCGGGTATCACAGCCACATTCCCTTCTCGTATCGACGACGCTTGTCGCTGCCTAGGGGTGGCAATAGGCTACCTCAATGTAGTACTGCAAGCGTCCGAAGGTTGGGTCCGCACTAGAATCTGTCCGCACTACAGGTTCGAAGATAGCCACAGCCGGGGCATCGCTTGCCTAGAAGTAATCTCAGCTGAAGTCGCAACGCCTGGCAGCGCAGCTGGCAATGTGGGTAAGTAGAAGTATACGAGATATCTTAAATAAAAACATGTAGTTTCATCAAGCCAGGATTGGTCTCTTCCCCCTTTTCCCGGCGTCCATCATCGTAGTCGCATCAGAGATCGAGGAATCTCATAGCCCTACTGGTACTTCCTACCCATGTTTGGGAAGGTGAAAACCTGGGTTACCGAACATATCACCGTCTAATACTCTTGCGACAGAGCAATGTCAGTGCTATACTGCCCGCGCAGTGGTCTGCCGGAACGAACGATAAATTCGCGCTAAAATCGTCAGGTACCCTATCCTTTATGAGGCAGGGGTTTGTGAGGCGGTTTCTCGTACGCCTAAACCTGACCAGACGAGAGCCCCCAGACTGGTTTAGAGTTATCGGGGTCGAGGGATACTGTACCCGGGAAACCGGAGGTCCGAAAGGACACCGAGTGTCAGAGCATGCTATTGTGCTGGCACTCCCCCGCAAACGGGCTAGTTACCACGGAGAAAGGACTGGGCTTTCCTCCCTATCCCCACAGGGGGATGGGTGTCCAGCCCGAGTGTTTTATGAATATGGACGACCGCACAGCCGCATATGAGGCTGAGCGCGCGGCTAGAGCTGAACGTGACATTCCCATAGATACCGACACCTCCGATCTGAGCGGTCTGGCCCAGAGCGACAGTCTTCGTCTGTATCTACGTGAGATTTCCCGAATACCCTTGCTTTCCGCTCAGAACGAGCTGAGTCTGGCTCGCCGCGTGGAAGCCGGCGACCGCGAGGGGCGCAATCACCTGATTGAGGCCAATCTCCGATTGGTCGTAAGCATTGCCAAGAAGTACGTTGGCCAAGGGTTGCCGCTGGAAGATTTGATCGGCGAAGGCAATATCGGCTTGATACGCGCCGTCAGTAAGTTCGATCCGAATAAAGGATTTCGTTTCTCGACCTACGCCACCTGGTGGATCAAACAGGCGATTACCCGATCCATCCTCGAGGGCACTCGAGCGGTGCGATTGCCGGTCTATATTATGGAAGAAGTGATGCGGGTCAAGCGTATGACCCGCCAGCTCTACCAGGAACTGGGGCGCGAGCCGACCAATTCGCAGATCGGCGAGCGACTGGGAATCGCCGGCGAGCGCGTGGGTGAACTATTGGTCTGGGCGGAGAAAGTGTTCTCACTGGATGCGCCGCTCTCGGATGAGGAAGAGAACTCGCTAGCTGATATTATTGAGGATGTGCAGGTGCAGGGGCCGTCGGAGACAACCGATCGGGCGCTCCTTCGGGAAGAGGTGCGACGGGTGCTGGGCAACCTTACTCTACGCGAGCGCCAGGTCATCGAGCTGCGATTTGGTCTGGTAGATGATCATGACCACACACTCGAGGAGGTTGGCAAAAAGCTTAAGGTCACCCGCGAGCGTGTAAGGCAGATTGAGGAGCGTGCCATCCGAAAGCTGCGCCACCCCCAATCGAGCCGTGTGCTGAAAGATTATCTTGATTGACGGAAGTGGCCACGCACGACGCAGCGGACAGTTTATCGTTTAAGAGCATTGGCTTTGTTGGTGCCGGCGCGGTCGGATCGACTCTAGTTCGTGCGCTGGTGGAGTCTGGCGTCAAGATCAGAGCCGTGGCGGCCAAAAATCTCGCCCATGCCAAGGCGCTGGTCGAACGGTTACCGACAGGAATGGCCCAGGCGCTGTCGCCAGCGGAAGTGGTCCAAAGCTGCGATCTGGTATTCCTTGCGGTCTCCGATGATATGATCGAGCCGCTGGCCAAGAGCTTGCCCTGGCATAGTGGCCAGAGCGCGGTCCACTTAAGCGGCGCCAAATCCAGCGCCGCACTGGCCGCCAGTCGCGACATGGGTGCGCAGGTCGCGGCATTGCACCCCTTGATGACATTTCCCCGCGCCGAGCTTGAACGTCCTGCTCTCCAGCTGCTCGGTAGGTTAAGAGGCTGTTACTGGGCGCTCGACACCGAGGAGCCAACCCTGGCCGAGCAGCTACAGCGCTTGGTCGGCATACTCCGGGGGCACCTGCTGAAGCTTAGTGTGGAGAGCCGGATACCCTATCACATCGGTGCGGTATTTGCTTCAAACTATGTGGTTGCGCTGGTTGGCGCTGCCTGCGCGCTCTTTGAGACTCTAGGCATGGGGCAGGGGGAATCGTTGTCGGCTCTCTTACCGCTGGTACGCGCCTCGGTAGACAGTATGGCCGAGCTGGGAATTCCCCAGGCTCTGAGCGGCCCGGTGGCGCGAGGAGACGCCGGCACTGTAGCTACGCATCTTGACTGGTTGCAACACTTCCGGCAGGTTTCACTGTCCGGATCGGAGGTGCCCACTTCCGCGACATCGCTGGCAGCTCAAATGGAATCGGCTACTGAAGCTTACCGTGCTTTAGCACAAGTTGCGCTCCTTTTGGCCGCAGAGAAGCAGACCATTACCCAAGAGCAGATCGCCGCCATCCGTGCTCTGCTCGAAACGCCCTAGAGAAAAACCGCGGCAGGCATCAACCGCCCAGATAAGCGCGCCGCACCAGGTCATTAGTCAGCAGGTTTTTCGCGGTATCGCTTAGCACGATACGGCCTTGCTGCAGCACATAGCCCCGGTCGGCAATGTTAAGCGCCATGAAAGCATTCTGCTCGACCAGGAAGACCGTGACCCCCTGGTCACGGATATGCTGTATGGTGTCAAAAACCGCCTGCACCAGAATCGGCGAGAGACCCATTGACGGCTCATCCATGCAAATCAGGCGCGGTTGTGCCATCAGCGCTCGCCCCATCGCCAGCATTTGTTGCTCTCCGCCCGAGAGTGTACCTGCCAGTTGCTTGTTGCGCTCTTTGAGGCGAGGAAATAGGGAGTATACACTCTCGGCTTCCTGGTCAATGCTGGCCCGGTCACTGAGCATATAGGCGCCCATCTCCAGATTCTCGTGTACGCTCATGCGGCTGAAGACACGACGTGCCTCGGGGACCAGAGCCAGGCCTCGCTTGATAATGCCGTCGGTGGCAAGGGTATCGATACGCTCGCCCTCCAGCGTAATGGTGCCGCTACGCGGCTTCAGCAACCCGAAGATGGTTTTCATGGTGGTGGTCTTACCGGCGGCATTTGCTCCAAGCAAGCAGACGATCTCGCCTTTATTGACCTGTAGGGTGACATCATGCAAGACCAGGCTAGGTCCATAGGCAGTATTGACATTATGTAGCTCGAGCATAAGGAATTACACCGACGCCTTTCGACCTAGATAGGCCTCAATCACCAGCTCGTTACGCTGAATCTCAGCAGGTACCCCTTCAGCAATCTTACGACCATAGTCGAGAACCGCAATGCGGTCGGATATGCCCATCGTGACCTGAAGCTTATGCTCGATTAAGAGAATGGTAAGACCAAATTCGCTGCGCAGCCGTTGGATATAGGTCATGGCCTCGGCGGTTTCGCCCTCATTCATACCGGCAGTCGGCTCGTCAAGCATCAAGAGCTTGGGCTCAGAACCCATCGCCCGCGCGATCTCTACGCGCCGCCGCTCGGCGTACGCCAGACTGGACGCATAGTCATCCTTACGGGCCACCAGCGACGATCCGAAGAAGGACAGCAGCTCGATCGCGCGTTGCTCCGCTCGCTTCTCGGCTCGCCGATAGTTCGGCAGACGCAGCAGCACCGAAGGCAGATCGCCGGGGATTTTACTGTGCTCGCCAACTAGAACGTTTTCCATCACCGACATATTATTGAAGAGCCGGATATTCTGAAATGTGCGGGTTATACCGCGCCGCAGCACCCGATCCGGCGAGAGGCCGCTGATCGACTGTCCATTGAAGAACATGGTGCCGCGATCCGGCTTGTAGATGCCGGTGATCAGGTTGAAGACAGTAGTTTTGCCGGCGCCGTTGGGTCCGATGATGCTGAAGATCTCGCCTTTGTTGACTTGAATGGTAACCCCATCCACCGCCGTCAGACCACCAAACACTTTGGTCACGCCAGTGAGCTCCAGAAGTGGTGCGTTCTGTGCCATCGTCAGCCCTCCCGCCCTTCAGCGTCCGAGCCGGCCCCGGCAAAGGTCGTCTCGCCACCTTCCATTTCCAGGCTAGCCTCTGCGCGCTCGAAGAGGCCAACTGCCGACGCCGACTCTGCCGAGGCGCCGATACCCTGTAGCTCGCGCTTGCGACGGACGTCCGGTATTAGCCCCTGAGGACGCAGCAGTATCATGGAGAGCAGCACCAACCCGTAGATCAGGAATTTGGCGGTGCCGAGGTCCACGTTATTGAGGAAGTGTAGCGCGCCACCATTGTCGGCGACCAATGAGCTGGCATGCAAGGAAACATTAATTTGATTGAGCAGGTAGATGTCAATGAAACGCAGAATAACCGCGCCAAGTATGACGCCGGGAATGCTTCCCAGGCCACCAAGCACGATCATGACCAGAACCGTAATCGAGATGTTGAAGCTGAAATCGCTTGGAGCAATCGTGGTAACGAAGCTGGCATTCAGCGCGCCGCCAATACCGCCAACCAGCGCGCCCAGGCCAAATGCCAGTAGTTTGGTTCGCACCAGGTTGACGCCGGAGACGGCGGCGGCTGTCTCATCTTCGCGTATGGCAATCCAGGCGCGGCCGATGCTCGAGCCACGTAACGACGTCACTCCCAGAATCACGATCACCACCAGTGCCAGTACCAGGTAGTAGAAAGGGAATTCATCGAGTGGATCACCGAACCGGATGGGGCCAACATCGGTAGGCGGGAAGGCGCTCATCCCGAATGCGCCAAAGAAGTAGGGCACGTTCTGGAAGACAATGGGCACGATCTCGCCAAAGCCGAGCGTCACGATAGCCAGATAGTCGCCACGGAGGCGGAGCGTAGGTGCGCCAAGCAGCACGCCGAACAGGCCTGCTACGAGGGCAGCCACCGGTAACAATACCCAGAAGCTGGTGCTGGGGATGACGACCACCTTGTCCTGAGCGCTCTGGAGGATGCCACCAGTGCCAACCGCAACCGTATACGAGCCGATCACGAAGAACGCGACATAGCCAAGATCCAGGAGACCGGCGTAGCCTACGACGATATTCAATCCCAGCGCCAGGATAACGTAAATCCCGACGCCTATAGCGGCCGGAATGAGGCTAGGATCTATTTGATACAGGAGAAATGGCAGGAAGATCGAGACTACCACCATGATGATGCCAAAACGCCAGCCGGCAAGATACCAGCGCACTTGTCGACCCGCTAGCTTGCTGTCCATTAGGGCGCTGAGGTTAGTTGTACTTCTACGCTTCAGCGCGCTGAGGTTGTTGGTGCTCATACGCCTCCCCCTACACCTTATCTGGAACTCGCTGGCCCAGTAGGCCAGAAGGCCTGAACACGAGGATAAGTACCAGAATGGCAAACACTACCGCGAGACTCCAGGCAAACCCATCAGGCAGGTACTGTATCGCCAGTGAGTCGATCAAGCCAATCAAGAAGCCGCCCAGAACAGCGCCGTAGATATTGCCGATACCACCAAGCACGGCGGCGGTGAACGCGATCAGGCCGAGCTGGAAGCCGGTGAGAAACCAGACCTGGCCAACATACATGTTATAGACGACTCCGGCGGCGCCGGCCAGCGCGCCACCGATCAGGAATGTTACCGAGATCGTCTGGTTGATATTTACTCCCATCAAAGCCGCCGCCTCAGGATCCTGGGCGGTAGCCCGCATCGCGCGGCCGAGCCTGCTGGTATTGATGAAAGTGGCCAGGCCATACATTAACCCGACGGACAGGATCACGATGAAGATATCCAGATAGGTGACTCTGGCGCCGAAGACGTTAAAGCTACCAGTTGGGAAGATGGTTGGGAAAGAATAGAAATTGGTGCCCTGCCAGAGCGCCACAACCGTTTCGAGGATAAATGAGGCGCCAATAGCCGCGATCAGCGGCGCCAGGCGCGGCGCTTTGCGCAGGCGGCGGTAGGCCACGCGCTCGATGCCCGCATTCAGAAAACCGGAGATCCCCATGCCGATGACGAGCAGCAGTACCAGCAGTCCCACCACGGCAATTCCGGTCGCTGGTACGTTGGTCACGCCTAGTCTCTCCACGACGACGAAGGTGACGACGGTGCTCCACATAAAGACATCGCCATGTGCGAAGTTTATCAGCTCGATAATGCCGTAAACCAGAGTGTACCCCAGCGCAACCAGGGCATACATCGCGCCCAGGGTGATACCGTTCTCGATCTGTTGCAGAAAGATATTACTGCTGCCACCGGCGAGCAGCGAGGCCAGCGTGAGCACACGTATCCGCCCTTCTACTACTGTGAGACCTATCTACGAGGAGGACTTGTGCATGGCCGCATGTTTGCCATGTTTACATGCCTCTAGAGTCCGGCGTCGCGAATAGGTGGCAGAGGCCCATACCTCCGCGCGCTCTGGGTGGATCAGAGTATAGCAGGAGCAGGCCCCAATGTGAAGGCCTGCTCCGTACTACCCGATCGTTCGGGGACAATCGATAAGAAAGGCTAGACGAGGGTAGCCGATCCTACCATCAACCATTGACCTGGGTCACGAAGACCCACATGTTCGTCGTCGGGCTAACTCCGTAAATGCTGAACACCTTCTGACCGGCGTTGTCGCCTTGCGCATTGAAGTAGATGTTGCCCGTCAATCCATCGTAGTGGATGCTGGAGACCGCGCTGAGCACGGCGGCTCGGGTAACCGGTTTACCGGAGTTGATGGCGTCAGTGATCGCCTGGATCTCGATATTGGCTACGTCGTAGGACATCGTGCTGTACGGCAATAGCTGGTTGTTGGGCATGCCGGCGACATAGGTGGTGTAGTCGTTCTTGAACGCAAGCGCCGCCGAAGTCGTCAGCGTCGAGGTATCTGGAGCGGCAACACTGCCAAAAGTGTTACCAGCGGCGCTGCCAGCTGTCGTCAGGAAAGATGGGTCATCGGCGATGCCGTCGCCGCCAACCATCGGCTTGGTGTAGCCATCAGCCACCAGGTCCTTCTTCAGGGCGCCGCCACCACCGGAGGTGACGCCACCATAGAAGACGATATTAGGATTGAGTGACGCAATGGTCGAGGCGAGCGAGGAAAGGTTGCTGACCTGCGAGGAGGTAATGTGCGTGCGGGAGCCGACCGCATGGCCACCATCGGCGGTAAACGAGGTGGTGAAGAAATTCGCCAGACCCACGCCATAGACGGTGTCGTCATCAACCACGAAGGCGGATGTGGCGCTGATTGGCGCGCTGGTGGCAACTGTCGCGTCTACTGCGCCCTGGGTGATGTCGTTGCCACAGGTGCGGAAGTAAGCGTCCGGCAAGCCGGCCGGGTGAAGCAGGGTCCAGCTGATTCCATTAGCCGCCGCCTGGGACTCAATGGTCAGTCCGGGATTGGTGTTGGTCGGGCTGATCATGACCAGGCCAGCCTGGTTGATGATCGGAATCGTCACTTTGGCGATGCCGCTGTTGAATGGGCCGACTATGCCCATCACACTGGAATTGGCGACCAAGGCAGTGGCTTCAGTGGCGGCGATGCCGGTATCCGGGCCACTACCATTAGTACTCTCATAGTTTTCGTGTACCACGCTCAGTTTATACCCATCGGGTAATTTGGCCTGGCTCACGGCCAGATCAACAGCATACTGCGCCGGCAGCTGGTCGGCGCCGTCAGTGGACGACGTGGCAAAGAGCGTTGCGATTTCGAGGTTCTTGTTGGCGGACGTGCCAGTCGAACTACTACTACCACAGGCGGATAAGGACAGCACTAACACAAGTAGTGCTGCTATAGGGATAAGCGATCCCTTGGCAATGGCTTTTAGAATTCGGGGCATAGATTAACCGCACCTCCAAATGATGAGCACAATACGACACATATCGCTACCCGGGTCGAGTGCGCTGGGGATGTGCGCACCATACATATTTAGCCCGCTCTAGAGAAACAGCACCTGGGCTTATAGTGATATACGCGCTCTGGTGCTCAAATCTCACACAAGACACTGGCGGACGAGATCCAGGGATTTACCTACGCCTCCTTTGTGTCCCTCCCAAAACAACCGGGCGGTGCATGCTCTCCCCAGCTCGTGCGGCATTCGGGTGGCGATACGCTGTGTACGACATTTTAACAGACGAGTGCAAGGACCGCACCGGTGGTCATGCCTTGTATGCCGTTACCGCCGGCCTCGAGCCCTACTGCTGGCCCCAACTGTTGCTGCCGAGATCAGGCCACTGGTCGTCATCCGGGTCTGGCGGGATGCCCCTATTGTGCCGTTCTTCGTTTGCATGGGGATAGGTCCCATAGTCGGCATGCGGATCGTGCCAAGGATCTTGTGGAGCCTGCTGCTCTGTATTCTGGCCGTAGGCAGGGTCATACTGACTTGAGTAGGGGAGGAGCTGCGTGGGGTCGTATGCGGGATAGTAGCCGCTCATTGGTCGCGGCTGCCAGTCTGGTCCAGGTTGTGAGTCGGGATCTTCCGGCCGCGAGAAGACCTGCCCGGAGGCGTGAGGCCAGGTGTACTTTCCGCTAGAGGAGAAGAGGCCTACCGGTCCACCGCCGTACGGAGACTGCGGTAGCGCCGGATCGCCGTAGCCGTTGTAGCCTGGTTCCGGTCTCTGGTGGCTTCCGGGAACTCGGCGGCGGATCAGGTAGACGACGATGCCGACTATGGCCAACATGGAAATGATGATTCCGATGACCAGGAGAATGATCAATCCCAGGGGATTAGCCGAGTTGCCGGATGAAGGAGGCGAGGTAGTAGCAGAATTGCCTACAGCGGTAGGTATCGCCGTTGGACTGGGTGCAACGGTTGCGGTAGCGGCCAGCTGAATCGTCACCGAGGCACTTGCCTGCAAGGCCGCCGGAGATGAACCGACGAATCCGGCATAGGCCTTGATCGTGGCCGCACCAGTTTGGGGGGCCTGCACTGTCCAGGTCACGCTAAAGCTACCGTTGCTGTCAATGACACCATTGACCGGCAACGTTTGTAGTGTTCCTGCCCCGCTAGCCTCTGCGGCACTTTCGGTCAGGGAGACCGCGGCGCCCGCGGGTAGACCAACAAAGTTGCTGCCTTGTATGTGGAGCGGCTGGCCAACCTCTACCGATAACGTCGACAGACTCAGGGTAGGCGGTAGTGACGTGAGGACCTGATAGGAGGCGCTGGAATCGGTCATGCCGTCGGCACAGATATAGTACGTGCCTACAGCGAAGGAAACCGGCCAGATAAACGTTGCGCTGACACTTCCACCGCTCGCGTTGACCGTCGTGAGCGTTCCATCCGACTGTGAACAGTCAGACTTTGAAGATCCGAATACGTGCGTGCTGGCGCTGGTGAAGTTAGAGCCTACTATGGTTACATGCGCGCCTACCGGTCCAGTACCGCTTGCTGGACTTACTACGGTGATGCTTGGCGGTGTCACGGCAACTGTGTTGGTTGGGGTGGCAGTTTTGGTTGGGGTGGCAGTTTTGGTTGGGGTGGCAGTTGAGGTAGCCGTTGGTGTATCGGTTGGCATAACCTTAGGCTGGGCATGGACTGCCACTGCATGCACTGGAGACAGTGAAGGCGGCACGGTGCCACTGGCGTCGGCCAACAGGAGGAGGGCAAATGCCACAAGGGCAAGCAGTGCCGCCGCCGCGAGACGACAGGCGTGCGCCCCAAATTCTAGGGTACCTTTGAGTCGAATGCGGCGTTGGCTCCGCCTGGTGGCTAGCATGCTCTAGAATCCTACTTTGTGTACCCTGTCCCGCAAGGCCCGAGAGAAGCGACCGGCCTGGGGCACATTGTATGAGGCCATCCGACTTTCGTCAAGTCGCAGACCAGTTTTCTCACGCGAAAGAGAACGGACGGAGGCGGAGCAGTATAGTCAGGACAAGCAACGCCAGCATCAGGGCAATGATCATCCATAGCCAGATTTTAGGCCACATCCGTCTGCGGGCCGGAGGTGAGGATGCGGTTGACATCGCCCGCGAGGGAGCCACCGGGTATGGTCTGCTCACACGAGAGATACTCTTGAGAGGCCCGGATAATTGTACTGGAGTTGCCGAGGTCTCAGGAATGGAAAGGCGACCCGAAGCTGGTAACAGCGAGCGACCGTACGTCGCCTCCGAAACCAATGGTGACGCTGAAGTTCCCAAAGCCGCCGTACCCGCCGGTATGCCTGGAGAGATTCTCCCCAGTCCTTGACT
Organism: Ktedonobacterales bacterium; assembly: GCA_052143275.1. Classification (GTDB taxonomy): domain Bacteria; phylum Chloroflexota; class Ktedonobacteria; order Ktedonobacterales; family JADMIN01; genus JAJPKE01. The sequence continues at coordinate 38,925 of JBKQTH010000136.1, read as the reverse complement.
GGGAAGGTCACTTAGCGGGTCGTTGGTGTTGAGGATACCACTGATTGGACTTGCAGACACTCCTGAATGCCCAGGTGCCGCCGCCTCCCAATCAGGGATTTCCCAGGGCAAGGGAGCAGGCGGAGAATGCGGTCTGGTCACCAGATGTGGGGTAATAGAGATCTGCGGTGTAGGTAGCGAGCCGGCAGCGCTTCGCTCGTCGCTCTCAAGCGAAAAGGGGAGTGGCTCGGCGTCGCCGGATACCAACGCCGCCAGAAGTGCTGCGCTCAGATCACCTGCTCGCTGATAGCGATCGTCAGGATGCTTGGCTAGAGCCCGCAATACCACTGCCTGGACGGCTGGAGTCACCACTGGGTTGAGATGGCGTGGCCCCGTAGGCAACTGATACAAATGCCCGTCCATTACCGCGCTCGATGTCGAGCCGGTAAAGGGCAGGTGGCCGGTGAGCAAGAGGTAGAGCACTACCCCAAGGGCATAGACATCTGAGCGTTCGTCGGTATGGCCTTCGATCTGTTCCGGCGCCATGTATTCCGGTGTTCCAGCGTCAGGATGTCCTCGTGAAACGTTGGGGCGGGACCTATCCAGGATCTTGGCCAAGCCGAAGTCTGAAAGCATCAAGCGACCATCAGCATGTAGGAGCATGTTGGCCGGCTTCACGTCCCGGTGGATCACCTTACGCTGGTGGGCATAGTCCAGCGCATCGGCGATCTGTGACCCGTAAGCTACCGCTTCTCCAATCGGAAGTGGAGCGCGCTTAAGTACATCCTGCAAACTGCCGCCGCTGACATAGGGCATGACCAGATAGAGTAGCGAGTCTGATTCGCCAAAGTCGTAAAGCGGCACGATATGTGGATGGTCCAGCGAGGCCGCAACTCGCGCTTCTCTCAAAAAGCGCTCACGAAAACCGGGCCGTTCAGCCAGTTGCGGCTCCAGGACTTTAAGAGCTACTTCCCGGCCAAGACGTACATCGCGCGCCAGATAGACGCGTGCCATACCTCCTTCACCCAGCCGCCGAATAAGCTCGTAGGAGCCTAGCTGCCGAACCTGCATATCACCATAGCCTTTCACAAAGCATAGAGAGTATAGAATGGCGCAACGATCAAACCGCTATCCAGCGTAGGCGTTTGGCAAGCACGTACCCATTATACCGCGCATACGGGGCCAGTCCACCGGCAGTCCTATCCTTTCCTACCGTGGGCGGTCACTTCCTGCAACTCCATACCGAAAATCGGCGTATGATGTGTACTGGTGTCTAATATTTCACAGACTCTTGTTGGGCAGCAGCGCCTGCGGTTCAGTTTTGTAACGAGAGGCGCTTTCCTCTCTATCCCGTAAAGGGGATAAGTGTCCGGTGCGAACAGTTTATGATGGGGGGCAATCCGATGGACTCCAATTCCGAAGGAAATCAGCCGTTTGGGCACTCTTCTCCAGATCGTGGGCAGGTGCCATATCCTCCCTCTCCGCCACCGCCATACTACCCAGCCTATCCACCACAGCAGTTTGGGGCGGGCTACCCCTACTATCCAGGTCCAGTAGCGCCCTCAACCAATGGATTTGCCATCGCGAGCCTGATTCTGTCAATTGGCGGGTTTATTCTACTTGGCCTAATAGGTTCGGTTCTCGGCGTCATCTTTGGCCATGTCGCTCGGAGCCAAATCAGGCAAGCAAGCACAACCGAAGAGGGGTTGGGTCTGGCCAACGCTGGGATCATAATTGGCTATATAGGGCTCGCGTGGAATGTAGTGCTACTCGGGATAGTGTTCCTTGTCATCTTTATTTTGCCCCTCATTGCTGCCAGCAATGCCGGATCCTCCTAGGCGATACCTGGCTGTAGGATTGCTTTCACCAGCCACTCGCACAGCGATGATATACTACTAGCCACCAGCGGCACCCTGGCCATTGCTGTGATTGCTCCCTATATGTTTCCGGAGAGACAGAGTCTCTCCGGAAAGTGGCATACAGCGGAAGCAGATCAGGTACGTGGCGAGCTACACGACATCTGCGACTTGGCATGTGCAAAGCGCTTTTTGAAAGGCAGCGCGACTCTATGGATTCTATGGACATGCGTCATCTCGAAGCTACCGACCCAGAAATCGCCGAAATCATCAAGCGGGAAGAACTGCGTCAATTCACGGGCATAGAGCTCATTGCTTCCGAGAACTACGTGAGCAGTGCGGTCGCCGAGACCATGGCGAATGTGATGACCAACAAGTACGCTGAGGGACTGCCGGGTAAGCGATACTATGGTGGCTGTGAGTTCGTGGACCAGGCGGAAGAGGTAGCCATCGAGCGTGCCAAGCGGCTCTTTGGCGCCGAGCATGCCAACGTCCAGCCACACTCTGGTGCGCAGGCCAATGCTGCCGTCTACCTAGCCTTTTTACAGCCAGGCGATACCGTGCTGGGCATGGCACTGGATCAAGGTGGGCACCTAACTCACGGCTCCAAAGTCAACTTTTCGGGTAAGCTCTATAATTTCATCCCGTACGGTGTCAATCGCGAAACGGAGGTCATCGATTATGATGAGTTACAGCGATTGGCGGAGGAGCATCACCCAAAGCTGATAGTTGCTGGTTTCTCCGCCTATCCGCGTAGACTGGATTTTGCCCGCTTCCGCCAGATTGCCGATGACGTCGGCTCATTGCTCATGGCCGACATTGCGCATGTAGCCGGTTTGGTGGTAGCTGGCCTCTATCCCAGCCCAGTGCCCTACTGTCAGGTTGTGACGACAACTACCCATAAGACACTTCGTGGTCCCCGTGGCGCTATCATCCTCTGTACCGCTGAACTTGCCGGAAAGATTGACAAGGGAGTTTTCCCAGGGACTCAGGGCGGCCCATTGATGAACACTATCGCCGCCAAGGCAGTGGCCTTTAAAGAGGCAGCCAGCCCAGATTTTCGCCTGTATCAGCAGCGTGTCATAGACAATGCGCAGGCGCTGGCCAGAGGACTACAGGGGAAGGGCTTCCGTCTGGTTTCGGGCGGTACCGATAACCATCTCATGCTTGTCGACGTCCGCCCTCTAGGCGTAACTGGTCGCGAGGCGGAAGACGCTCTGGGCGCCGTGCATATTACGGTAAACAAGAATAGCATACCTTTTGATCCGGAGCCGCCGGTGCGAACCAGTGGTGTTCGGTTAGGCACTCCGGCAGTTACCACACGCGGTTTCGGCTCTCCACAAATGGATGAGCTTGCCGAATTGATTCACACCGCCATCGCCCTGCGTGGTGATCCCGACGGTGTAAGACGCATAGCCGAGCAAGCAACAGCATTGGCGACACGATTTCCACTACCCGGAGTGCATCTCACGCCACACCTGGACGACCCCAGCGAATTCGCTGGTTAAAGCTCGGTTGCCGTCTGGATACAGCTAGCTAAACGATTGCAAGAAAGGAGCAGCTCCCTTATGAACGTCTATCTCGCGGAGCAGATTCGCAATGTTGTCCTCATCTCTCATGGCGGCTCCGGAAAGACCTCGCTAGTGGATGCGGCGCTCTATGACAGTGGCGCAGCAAACCGCATCGGCAAAGTCGACGAGGGAACGTCTGCATCAGACTCCGACCCTGATGAGATCAAGCACCACATGTCTATCAATCTGGCAGTCATTCCTACTGAATGGCGACATAACAAGATTAATTTCCTCGACACTCCTGGCTATGCCGATTTCGTGGGCGAGGTTAGGGCCGCTCTTCGGGTCGCGGATGCCGCTGTTGTCGTGGTCTCCGCCGACAAAGGAGCCGAGATCGGCACTGAGTTAGTCTGGAAGTATGCCAACCAGGACCATTTGCCTCGTCTGGTTTTCATAAACAAGCTGGACCGGGACAATACCAGCTATGAGAAGGCGCTTGCGTCCCTAAGATCCCACTTTGGTAGCTCCATCGCTCCACTCTCGATGCCAATCGGCGAGCAGAGTGCATTATCGGGAGTAGTGGACCTGGTTTCCGGCAAAGCCTTCAGCTTCTCGGGAACCAAAGTTGTTCCCATTGATATGCCGCAAAGTCTCGCGGCAACCGCCGCTGGATATCGGGAACAGCTGGTCGAACGTGCCATCGAAAGCGATGATGAGCTCATGGCAAAGTACCTTGAAGGAGAAGAGATCGCAGAGGATGAGCTGCGCCAGGCCATCAAGAAGGCCGTGGCTGCGAATTCGCTGGTACCAGTACTGGCAGGATCTTGCGCGCTAAACATCGGCATCCAGACGCTGCTCGATGCTATCACCGATTACCTGCCCAGCGCGGCAGTCCGAAGCCCTACGGGTACCGCGGGAGCGACTGCTTTTGTCTTTAAGACGGTCGTGGATCCGCAGAAAGGACAGCAGACCTTTTTCCGTACCTACAGCGGCAGCCTCAAGTCCGACAGTCATGTCATCAATCTTAGCAGCAATGCGGACGAGCGGCTGGGGCAACTCTACTCGATGCGCGGCAAGGCACAGGAGAGCGTGGCCGAGGTGCCGACCGGCGATATTGGCGCGGTGGTCAAACTCAGCGGTACCCACACGGGCGACACGCTGGGAGCCAAAGACTCACACGTTTTGCCTCCGATCAATCTGCCGAAGCCAATCTTTACCGCCTCAGTGACGGCGAAGACCCAGAGCGATCTGGATAAGATGGGTACCGCGCTCTCGCGACTAACCGAAGAAGATCCCACTCTAATCGTGGCACGCGATCCCGAAACCGCTGAAACACTGCTTTCCGGCATGGGTGAATCGCATATCGATATCGCACTTGAGCGTATGCAGCGGCGCTATGGGGTCGACGTCATCAAGCACGATCGCAAGGTGCCCTACCGTGAGACAATAAAGAAGAAAGCACGGGCCGAGGGACGGCACAAGAAACAGAGTGGAGGGCACGGTCAATTCGCGGACATCTGGCTGGAGATTGAGCCTCTAGTGGGCAGTGATGAAACCTATGTATTTGAAAACAAGATCGTTGGCGGTGTGGTGCCGAAGGAATACGTTCCCGGTGTTGAGAAAGGGGTAGCAGAATCGCTCAAGCAGGGTTTCATTGCCGGCTGCCCCGTGGTACACATACGGGTTGCGCTGGTCGATGGCAAATATCACCCAGTGGACTCATCCTCCCAAGCATTTGAGACCGCCGCACACATCGGTATGAAAGAAGCCGTCGCGTTGGCCACCCCAGCCCTGCTGGAGCCGATTATGACAGCGGTGATCGAAGTGCCGGAAGCCAATATGGGCGATGTAAACTCAGATCTAAATACCAAGCGTGCGCGTATCCTGGGGATGGAGTCGATCGGCGATGGCCAGCAGCGCATTACCGCTCAAGTCCCTATGGCGGAGATGTTGCATTACGCCACCGATCTGCGCTCTATCACTCAGGGCAGAGGCACGTTCTCGATGGAGCTTTCCGGCTACGAGGAGGTGCCTGCTCACATTCAGCAGCAAATCATCGACGAATACAAGAAGCAGCGCGCCGAGAAATAGCTACACACCTCAAGAATCCAGGCGAGACGGCTGCGCCAGATGGCTTGGCTTGACCTCCACGGCGCTGGCGTGGTACGCTTGCGCCGTAATGTTGGCGGCAGAAGTGTTTCTCCGCCTCTTATCCCCAAGGGGAGCAAGAATTCATGTATCCAGTGGGCTTTCAGTGCAGCAATGGCACTATTAAAGGCAGCGATATAGCTGTGTTTTATGCCGTACTGTGCCCAGAACTCAGCTCGCTTGGTGTAAGGCTTTAGCAGTCCAACAAGACGCACGTAAGAGCAGCGGTCGTGGCCAGTACAGGGGTCGCGGCCGCTGCTCTTTGGGTTGCTACACGTAGACTGCCCTAGTTTCCCCCGAAGTGCCGCGAGAGTACGCTGCACCTCTGTGCTAATCCACTGCGCTCTTACTCCAGAGAACAACTGTAGAAAATAGGAGAGCAAATGATGCTACTGGTCAACATTCATGGAGTAACCAAGTTTTATGGCGGAAGGCGCATCCTGCATGAACTCGATTTTGCCGTGCAGGAGCAAGGGCGTATTGGTCTAGTTGGTCCCAATGGCGCCGGCAAATCTACCTTGCTGCGCATCATCGCGGGACTTGAAGATGTACAGGCAGGCGAGTTTTCGAAGCGCAAAGGTCTTCGTGCCGCCTATCTGCCTCAGCACATTGTGGGCGGACAGGAGACTCCGCTGGAACTGCTGCAATCGGCACGCACTGACCTGGCGAAGATTGAAGAACAGTTACACACCTGTGAAATCGAGCTGGCAGACCCGGAGGTTATAGCCGATATGGTGCATATGGAGCGGGTGCTCGTGCGCCAGGAACAGCTTCTGGCCCGCTTTGACGAGCTGGGCGGACCTGGTTTTCTGGGCGAGGCCCGCAACCACCTGCGCGCGCTTGGATTCGACGGCACCGCCATGACCCAGTCAATGGCGGAGCTTAGTGGCGGGCAGCGTAAGCTGGTGGCGCTTGCGGCTTGCCTGGTGCAGCGTCCGGAGCTCTTGCTGCTGGATGAGCCCGAGACCCATCTCGACTTGTCACACCGCCAGCAGCTGGAAGCGCTCATCCAGGAGTTCGATGGTGCAGTGATTATTGTCTCTCATGATCGTTATCTGCTGGATGAGACGGTCAACCAGATCGCCGAACTGGACGGCGGTAAGATTAAAATGTGGCCTGGTAACTACTCCGCCTATACTCTGGCACGCCAGGTAGCTTTGCTGCGCCAGAAGGAACTTTATGTTGCGCAACAAAAGGAGATCGATCGACTGGAAGAGGCTATTGCGCGCTTCAAGCTATGGGCGAGTTGGGTAGCAAACGAACGGCACATCAAGCAGGCGCGTAACAAACAGCGTCAAATAGATGCCATGGAGAAGGTGGAACGGCCGGTGCTTGGGCGCCGCAAAATGGCGCTGCAATTGCACAGTGCGACACGGGGAGGTCACAAGGTAATTGAGTTACGTGATGTTAGCGCAGCATTTGACGACCGGCTGGTCCTACTGGACGTCAACCTGTTGCTGCGCCGGGGCGAGCGAGTCGGGATCGTTGGCGCCAATGGCGCCGGTAAGAGTGTCCTCTGCAAGCTATTGACTGGTGAGTTGCAGCCGGTTGATGGCGAGCGGTGGGTTGGCCCGAGCATCGAAACCGGCTATTTCGCTCAGGGACATGAGACGCTGGATCTCGGTGCGACTCCAATTGAGCTGGTGCGCGCCGCTCGACCGTATTACGAGAACCAGGCCGTCGCCCTGCTTGGCAAATTTCTCTTTTCCTACCAGCAAGTTCGGGAGCCCATCCGTACCCTGAGCGGCGGTGAGCGGAGCCGGCTGGCGCTCCTTCTCCTAATGCTTGGCAACGCCAACTTTCTCGCACTGGATGAACCGACCAATCATCTTGATATCGACTCCGCTGAGGCACTTGAAGATGCGCTGGAGGACTATATGGGGACGGTAGTGGTGATCTCACACGACCGGTACTTCCTTGACCGCATTGCCGACCGTATCATAGAGGTACACGACGGCCAGGTGACGTGCTACGACGGAGGCTACAGCGCGTGGGCAGAAACCAAATCGCCACATCACGCTCCCGATGCGGCAGCGGAAGATTCTGCCCCGCCTCCAAGCCAAGCGCCAACACGCCTCGCCGGGCGACAGCTGCCCAAGCGGTTTTAGCTCTGCCCTGCAATGCGCGGCTTGCTGCAACCACTTGCTGTCGGTAGGTCTGGGCGATTAGAATAGGCAGACTGGTCAAGCTCAGATCCCTATAGGCAGCAGCCGACGCTGCGGGGGTGAGTGTGAGCGCGTGGAGGTTCCAGATGCGGCAGCCGGTTGAATTGCCAGAAGGCGCCCAGAATCTGTCACTTCAGCAGGTTCAAGCGGCTCTTCGCCTGCTGGAAGCGGCTGGCATCTCGCCGTTTTCTCGCCCGCGCGTGCTAGCAGCAGCTCGTGCTTTCGGGACGTCACTTACGCTGGACGATTGGTATCGTGGTGCCTGGCAACTTGAGGATAGCGGCAGCTATAGACGGCGCGGCAATGGTGAGAGCGAGTGGCTGGAGCCAGCGTCTGCAACCTTGCCAGAGGCGGGTGGCACATCGCGTCCGGTGCATACCAGGCAAAAGAGACTGGCAGAGATACAGGAACTCTTCCTCGGTGACAGCACCTGGTTGGTAAGTGCGCTCCGAACTGAGCTAGAACGCATACACGATGGCGATGCGCTGTTTGCTCTGGCCGACACTGTCGTCGAATTCAACCCTATAGAAGCGGAACGTTGTCTGCAGGCGGTATTAGAGAATAATCCAGGTAACATCGAGGCGCTCACTGCCCTGGCACGGGTTCAGGCTCGTCGAAGCGATCTTGTTGGCGCCCGCTCGCTAGTAGAGGAATTGCTGCAGTTGGCGCCAGAGAATGCTGATGCTCATGTTCTGTTGGCCAATATTCTCGATGACCAGCGACAACGCCAGGAGGCGCGTCGCCACTACGAACGAGCCATAGAGCTCAATCCCAACAGCGTTACCGCTCATTACAATTATGGCGTGTTGCTGGTACGTGAGGGTGAGCAAGAGGATGCTACCGCCCAATTGCGGCAGGCATGTGAACTCAACCCTGATGACCCGTCGATGTTGTTGACTCTGGCTATCGTGGACATGGACCAAGACGAATTGGTTGAAGCGGGCAAATTACTGCGCCGTGCCCTTGCGCTAGACGATAAGAATGCCCGAGTACACCGCCAATTTGGAGTACTGCTGGCGCGCCGGCGTGATCTTACCAGCGCGGAAGCGGAGCTGCGGATGGCGATCGAGCTAGACCCGGGAGATAGCATTGCGCTGATGCAACTCTGCGCGGTCCTTGACGAGCAAGGGGCGCATACTGAAGCTGAGCGGCTCTTTCGAGAAGCCTGTGCCAAGGATCCCACGCGTGCTGAAGCCTACTTTCAATGGATGTTGCAGCACGAGCCCGACCAGATGCCGGCGCTGGTCAATCTTGCAGTGCTCTACATGAATGAGCGTCGCTGGAACGAAGCTGAGCCCTTATTACGACATGCGATAGAGCGCTATCCAGAGAATGCTCAAATTGCCCGGCTTCTCGGTACTGCGCTCCTTGAGCTTGGACAGCATGCACGTGCCGAAGGTGTGCTGCGTCGGGCTCTGGAACTGGATCCAAATGACGAGCTGGCACGTTCTCGTCTGGTGGCGCTGCGCCGAGAGGAGCAGCGCCTGGGAGAAGCCATTGAGGTTCGCCGCGAGGCGCTTCGCCGCTTGCCCGTGAGTCCGATGGCCCTGGTAATGCTGGCACAACTACTCGACGAAGCCAATCAGACCGATGAAGCGCTCGAGCTATTCACCCGTGCCCGTGAGATGGCCCCCGATCAGCCCGAGGTCAATCTGGCCTGGGGACTTAAGCTCCTTAAGCAACATCATCTCGAAGGGGCCGAGCTGCAATTTCAGCGGGCCCTCGACTTGGCGACGGAGCAGCGTGATTCTAGCAGCCAGAGTTCGGCGCTCGCGCGACTCGCGCTGGTACGGCTCGAACGGGGCAAGCCGTTAGATGCGGAGCGACTGCTACGTCAGGCTGTGGGCATCGAGCCGGACTCGCCCCTGCTGCTATTGCAACTGGCCGGGGTACGGAGCCGCATGGGCTGGATTGACGAGGCAGAAGCGCTGCTGCGCATGGCACAAAGCTTGAATCCAGCAGATGCGCACATTGCACTGGCACTGGGAAACACGTTGGAAAAGCGAGAGCGCTATGAAGAGGCGGAGGCGCTGCTTCGCCAGGCAGCAGAGGCACTACCTAACGATGCTGGGGCGCGCCTGGCTTATGGCTTGAATCTTGCCCGCCAGGGAAAACCCGATCTTGCAGCAGCTGAGCTGGAGGTGTCGGTGAGGCTGCAGCCCGACGTGATGGAGCTGGTTGGCTCATTTGCCAAGGTCCTCAGCGATGCCGGCAGACTGGCCGAGGCCGAAGCGCAGTTTCAGCGCGCTATACAGCTCAGCCCGGAGTCTGCCGCATTACGCATCGAATATGCACAACTTCTGGAGGTGCAGGAGCGATGGCAAGAAGCCGAACGCGAGCTCCGGCAGTCCATCCTCCGAGCGCCGAATTCCGCCGCGCCATTGATGGAGCTTGCGCAGCTATTGGAGTTACGTGGCCAGCCCCAGGCTGCCGCCGAACTCTATGCGCAGGCCGCGGATCAGGACTCGGCCGGAGCTGAAGCGTTTTTCCGCGAGGCATTGATACGTCATCCCGAGGATACCAGCGTGCTGGTAAACCTTGCGAATGTCCTGGCACGCCAGGGTCAGCCGGATGAGGCTGAACGACTGTACCGTCGAGCTCTGGAGCACGAGCCGGGCGACGATGTCACTCTCATCAATTTTGGATTGCTGCTGCATCGAATGGGTCGCTCGGACGAAGCGCTCGGTGCGTTGCGCCGTGCGCGTGCCCGCCGTCCGGACGACCTGAGAGTCAAGATGATCGAAGCTGACCTCCTGAGCGTGCTGGATCGCACGGAGGAAGCTGAGCAAGCTTATCGCCTCGTGCTTGCGGAACAACCGGGATATATCGATGCGCTCATCGGGCTCGCCAATCTGCTCGATAGCGAATTGCGCACTGGAGAGGCGGAAGACTATTACCGCCGCGCGCTGGCAGTAAATTCTGATGACTGGGAGACCCACTTTCACTTTGGTATCTTGCTTTCAGATACTGGTCGTGAGGAGGAGGCCGAGGATCACTACCGGCGCGCGCTGGCGCTGGAGCCGGAGAATGCCATACCACGACTCGGCTACGCTCGCTTCCTGGCTCGCCAGGAACGCTGGGAAGAGTCCTTGAGCCACTTCTTGCATGCGGTTAGACTTGCGCCCAATGATGCCGAGGCTGAGCTCGAACTGGCAATCGTACATGCAGCTCTGGGCCACCGAGACGAGGCGCGAGCTACTTTCGAGCGTGCCTATGCACTCAATCCGCGTAGCACGCGGACTTTGCACTACTATGCCGAAACCCTTCGGGAGTGGGGGGAATACGAAGCCGCCGAAGAATGGCTGCTCGAGGCATTGGTGTTGCGGCCAGGTGCAATTCAATCGCGGCTCACCCTGGCGGCGCTCTTGGACGAGCTGGGACGCACAGACGAAGCTCTGGCAGAGTACGCTCATTGCATTGATTTGGCGCCTGACGAAGCCAGTGTCTATATCGCGTATGCCAGCGCACTCTATCAGCATGGATTGCTGGACGAAGCCATTACTCAGTTGCGCCGCGCGCTAGAGGTTGCACCAAGGCTGGGAACGCTTGACGAATTAATCTCACAGATCAAGCACGAGCCAATCGAGAGCCCGGCGAGCAGGCAACTGGGCGATCCAACCGTTGCATCGTCGCCTTCCCTAGAGGCGGAACGCCGAGAAGAGACGGGAGAAGCTGGCGGAATCAGCCCCGCTCCTGGTTCGGCGCTGATTCCGCCGGTATTCCGCTCCAACATTTTGCCGTCCGCACCGGCTGCACCGCCGGTGTCACCCCTGCCGCCAACCGCGGTCCAGCCAGTCGCAGCGTCCGATACCACCGAACTACGGGGTACCAGTATCGAAGATCTTGAGCCCGTTCTACGCACTCTTACCTTGACTGATACACCAGTTTCACCAGAGCCCGGAAGCGACTATGGCAGCGGGCAAGTTGACGCTCATGCCGGTGGATCCTCGGAGGCGGACCTACCCGAGGCTACTGCCCCGGACAAGCGCAGGGGTAAGAAGAAGAGAAAGCGCTCACAGGAGACAGATCTACCAATGGCGGAGAGGACAAAGCGCTCTAACTGGATAGATAGATTGAGGCGCAGAATTTGGAAGCGCGTCGCCTGGCCGGAGTAATGCAGAGCCAGGTACTTATGCTGACACTAGAGACTGGTGCCAGCGAGGGTAGTCTTGACCTAGGTGCTCTGTCACTGTGCCGAGTGGTGATTACGCCCAATGGTGATTAGGTGGGGGGCAGGGAAGGGAACGATAGATTTCCAGGCAAGCTGAGGAAAGGTTGTGTTCTGGTTACACATCGGGGGTGAGGCGAATCCAACCGCGCACGATACGGTTAGGGAGGCCGCTCAGGTCGGTGATGTGCCAGCCGTCAGCTACCTTGGTGAGCGGTAGGGCCAGGAAATATTGCGTATCGTTGTAATTTTCCTGAGCTACATATACATGAGTTGCATCGGTGCCGGTGATGATAGCGATGTGGCCAGGCGAGTCAGTCAGGCCGGAGGTCCAGCCGGCGCTGGGGTCGTTCACATCCTGAAAGACCAACAAGTCACCTACCTGAGGAGCAAATGAGCTGCTGCTCTGGCTGGCGTCGCTGGACAGCTGATATGTGCCGGCAGGCAAATCGCGTATGACACCGGGATGCAGCTGCCCATTCTGGTAGTAGTCGAAGTAGCGTGCGGCGTTGCCTGGTATGTGAGGCAATGCCCATTGCTCATAGAGAAAGCGATTGACCAATTCGGTGCACTGAAAGAGGTAGAGATCAGTGGAGCCAGTATTGCTGCATATATAGGTGGCTGGCGACAGCTGTACCAGCCACCTGCTGGAGCCAGCCGCGTGGGAGTGGCAAGGATAGAGCCCCACCCGGTTGCGCCGCTATTATAGCCGAGCGTTGCCTTAACCGCATCGCAGTCCTCCGGCGCTGGTGCCGGCTGTGGATCGGAAACAAAGCCAGGAGCAGCTGGTAGGTACGTGGCGAGCAACTGCTCGAACTCAGTGGTATGAGCTGCGGCGTCGGCGGAGCACCATGTCGCCATAACGTAGTCGTCATGCGCCAGGAAAATGCGCACCAGGCAAGGATCACGCGCGAGCCCCTGCATCCGGTCATCGGCAAAGGCAGGATAAGGGCCGATGTGAGTCGTTGCCGTGCCGCGCACGGCAAAGGCCGCCGGCATAGCGCTACTCTCGAAGACGCCTATCACGACTTGCTGGTGGCTAGTCTGCTCGTCGCCAAGTAGAGTGACCGCGGAGATGTGTGGTGCATCCTGTAGCCCGGGTTCCGGGCTGGCACTCCAGCCCACGCCGGGAAGCTCAATGCTGAAGCCCAGCTTGGCGTCCACATAACGATTGGTTGGCACCGACGTGAAGGCTGGGGTCGCGGTTGCTGTAGGACGCGAGCTGTAGACAGCGACAGACGGGGCGCAGGCCAGCAGTGAAGCCATCATGACCAGTACGACTAGTCCTGTAGTCACGCGAGGGAATACCCGCGGTAAAGGCGCCGCGCACATCGTTCTCCGCATTAGGAGGTTCCTTGGCTACCTAATCTAACTGCCTGATGTCAGGCCACCAGCATGCTGATGACTTTCCCGGTAGGCGTCGTGCGTGAGGCTGCTGGCTGCGCTTCAGGCAGCAAAAAACCAATGGCCATCCTGGGCACAGGCACGCCACGCATCTCTTCAGCCATACATTCCAAGAGATCGGGAATGTCAAGATCAAGCGCCTTGGCCAGCCTTTCCAGGACCAACGCCGAGGGATACTTCTGTCCACGCTCGATCTCACCCAGGTAAACCACCGAGATAGCCGAACGCTCTGCTAGCACTCTCCGGGTCATCTTACGCCCACGTCGCTCGCGCCGGATCACCTTGCCCATTGTCAGCTGTAAGTCCTGCATTTCAGCTTTCTCCATCTCCCATAACGGGATCTTCGCTGCTGCGATGTCCCAGTTACTTCAGAATTTTCATACGACTGTCCGGGCAGCTTGGGGGACACATGCTGAGAGCATATCCGGTGGGATCGGTATGCCATCAGCATTACTTTTGCCTTCAATTCTAGCGCAAGGCGCGGTACTGTTCAAGGTATCACCGGCACGCGGCTGGACCAGTGGCCAACGAGGCCGCTTGAGAACCGTTTAGCAGAAGGAGTGTATCCATCTATGCCGTACCTTACTCCAGGAGCGTTTCACAACTTCAATCAAGATCCTTTCAACAGGCAACCTATGATGCTCCCCCTTCCAATTGTCTTCGAGGCTGGCGCGCAGCCGAAATGGGAGTATCACACCGTTACTCTCGATCCCCGCGAAGAGCCTCCGCTTGATGAAGCTCGCCTCAATCAGTTGGGTCAAGACGGTTGGCTGCTCGCCGGCATTATAGGGATTCCTGGGGGCGAGCGGGTCACCCGAATTACCTATTATTTTGTGCGTTACGCCTAAGCTAAGGAGGTTATCTACTATGTCTGAAAGCTACTTGCCGGCCCACAATGCCAGCCTAGTTATCCCTACCATTATAGAGTCAAGCACCCGTGGAGAGCGGGCGTACGACTTGTTTTCTCGACTGCTGCGCGAACGTATCGTCCTAGTAAGCGGCCCCATCGAAGATCAACTTTCGAGTCTTGTGGTTGCTGAATTGCTCTTTCTGGCCAGCGAAAGTGCCAATCGTCCCATCAATATGTACATCAATTCTCCAGGTGGCGTGATTACCGCCGGCCTTGCCATCTACGATACCATGCGCACCTTGCATTGCCCGATGGTCACCACTTGCGTTGGGCAGGCGGCCAGCTTTGGTACAATTCTACTCATGGCGGGCGACCCAGGACGTCGTTTTGCCTTACCTCATGCTCGCATCCACCTGCACCAACCTTTACTCTCCGGCGGCGGAATTGGTGGGCAGGTAACCGACATCGACATACACGCGCGCGAATTGCTGCACACCCGCGACGTCATGAACAACATCATCGCCCTCCATACGGGCCAATCACTCGAACGTGTACGGCAAGACACCGAGCGTGACTTTTTTATGAGCGCTGAGGCCGCCAAGGATTATGGCATAGTGGATGAGGTGCTGACCCTCGAGGACTGGAAGAGTCGCGGAGAGTCTGCCGCTGAATGAAGGGAGCGAGCACTTGCGGGTTCTGGTTCTGGGGGGTTCGATCTTCCTTGGCCGCCACGTAGTCGAAGCGGCACTATCTCGTAACCATGAGGTAACACTTTTCAATCGCGGCCGGGATAATCCTGATCTCTACCCGGAGACGGAGAAATTGCGGGGTGATCGCAACGAAAACTTGTCGGCGCTATCGGCCAGAAGCTGGGATGTGGTGATTGACACCAGTGGCCAGCTTCCGCGTCAGGTGCGGGAATCCGCGCAGCTGCTGGCAGATAGTGTGGAGCACTACACGTATGTCTCCAGCATCTCCGCCTATGCCGACTTCAGCAGGCCCATAGATGAGAGCATGCCGTTGGCCGTACTGGCAGACCCAACGACCGAAGATACCAAAGACGAAAACTATGGCGGTCACAAGGCGCTCTGCGAGCAGGCGGCCAACCAGTCAATGCCTGGACGAACGCTGGTTATACGTCCTGGACTGATCGTCGGCCCCTACGATCCGACCGACCGCTTTACATATTGGCCGCATCGGGTTGCGGAAGGTAGCGAAATCTTGGCGCCAGGGCCGCCCGAAGCATCGGTACAATTTATAGATGCGCGCGACCTTGCCGCCTGGATGCTGGAAATGGCTGAGCGGCGACAAGCTGGAACATACAATGCTACTGGACCAGCCACCCCGCTAAGTATGGGCGAATTGCTTGATGTCTGCCAGCGTGTCTCGGAGAGCGATGCGCGGTTTACCTGGGCTAACGAGCAGTTTCTAAACCAGCAGGGGGTCAGCGCCTGGACCGATCTACCTCTCTGGGTACCACCAAGCGACCTGAGTTTTGCGAGCTTTCTGGCCGTCAATTGCCACAAAGCTATTGCTGCGGGTCTGGTTTTTCGCCCACTGGAGCAAACGGTACGCGATACGCTCACCTGGGAGATAAAGCGTCCGGCTGACTACCAGTGGCAGGCTGGTCTCAGACGGCCGCGTGAACTGGCCTTGCTGGACGTCTGGCACAAGTTGTCCGCCAAACAATCCTCCTGAGCATCTCACTGTCTGTGACCCAACCCAGGATTATACGCAATCCTAGCGCAGACGCTGCTTGGTGACTCGAGCCAGTTCGCGCTGGGTTTCACGTTCGGCTATGGCCTCGCGCTTGTCGTAGAGTTTCTTACCACGGCAGAGGCCAAGCTCGACCTTCACCTGATTGTCCTTGAAGTACAGCTTGAGCGGGACTAGAGTCTCTCCCTTAGCCTGTGTTCGCATCAGCAGCCGATCAATCTCACGACGGTGCAGCAGCAGCTTGCGATCGCGAAGCGGAGCATGGTTCATGTAGGTTCCCTGCTCATATTCAGCTATGTGTACATTTTCCAACCACACTTCGCCATTCTTTACGTGCGCGTAGGCTCCGCGCAGATTCACTTTGCCTTCGCGTATCGATTTGACCTCAGTACCCGTCAGTACAATGCCCGCCTCGATAGTTTCATCCACGAAGTAATCGTGGTAAGCCTGGCGATTTGTGGCGATCGCATATGAGCGCTCAGTCACCGGCGCCGCTCCCTCTCTCTCTCTCTCTCTCTCTGAGTAAGTAGGTATGCCCGAGCACATATTATCTGCAGCCAGAGTACCATCTTTCGGTGGTGACATGCCGAGATAGCCTAAAACATGCGCTTTGCAGCCAGCCAGCGACCCGGAACAACTGCAGAGTCTACTGTTGCACGGGCCTGCCTAAAGAGTGTACCCATTATGGTAAGGGTATGCCAGGTAGCTCGGGTAGCTCGTGGAGGTCATTTATGTTTCGGCGGCTGGGCCTACGGATGGTGCGCTGGCGTTACTGGATCGTGGGTATGTGGACTCTAGCCGTGCTGGTTGCGTTGCCCTTTGCACCTCGTGTGGCTGAGGTATTGGCTCCAGGGGGCTTCTCCAATAATTCGATGGAGTCACAGCAGGCGATCAATGTACTTCAGAAGGGGCTTAACACCAGTTTCACCAATGTGCAGGTAGTGTTTTCCAGTAAGACGATGACCGCTGATAATCCCCGCTTCGTCGCCGAAGCGCAGAGCGCGGTGGCAAACCTGAACAGTTGGTCCGAGGTTGATGGTGTGATACCATTTAGCTCCAACCCGACTCAAATCTCACGTGACCGCCATGTCGCATACACCGTGGTGCTCCTAAAGGCTGACCCAGACTCCGCGCCAAGCGTCCTGCCGGATCTTCGGCGCCGACTGCGCCAGCCGGCCGATCTTCGTATGCTGGTGGGCGGTGCTCCGGTCTTCTATGCCGATATTCAGAGCGTAAGCGAAGATGATCTGCGGCGCGCTGAAGAGATTGCCTTCCCCTTTGCCATTATTGCCTTATTGCTGGTCTTCCGCTCAGTGATTGCGGCTGGGTTGCCCGCGGCAATTGGGGGATGTAGCGTGGTGGTGTCCCTGGCTCTGCTGTACCTGCTTGCTCAGGTGTTTCCAGTCTCAATATTTGCGCTCAATATCACCACTCTCTTTGGTCTCGGGCTCGGGGTGGACTACTCACTTTTTATGGTCAGTCGCTTTCGTGAAGAGCTGAAGCGCGGACATTCGGTTACTGACGCCGTCGGAATTGCGATGTCTACCGCTGGGCGGGCGGTATTTTTCTCAGGGCTCACTGTCTCTATCGGGTTGCTGGGCCTCTTGTTCTTTCCATTAAATATGCTGCGATCGGTAGGTATTGGGGGAGTTATAACCGTACTACTCTCCATCCTTGCGGCGGTTACCCTCTTGCCAGCTCTACTCAGCATTATTGGGACTCGCATCAACGCCTTGCCGGTGATGCTGCCACGTCGGCAGCGGGAAACCTCCGGCGACGAATCTAGCGGCGAGGAGCGGAGCCAATCGGGCTTTTGGCACCAGTTAGCAACCGCAGTCATGCGGCATCCGCTGGCATTTCTGATTCCGGTGCTGAGCATCCTGTTGCTGCTTGGCGCACCATTCTTAAGCGTACGGCTCTCCGCTCCCGATGCATCTATTCTCCCGACCAGCGTGGCATCGCGACAGGCCTACGACTTGTTGGAGCAGCGTTTCGACCAGAGCGCCAGCGCACCAATCATCATTGCGGTGGAGACCAAAGGAAGTCCACTTTCCAGCGCAAATCTGGTGCTCCTCGACAGGTACGTGCGCACGCTGCAAGCCGACCCGCGTGTAGAAGGCGTAATGAGCATAGTCTCACTCGATCCTCGTCTTAGCCTGCAGCAATACCAGTTGATGTATAGCCAGCCGCAGAACATCGCCGACCCGTACATCAAGCAGTCGCTAGCCACTTATGCTGGCGACCAGATTACCATGGTACAGGTCACCAGCAAGTATCCAATGCTCGACACGCGTACCGAGGCACTAGTAGAAGCTATACGCGGCACAGCGCCGCCTCCTACCATGCATGTTCTGGTGGATGGCAGCACTGCCGGAATCATCGACTACGTGGATACGCTCTACGACGCCTTTCCTTTTGCCCTCTTGGTAATAGCTATCGTGACATATTTGGTGCTGATGGTGGTATTCCGCTCGTTGGTCTTGCCACTCAAGGCTATACTCATGAATTTACTTTCGATTCTGGCAAGCTATGGCGCGTTGGTGTTAATTTTCCAGGAAGGCAATTTCCACCAACTGCTTAACTTTACGCCGCTAGGTTATGTCGAGGCTTCCTCTCCCATTCTCATGTTCTGTGCGCTGTTTGGTCTCTCCATGGATTACGAGGTCTTCTTGCTCTCGCGTATTCGCGAGGCCTACGAGCAGACCGGAGACAATGTCAGAAGCATCGCTTTGGGTATGGAGCGCAGCGGAGGCATCATCACCAGCGCGGCCGCTATTGTAATACTGGTCAGCCTTTCCTTTGCTTCTGCCGATATGGTGCTGGTTAAGGCGCTGGGTGTTGGGATGGCGATAGCCGTATTCCTTGATGCTACCTTAGTCCGAGGGTTGCTGGTTCCGGCAACTATGCGCCTACTGGGTGACATCAATTGGTGGTGGCCGGCGCCGTTCAATCGTCTGCTGCCGTCCAATGTGTACCACCAGGGCGGCGGCAAGATTTCTGTTCCGGGGGACGGCGAGGAGAGAACCAGGCAGGCATCACCCTTGAGAGGTATCTCATGAGAGCTAGTGCCCGCACCGCCTCTTCCGTAAAATGGGCGCCGCCGGTCGCGGCTGGATTGCTTGTACTTCTCCTGCAGGTGTTACTCACCGGCTGCGGGCTACCGGGCACCATTCCGACTGGTGGCCACATGGAGCAGGTCAGTGCAACTCCAACTGCGGCTCCTTTGCCGCCGATTGAGTTTCCTCAGGATGAGGCACCGCACCATGATTTGACGGAGTGGTGGTATTACACTGGCCATTTCCAGACGGTGAATGCGAGCGGCGATCCACATGAATACGGCTTCGAGCTCACCT
Source organism: Ktedonobacterales bacterium (assembly GCA_052143275.1). Classification (GTDB taxonomy): domain Bacteria; phylum Chloroflexota; class Ktedonobacteria; order Ktedonobacterales; family JADMIN01; genus JAJPKE01. The sequence goes on along the minus strand of JBKQTH010000136.1, from coordinate 19,775 downwards.
TCTTTCAGACATTGCGTGGCGCGTATCCTCCGTACTACGCGGCTCACTTCGCCATCAGCGATATCAGTGGTGGGGCCTTTTATTTTGACCAACGTGCCGGCTTTCTACCGGCGTCAGTGATCCCGCCACCCGGCTCGACGGTTGGATTTAACCTTGCGCTCGGAGGCTGGAGCATGCGAGGTCTGAATGGGGATGATGAGCTCTCCGCCGATATGAGCAATTACGCAATTTCCTTCCAGTTGAAAGCGACCAAGCCGGTTGTCCTCGAAGGTCAAAATGGTTTGATCACCTATGGCGCGGCAGGCTTTTCCTACTACTATTCCCGTACCCGTATGCGGATCATGGGGACGTTGACCGACCATGGACAGAAACTCGAAGTCACTGGGCAGGCATGGATGGATCACCAGTGGGGTAACTTTGTCTCTCTGCTTGGCGCTGGATGGGATTGGTACAGCGTCCAGCTCGATAATAACACCGAGTATATGCTCTACGTTATTCGTGACAGCCAGAAACAGCCCATAGCTACAGTTGGCACCTATGTTGACAGCAGTGGCGGCTCCAGCCAGATAGGAGCTTCCGACATCTCGACCCACGCACTTTCCACCTGGACTAGCCGGCATACTGGCGCGGTCTATCCGTCCGGATGGAGTGTTGAGATTGCTAGCCAGCACCTCAGCCTGACGCTTACTCCACAGCTTTTGGATCAGGAACTTCTGACCACGGCTTCGACAGGCAACGTCTATTGGGAAGGTGCGGTCCGTATCAGTGGCGCCCTGGGATCGCGATCGGTTGACGGCGTGGGATACGTAGAGCTTACCGGATATGCGAGCGCACCATCTTCCTCCTGATACAGTCTGATACTGCCTCTAATATCCTCTTGAACACCTGCCGCAGTATGATACAATGGTTTGGGTTGGTCGAAGGAGCCGAAGACACTTCCGCATTGTGCGCTATATTGGCTATTTTTCAGGATATCTAAGAGCTGCTTGTCTGGTGACTCATGTCCTGTGACCAATGTAGGTGGGAGCGGATCAGGGGGATGCGATGGAACAACAGGGGCGAATACTTGATGGCGACCTGGAGACGCTTGGGTTATCCGCCGCGCTGAAAATGCTGGCGCTCAGCGGCAAAACTGGCGTCCTCAATGTCGTTTCAGGCCAAGAACGTCTCGCTGTTTTCTTGGAGAACGGCCACATCATCGATCTCGAGGAACCTGGCGCCTCCACTCCTGATTTGGTTGATATGCTCCGTCTCATGGGTGTGATCTCGCGTGATCACGCGGCAGAGGTACGGCGACTTTCGGGAGGCGACTCGCGAACTGCCATGACCATCATGGCTCAGTGGGGATTGCTCGCTCCCGCCGAGATGCAGCAGCGAACCGAATTTCGGGTGATCCAGTCTATCAGTCGGGCTATCAACTGGACGCGCGGCCGGTTTGAATTTCACCGTGATGTCGCATCCATACAAATGCGTTCAGGCATACTAAGGCCGCTGAATGTTGATCATATATTGCTTGAGGCCCTACGGATGGCGGATGAGTGGGGTCGAGACGGGTCTCATGGCTATAGTCGCGGCACCATGGCGCGCTGGATGCCGGAGTTTGATGGAGATGTGCGGCAGCTTGGACTAGGGCGTGAAGAAATTGGAGTCCTGTGTCTATCCAATGGCCAATTCCCTCTTCATGCTATCTCGTATGCGCTGCTCATCCCTGAGCCTCAAGTTGTGCTCATCATGCAGCGGCTGGTAGAACTGGGCCTGGTTGAAGTGGTGGATGCTCGCCTGGAAGACGAGCTTGAGCGGAGTCTGGTTAATTTGCTGACTCAGAGCCAGCACCAGCTTTCACAGGAGAGTGGGCCAGCTCCGGAACAACGTATGCTTACTATTATCCGCACCATGGGGACATTCATCAATGGAGTAATTGCCCACCATGCTATATATGCCCGGTCACTCCGAGGACGAGGGGAAATACCAAGACGTGAACTTGTCCGATATTTGGAAGCTACGTTTGGGCCTATTATTCAACAGTTACAGATAAATTTTCCTCGTATGGACGGAATCGTCCGTTTTGCCAATGGGGAGATAAACTTCGAGGACCTTGAGACGCTGGACAAGGTGGTTCGTGGTCAGGAGTTAGCCGATAGCTATTGGGATGCGGCACAATTTGTCTCTCAGCTTATGCAGATGCTGTTTGACCGTATTCTTTACGACGAGATTGGAAAGTCGCCTACTGGGCAGCGTTTCGAAGATTTGTGGAAAGTATTTCAACGTGAGCTTGATATAGACATGACGCGCCTGGCTCAGCGCCGTGCCGCTAGCCGCGGACAGGCGGAGAAGACTGTGCAGTCGCGCTCTGCGGGCCGAGGGGGGCATCGCGGGGTCGAGTATGCTTACGATGCTGCGCCTGACGTATGGAGGAGCAATCGATAAAGAGGCAATGAAGGCGATAATTCGTAGTGCGTATAGGGTCGGCTGGCGACGTTGTGGAAGGCAGGTCGGAATACGTGGATGATCCGGTGGTGTTGGTGGTGGACGATAGCCCAACCGTTCGCAAAATTGTGCAGCTTACTCTTCAACGTGAGCGTATTCACGTGGTGACTGCTGGTGACGGGCTAAGCGCACTTGCCGCGGTTGCAGATGAGCAGCCGGATCTCATCCTGCTGGACATCATGTTGCCACGTATGGATGGCTATAATATCTGCCAGGTTGTGCGAAGAAACAACGCATTTAGAGATATGCCGATTATTATGTTGAGTGGTAAGGACGGCTTGTTCGATAAGATGCGCGGCAAGCTGGCTGGCTCGACTGAATACATTACCAAGCCCTTCGATTCGGCCGAACTTGTGCAAACTGTGAAGCGACATCTGAATTCCACAGTCGTGCGTGAACGGGCAGCACAGCGTGCTCTACAACGTCAGCAGAAAGCCCGCCGGCATGTATAGGAGAGAGCCATGCAGTTCATCTCCGGTTAACCCACGATAGCGATTCATGGGAGCAAGGGCCAGTGTGCCTCACAGCCGGAGGGTCTGGGGCCACGGTGGTCAGCCGGGTTCAGATGCGGTTTAGCCGCAACCTGACACGTTTGAAAGGCAGAAAAGTAGTACTCATGCCGAAGGTATTAGTAGTTGACGACAGTTGGACGGATCTCACATTGATTGCTACGCCTCTGCGCGATAGCGGGTATGATGTGATAACTGCTGTCGATGGTGACGAAGCGCTTGAAAAAGTGTTGCATGAGCGGCCACAGTGCGTCTTACTCGATATCATCTTGCCCAAGCAGAATGGCTTTCAACTCTGCCGCCGGCTCAAGCAAATGGAGCAGAGCCGGGATATTCCCATCATCTTGATTAGCGGGAAGAACACGGCGCTTGACCGGCAATGGGGACTGCAGCAGGGTGCCGACATGTATATTACCAAACCTTTCAGCAAAGACGAATTGTTGGCAAGCGTCCGCAGTTTAATTTAGGACATGGCCGCGATCAATCGGAGAACTTGTAGTCAATGAACGACCCTCATTTTGTGATGAATGGTGCTTCCGATGCGCCTGATGCCTCGGCACTGCGTGTACGGGCGAGTACGGCTGAGGCACTTCAAAAGGCGCTACGCTCATTTGGAGGCGGCCAGGACGGTATTACCGGGGAGACCCTGACTCCTGAAGTCTTGACTCAGATCGCCCATCGCGCGGGCATCACCAGCAGTGCTCAAATTTCCGAGCTGGCTCGCATGATGGGCCTGAGTGTGGCGACCGCTGATTCTGAAGGTGCGGCTATACCCCAGCACATCATCTTTGCACTAAATGACAGCGAATGTACGTTTCCTGCCGGTTCGGTCCAGGGTATCGAGCGTATCGGTGATATCTCGACCGTCCCTAATACCCTGCCTTGGGTATTGGGGATAGTGCATTTGCGGGGTTCCATCCTCTCCGTTGTCGACCTGCGCGGCTTTTTGGGCCTGCCTTCACAACCAATATCACAACGCTCCCGCCTGCTGGTAGTCACGAAGCGGGAGATGACAATCGGTATGGTAGCGGACGGCGTCAATGAAATGCGCCAGCTTGACCTGGATCAAGGCGCGCTCTCAAATGCATCAGCTCCTAGCTGGGCGGCCCCCTATGCCATGGGGACAATCAATATTGATGGGCGTGCCATCATCATGTTTGACCCCGAGCGCTTATTATTCGCTGACAGAATGCATCGCTACCACGCCTAATCAGCGGGATAATACGCCGCGAAAAAATGTATGCTTATCTGTGCTGTGACCTCCTTCTCATGCGAGTATTCAAAGTCTTGGTAGTCCGTGGTACTCTGAGGTAGTTGGCAGCTCACGCGCACAGCACCAATTCGCCAACCCGTATGCGCTTCCATGTTTTGGGGCCGTCATACGTGGCGTATCTTTTTGGTGTCTTTCTCTGCCTTATTATCATAATCGGTCTTATCGCGGACTGGGGTTCCTAAACGCCATTGGTAGTATGATGCTATTCAAGTAAGCCTTTGTATTGAGGAGGTCCGATACTCATGGATTCCAGTACGCAGACCGGCTGGTCTGCCGGCGCTCAGTTGAATCTACTCATGCTGCTCACCGCAGTCTTCCCGGTGGTGGCGCTTGTGGGTTTGGGAGCCTGGGCGGTCTCCAACATACCACCTTCGGTAACCAGTACCAACGGACTTCCCGCTGAAACTCTCATGTGGGGCGTGACATTTGGTCTTGCTCTCCTCGTGTTTCTCGGCGTGGCTTTCGCCTGGCTGCGCATGCGAAGCATTCTACGGGGGCAGGCTCTTGAGCTGGCTGATGTTTGCCGCCAGGTCTCGAGCGGTGATCGGAGTGTCCGTGCACCGGTGCATGGCGACGATGAGTTTGCGGTGCTGGCTTCGGCGGTCAACGCTTTCTTGGACGGCACTCCTATAACCCGCAGCGTAAGCTCAAACCACGCCGGCGGCGACGCGCAGGACGCCGCCGCGTTACAGGCACAGATCGAGAAGCTCCTCCAGGAAGTCAGTGCAGTGGGTGATGGAGATCTGCGCGTACAGGCTGAAGTGACTCCTGATACGCTTGGCGTTCTAGCTGACTCATTCAACTACATGATCGAAGAGCTGGCAAAGGTTGCTGGTCGAGTACAGGCAACCACTTTCCAGGTGACCAATGCCACTCGCCGTCTACTGGACCGCTCGGCGGAAGTTGCCCAGGCATCAGATGCCCAGGCCATTCAGATTTCGCAAACCACTGAGTCGGTGGCGCGGCTGGCCGATTTTGTTCAGCTCTCGGCCAACAATGCGCTGGCAGCGGCGGAGGCTGCGCGGGATGCCCTGAAAAATGCCGACGGTGGGCAGACGGCAGTAGTCCAGACGATCGATGGAATGGTCCGTATTCGAGAGAATGTACAGGAGACTTCAAAGAAGATCAAACGTCTGGGCGAGCGTTCGCAGGAAGTAGGTGAAATCGTCCGGCTGATTGAAGATATTGCCGATCAGACCAATCTGCTGGCGCTAAACGCGGCTATACAATCTGCGATGGCTGGTGAACACGGTCGCGGCTTTGCAGTGGTAGCTGATGAGATTCGCTTGCTCGCTGAACGTGTCACCGAGGCGACTAAACGGATTGCTACCATTGTGAAGAGTATTCAGGGCGATACATACGAGGCGGTGGTGGCAATGGAGGAGAGTACTCAGGAGGTGGTCAAGGGTTCCCAACTGGCGGATCAAGCTGGTGAGGCGCTCCGCAGTATTTACGCAGCGGTGGATCGGCAGGCCAAGATGATCGAGGGCATTGCCAAAGCGGCCAATGAGCGGGCCCAGACCTCTGAAGCCGTCGCCGCGGCCATGACCCGAATCGCCGAAATCACCCGCCAAACTAATTCCGCCACGCAGGATACGACAGCTGCCGTAAGCTATCTTGCCGAGCTTGCCGAGCAGTTACGCGCGTCTGTGGCTACCTTCCGGCTGCCCGAACAGAGTAACGAGATTTCTCCGCTGCTGCCTCAGTCCGATAGCGCGTATCCTCCGGCGCTCAATCTGCCCGGTCGAGGATCGGCACGTTGGACTCAAGAGATTCCGCAGTTACCGGCGCTTCCACCGGCGACAGCTGGCGCGCTGGGAGGCATGGGATTCGGTAATGAGTTTGATACTGGCGGCTACGACTATAACAGCTATACTAACGGAGGCTATGGTACCTACTATGGTCCCCCTCCGTATAATGGCGTTCCGGCGCAGCAGGGCTATCGAGATCAGCACTACAATGAGGATCAGGTAGGCGGCGACCCGCATCCTTCGGACCTTTATCAATAGGTCCACACATAGCGAGAATCGTGGCGACTCTCGGCTCGTCATAATGGACTCTATTGCTCAACCTGGATACCGTCATATGGTGCCACAGATTGGTTGTAATATATGCCTGATAATTTCGACACTTTCGCTATACTGGAGAGTTTTCTCGCCGAAGTCACCAGTTATCTGCCCGAGATCGAAGCCAATCTAGATACGCTCCAACAGCAACCTGATGATATGAATGTCATTGAGGAGACGTATCGACGCGCCCACACCATCAGCGGGTCAGCGGCAATGATGGATTTTGGGAACCTAGCACATGTCGCTCAGGGCATAGAGGACATTCTAGGTCATGCGATCGATGCTCATGTCAGCCTGGATGCCCCGACAATTGCTTTGCTGCGCCGATCATTTTCACGACTATCGCGACTGGTAGAGCATATCCGTTCCAACACGGACGGCACGCCACTGGTTGCCGAAGATGACGCGGATCGCGTGGCCTGGCGTGGTCTCGGCGATACCCCTGCCAGCGGCCCGCTGGCAGCAAGTGGTGGACTTACTGGTTCAGGAGCGATGCCGTCTGCAGACGCTACGCGGTCCTTCGAGGCAAGTGGGCCGTCTGCTCCGGGTATGGCTGTGCCCGGATGGTTAGCGCCATTTGCTGCGCCTGACGGCACCGCTTCTCCCTCCAGTCCTAGCGGCCAGTACCCGCAACTCAACCAATCGACCCAGCCGCTGCCACCACAAGTAGGGTCATCTAGCTACCCGGTTGATCCCATGGCAAGTCCGACTGGCCCAATACCTGCCATTCCCCCCATTCCCGCGCAGGTCGATCCCTGGGCCAGCTCGATTTCCGGTTATCCTACCGATAAAGTCGCCAACCTGCCGCCAGCTAGAACCGCTAGCACCAGCCAGAACAGTACTTCCGTTCAGTTCCCGGCAATGCCGCCAGGCCAGCAGACTCCATTCTTCGCAGTTGAGTCGCAAGACTCTTATGACGATATTTTGAGCGCGTTTACCGCGCGGGCTCAGGATGATGAGACCACTAACGGGTACGACTTGGCGGATACGGCGCCTCGTATGCCTACAGCCCCGCTAACTGCCTCGCCTTCCACGCTCTGGCCACGCCCACCATCGCAGGGAGTCGATACTTCCGATGTGTCCACGCTTGGTACCAATCAGCTACCCACGATGGGAGGGACGAATCAGCCGTATCAGGTCGCGGGTCAGAGCAGCTCCCAAGGGGATGTGCGGGGAGAGACCTCGCTTGACGACTTACGCCTCGGAGAAGAAACGATACGTCGCCAAGTTGCCGGACTGCGGGATGTAGCCACCTCAATCTATGGTGCAGCCAAAGCCATGGAGGATGAGCGGACTGAGCTGCGAGGATTCCTGGATGGCTCGCGAGACGCTCTTGACCGTCTGGAAGAGTGGGCCGGTCGCCAGATGGGACTCGATCTGCGTCGAAGCCCTGACTCAGTGCGTCGCTATCTGCCTCTTTCGGTCATCTGGGTCACGACCATGCGTCTCAAGAAGCTCATAGGCTTCTTGAACAATTCGGGGCGTGGGGTGACGGCAACCGAGGAGCAGATCGAAGAAACCCTAGATGACCTACGCCTAATGCTGGCCAATTTTGGCCAGATTTTTCGTTCGATGTCTTCGGTTGGCCCTACACCTGGTGATGGCTTCAGCGCGACTGTAGCACAATTCTCCTGGACTCCCGCCACTGCAGCTCCGGGTATGCCTCCGCATAGCACTACCGAGATGCCCGCTCTTAACGCTGGCACGCGTGCGGAACTGGAACGTGATGTGCGCGAACAATTGCGCCGTGAGCTAGAGGACGAGGTGCGTGCCGAGGTGGCCGCCGAGGTTCGCCGGGACGAGGAAGACCAGCTTCGCCAAGATTTACAGATTCAGGTGCGCCGCCAACTACTGACGGAACTGACACCTAATCTAGTGAGTGATGCAAGTGGCAAACCGTCCATCTTGTCCTCTATCCCAATGGGAACTGGGCGCACCTCCAAGCCAGTGCAAATTACCAGCGAACAGTCACCTGAGGCAATCGCGGTTTTTCGCGAAGAAGCTCAGGAACATCTGCAGAATATCACTAGCGGTATTGCTGAGCTTGAAAGATCGCCACGCGACAACGCCGCGCTACAGAATATCCGACGTGCCATGCACACGCTGAAAGGCGCTGCTGGGATGATGGGTTTTACTGTCATCCAGCAGACTGCACACGCCTCTGAGGATTTACTGGACCGCTTGGTCGAGCAATCGCTGACTTTGAGTTCCGAGGTCTTGAGCCTGCTGCTTGATACATCTGAGGCGCTGGACTTTATGGTTACCCGAGTGCTCAGCCAACCGTCTGAGCAGCAGCGTTTATTACAGTCTCTGGCCAGTCGGTATACCCAAATCACGGGGAGCCACATCGCCAACGAGTTTCTCGCCGACTCCAAAGCCGCCAACACCACGACTGATCCGGTGCTGATCGGGCTAGACGAGGAGGGAGAAGAGCATGTCGAGCAACCGTCTCCCGAGAGCACCGACCTCAGCGTGCGTCTGCAGTTAAGCAAGCTCGACGATCTCGTTAATCTCTTCGGTGAATTATTAATCAATCGCTCGGTGCTGGAAGAACGTGTGGATCGCCTCAATCGTCTGGTAAGCGACGGAAGCACCGTGAGCGAACGCTTGCGCGACGTCAGCGCGCGCATCGAAACTGGCTTCGAGGCGGCAGCGTTGCCCAGTGGGCCAGGCTCTTTCGGCGGAAATACGGCAAGGGCGGCCGGAATGAGCGGCGGTCAGGATCAGAGCAGTCGAAGCGGCCGGTTGCCGGTTTCCAGCGGCCGATCTTCGCAAGGGTTCCACGAGCTTGAACTTGATCGTTACACTGAGTTCCACCAGCTGACCCGAGGTCTAGGCGAGGGGGTGGCCGATATTGTCACCTTGACTCATGAGATGGAATCGGTGCTGCGCGAGTGCCAAGCCTCATTCGCCCGCGAGAGCCGGCTGAGTTCTGACTTTCAGGAGCGGCTACTAAAGGCACGCCTGGTGCCGCTCCAGACTCTGGTTCCGCGCCTGTATCGCGTGGCACGTGGTTCGGCGCTGCGCGAGGGCAAGGAGATTGAGTTCTATGCTGACGGCACCGAGACCGAAGTTGATCGAAAGGTCTTCGAAGAGGTAGTCGGTCCGCTGCTCCATCTGGTACGTAATGCTGTCAATCACGGCATCGAGCGACCCGAAGTCCGGGAGGCGGCTGGTAAGCCATCTGCCGGAAAGATCCTGGTCTCCGCCTCGTATGAGGGAAATCAAGTGGTCATAGCTGTACGCGATGATGGTGCGGGAATCGATACCCAGCGTATACGCGATACGGCAGTGGCAAGAGGCTGGATCGATTCGTATTCCCAGCTCTCGGAGAAGGAGGCGATAAACCTCATCTTTCAGCCGGGCATCACTACTGCCGAGTCGCTCACCGAAGAGGCGGGACGTGGAGTCGGGCTCGACGTGGTGCGGGACACTGTCAATCGCCTTCGTGGCACGATAGAGGTGGAGTCGGTGTTTGGACAGGGTAGTGTCTTCACGATGAAGTTCCCTATCAGCCTCCAAATCACTCGTGCGGTACTGGTCAAGGTGAAGAACCAAACGTTGGCAATTCCAATGGCGGTCGTGGATCAAATTGGTCGTCTTGATTACTACCAGACTGTTGCTACGCCGTCACCCTCGATTGAGCTACGTGGAGAGCGTTTTCCGCTGGCTCAGCTGGCAAGCTACCTGCGTCTGCAGCCCGGTGTGGTACAGGACCGCTCGTCAGTGCTTCTGGTGAATGCCGGCAACCGGAGGATGGCACTTCTGGTAGATGCCGTATTGGTACAGCAAGAGGTGGTAGTGAAACCGCTTGGCCCACACCTGCGCGATGTGCGGGGCGTGGCTGGAGCGGCGGTCCTGGGCAATGGACAGGTAGTCGTTATTCTTGAGCTGCACGAGCTGTTGGCTCAACAACCTCCGGAGCTGGTGATTCTCCCGGTAGCATCCCCAGGAGGCTCAATCCCCATGGATTCGGCGGGCAGACCGGAATCTGCAGGCTCGGTTGCGGAATCTGGAGCTCGCCGCCCGGCAACTGCTTCGGGGCCCCGGGGGCCGATTGGGACCGACGCGGAGAGATGGTCAGCCTCCTACCCACAGACGCTCGGTTCACTGGGGGCAGTGAGTAACCCGCTGCCGACTGAGGCACCGCCCCTGCCAACCACAGCCGCACCTGGTCCATTTGTCGTCTCCAACCATATGCCCACTCCGTCTGCGCCACAACGCGTTACCATGGGACCCTCGGCGCAGCGCCCATATGTATTGGTTGTGGATGACAGCCCCAGTGTCCGTCGCGTGGTCAGTAATATGCTGAGGGCCAACGGCTGGGAGGTTCAGGCGGCACGTGACGGCGTAGAGGCCCTTGAGGTCATTGCCCGCCAGGTGCCTGCCGCAGTGCTATTAGACATCGAGATGCCGCGGATGGATGGATACGAGTTGATGGCAACTGTGCGCAGTCAAGAGCAGTACCGTCACCTGCCGCTGATTGTCCTGACATCGCGCGCGGCAACCAAGCACCATCAGCGGGCTTTCCAGCTTGGAGCCGATGCCTATCTGGTGAAGCCCTATCAAGACGAAGAGTTACTTAGTACGCTGACGCGACTGGTAAGGGAGCAATAGTCGGTCCTAGGCTACGGAGTGTGTAGCATGAAAATGGGTCGAGAGCGAACAGTGTTGTGCTGGGATGTCCGGATGTCTCTGCTCAATCTGCAGATTGAGCAGGTGCAGGCGGAGCTGGCCGAGGTAGAAATGGGATATGCCGTTGAACCTGCCAGCACTCGCCAGAGGGCGGCCCGTCTGGCAGCAAGGCTGGCCGAGCTGCATCAACAGTTACACAATCTCGGCCCTTCCCCACGCGCCAGGATGGGCTAAGAGTGATCATCCGGCTTGCGAACCGCCGGCCATGCTGATGGTGTGAATGCGTGCCACCACTTCGTCGCCCATTCGGCTCGTATGGACAGTCGTGCCGCGAGGAGTAGCGATGTCGGAGGTGCGGAATCCCGCCTGAATGGTTGCCTGGACTGCCCGTTCAACACAGATCGACTCTGAGATCAGCCCCAGTGAGTACCGCAGCAGGAGAGCGGCGCTGAGAATCGCCGCTAGTGGATTGGCTTTGCCTTTTCCGGTAATATCGGGTGCGGTACCGTGTATTGGCTCGTAGAGACCGAACGTCCCATGAGTGGTGGCGCGTAATCCCAGGCTAGCGGAGGGTAGCATGCCCATGGAACCGGTCAGCATGGAAGCCTCATCGGTGAGAATGTCGCCAAACATGTTCTCGGTTACAATCACGTCGAAGTCTCGTGGCTGTCGAATGAGACCCATTGCACAGGAGTCCACCAGCATATGGCGCAGCTCTACGTCAGGAAAGTCTGTGGCGACGCGCTCAGCTGTGCTTCGCCACAGACGTGAGCAACTTAGTACATTAGCCTTGTCGACTGAGGTGACCTGTTTGCGACGCCTCCGAGCAAGTTCGAAGGCATAGCGGACGATACGGTCGATCTCTTGCTCGTTGTAGACCATAGTATCAATCGCTTGCGCGCCATTCTCTTCCTGACGTATCTCACTTGGTTTACCGTAGTAAAGCCCGCCAGTCAGCTCACGCACCACCAGCAAGTCTACTCCGCGTAAGACTTCACGCTTGAGCGATGATGCCGATAGCAGCGCTGATAGAGGACGAACGGGTCGCAGGTTGGCAAATAAAGCGAGTTCTTTCCGAAGACGAAAAAGCGCACTCTCTGGTTGTACTTTGGAATCTGGTCTGCCCACGCCAAATCCACCTACCGCTCCAAAGAGCAGGGCATCGCTGCGCTTGCAGAGTGCCATAGTTTCATCGCTTATGGCCTCGCCTTCAGCCTCTATCGCCACCTGGCCTACCAGGGCCCGCGTCATTTCGATTGAGTGATTAAAGCGCTCCCCAATGGCCAGCAACACTCGCTCTGCTTCAGCAACAACTTCAGAACCGATACCATCTCCAGGCAATACAGCGATCTGATAGTAACCCATACCATTCTCCTGGTTGCTCATGCATTCTCATCCGAGTATAGGTGGCTACCAATGACGCAGTCAAGCAGCGTTGTTCCACTGTGTGGCGACTGCGTGCTTCCTAGAAAATCCTAGAAAGTCCCATGATGCTTGACATGCAAGGCCCAGACTCGTATAGTACCGGCGCGATCAGGTGGTTTCCGGGCAACGCGTAACAGCTAGGAGGATCTGGAGAAATGCGGGACCGCGCGCGCCAGAAGGCGATGGCCGAGGCTAAGAGTCATCGAGCTTCACCAGACGAGCTACGCGAAGCCAGCAAGCGAGTCAAAGAACTCGAACAGGAACTCCTAACGTCGGTCCAGCTGCTACCGGAGACCAAGCAAGGAGAGGATCGTCTAGAGCGGTATTCACGAGTGCTCCGACTTCGTGCGCTACGAGACGACTTCATGAGCGCGCGCCCTCTTCAGGCGGACCACCCGAGTGGAATGATTCTCGCGCTGGTAATGGCAGTCGCAGCCTTTATGCTCTGTGGATTCTGTGCCGGCGGTGCGCTGGTAGGTCTGCAAGTTCTCAACTACAAGCCAAGCGCGAGCGATACCGGAACCGCCTTCTGGGAAGCTGTCGAAGCGCAAAACTATTCCCTTGTCTACAGCAACTATCTCTCACCGACCCTTCGAGTCGAGTATGACGACCCTAACCAGTTTGCGCAGCTTGCCGAACCCGCGGATTCGTACTATGGTGTGGTCACCAACTTTTCTCTCTCGGAGCAGGCAGGTGATCTAACTCAAAATGCCACTCTGACTTATGTTGTGACGCGCGGAACCAGTAGTAGCGCCAGGGTCTACAAGGCTACGCTGACACTAGTGCTCTTTGCCGGCAGTTGGGTGATCAGTGATCTCGGCTCATCCCTGGTTCCTTCGGTAGGCGGTAGCCTGCCACCACCACCAACACCAACGCCGACGCCTGCTAATACTGCTACTCCCCTTCCGCCAACTGGACAATTGCGAGGTCTGCCGCCCGTAGCTCAAGCGGGCATGATGGCGTAGACTCGCCACTAACCTAGGCTTTCCAACCCTCAGGGAAGCTGCATCAGCGTCGCCTCCGCAGCATCAGGTACATTCCGGCCAACCGGGGGCGCTCGTACCCCAGGCGCATGTCATCAAAGTGGCGTAACCCATTTTGGGACTTGCGGAACGAGCGTCTGCCTGCCATGATATGCGCGGCGCCTGCCTACGCGTCAACATCGGTTAGTGGAGTTCGGAATAGAGGATACGAGGAGGGACTGGCACGGGTGAAGATAAGAACATGGCTGAATGCGCTCTTGATTTTAGTGCCAGCGACCGTGGTGGTGTGGTATTTGACTCAGCAGAGTGCCTACCATGGACAGATAACTGTTCTGCTGTTCGTGCTGGCGCTGATATCTCTGGTACCGTTAGCGTCCCTTATCGGCACGTTCACCGATAGACTGGAAATTTACTTAGGGGACCGGGCCGGTGGTCTCATTGGGGCTTCCTTCGCCAATGTCCCCGAGCTTGCCATCGGTGTGTCTCTGCTAATTAACGCTCACCTCAATGCGGGATCTTCAGCTACAGTGACCTCAGATCTGGATGTCATTCATGCTCTTTTGATCGGATCAGTCATCAATAATGTGCTGTTTGTGCTCGGGTCTTCTATCTTCATTGCGGCTTTGCGCAATGGCCGCATGACATTTAGCGCGGAGAGTGCCGCCGGATACTCCTCGATGCTGGCACTGGCCGTGGTGGGCCTGGCATTGCCGTTACTGGCAATCTCGCTCATTCCTTCTGGGCATCATAACCAGGTTGTTACTACCGAGCTCGCAATCAGCGTGCCCTTTGGAATCATTCTTATCGCTAGTTACGCCTGTTACATTGCGGCTTCCGTTTTCAAAATCGGCGCGCATATGCAGAAGAAGGTCGCCCTGGAAGAGGAGCGCGAGGTCGAGGAAAAAACTGACGGAGACGGGGAAGCCGAAGCTAGCGGCCCTTATGAGACCGAGCTACAGCAAACCATAGATCGGATTGAGCTGGAAGAGGAGATCGAGGGGGAGCGACGTTCTCAGCTGCGGCGAAAAAATCCGTATGCTGTCCCAATCGCGCTGGTTGCACTGGCAATCGTAACCATAGTTACAGTGATTGTTGCGGTTATTCTGGTAAGCGTGACCAACAGCGTTATCGTACACACCAGTCTCACCCCGCTTTCAGTTGGATTGATCATCTTCCCGATAGTGTGCAACCTGGGCGAGCAGGCCAGCTCGGTTTTAAACGCGTGGCACAATGATATGGAAGGCGCCATGTCGGTAGCAGCCGGATCTAGTGTACAGGTGGCCCTGTTTGTTACCCCTGTCCTTGTACTTCTCAGCTATATCCTGTCAGCCGGCAATCCAAATTTAGTGCTCACACTTATCTTCCAACCACTGGAGTTGATTCTGGTTGGGCTGGTGGCATTTGTATATACCCTGGTAAGCCAAGATGGCGAAACAACCTGGCTGGAGGGTCTACAACTCTTGGCGTTCTACGCCATGATTGTCGCGGTTGCCCTGCTACTCCCCGGAAGGTGAGATCGGCTTGTGGGAGCTTAAAGCTTTGAACGCAGCGATTTGCGGCTCCTACAGGTTTACGCGGCCCGCTGAGACAGCGAGCGCTGAGCGACGCTTTGATAGACCTCCAGTAGGCCGTCCATTGCCGTGTCCCAGCTCTGCTTGGTTGCCCGAGCGTAGGCCTCCGCCCCAATGCACTGCCTAAGCTCAGGTGCTGCCACCAGCATGCTTAGAGCCTGGGCGAAGCCTTGGAGGTCGCCGGGCGCGACAAGAAAACCAGACTGTCCATTCCTAACCTGGTCACGTACGCCTTCGGCGTCAAACGCAACCACTGGCAAGTGGCTGGCCATTGCTTCTAGAACAACTTGCCCAAAGGTTTCCGTCATCGATGGAAAGGCAAATATGTCTGCCGATGCGTATGCTTCAGCAAGAGCCTCGCCACTCAAATAGCCGGTGCAGACAGCGTTGTGTCCCGCCAGCGCACGCTCAAGATCAGCTCGTGCAGGCCCATCCCCAACTACTACTAACTGGGTGGAGGCTGTCTCGATCGCCGAGTAGGCTGAAACCAGTGCCATCAAGTTCTTTTCGTGCGAGAGCCGGCCCACGTAGAGGACAATGCTTTGACGCTCCTGATTGCCGCACATGCGTCGCCTCCAGGAGAGAGAGCGGCGTTCTGGGGAGAACAACTCCGTGTCGACTCCACGTGGCCAGACCTGGACCTGCGTAAAGCCTCGGTTAATGAGTTCCACTCGCGTCGAAGGAGAAGGGCAGAGTGTCCTTTCGCATTGATTATGCAGGTAGCGGCGATAGAGCCATGTCGGTTCCACCAACATGCCCAGCCGGAAATATGAGCAGTAAGCCGACAGATTGGTGTGGTATGAGGACACCACCGGCACGCCGAGACGCCCTCCCCAGGTGATACCAGCCGCTCCCAGGATGACCGGCTCGACGACGTGAATGACATCTGGGTGGAAACGCGAAAGCCGCCCCTCAAGGACCGGCTCCGGCAGTGACACTCTGAGTTCAGGGTAGAAGGGAAGCGGTATGCCATGGGCGCCAAAGATGCGCGCGCCGGCATACCACCTGGGCGAGCCTTCGGGACCTATTACGACCGCCTGGTGCCCATTGCGCTGAAGATATTCCAGAAGCATCGCCAGCGTCCGTGTGACTCCATCCAACTTCGGCAGAAAGTTTTCCGTGACCAGCGCAACCCGCATGTCTTTCCTCCTGATAGGCTACTCCATGATAAGAGTGCCACGTCACAGTTAAATCATTGATTAACCTGGCGTGAATAATATGTTAAATCCTGCTCGATTCAACGGCCAGTTGTTTTGGCATTGGCACCGGTTCTCCTGTCCTACTCATTTCTGCCAGTAGTACCGCAGGCATGAGCTGCCCTGTGTATACTCAGCATGGAGGCGCAGCTCCACCTACTAGACTAGGAGTAAGTATGGGTTCACCAGAGATATCCTCTACGCAGAATGCGGCACTACCGCTTGCCGAGCGTTATCAGGTGCGGGCACGGGTTGGGCTGGGCGGCACCGCCGTAGTCTACCGCTGCATGGATGTACATACTGAGCGTATCGTCGCTGTAAAGGTTCTGCGAACCAATGGCCCGCTGATTCCTGAAGCGGCGGCGCGTTTCCGACGCGAGGCACACCTAGCCTCAACCCTCAACCATTTTAACATTGTTCGAGTGTTGGATTACGGATATACCGTTCCTCTAGTGATGAGCCCAAACGCTCCCTGGGAGAATGACGGTATGCAGCCAGTACCTTACCTTACGATGGAGTATATCTTTGGCACGACGTTAAAGGAACTGGTGCGACGGCTTGGACCTCTTCCACTCTCCTGGGTCTGGATACTAGGAGAGCAACTCTGCTCGGCGCTTACGACGGCTCACGCGCATGGTGTGGTCCATCGGGACGTTAAGCCGCAGAATGTTATGATTCTAGATGCTAGGCTGCAGCTACTCGCAAAATTGACCGACTTCGGCATTGCCCGCCAGGTGAGCGGGCACCAGACAACTCTGACCGCAACCGGTCAGGTGATCGGCACGCCTGACTATCTATCGCCCGAGCAGGTACTGGGTGAACCTGGCGGTCCCTCGTCCGACCTCTACGCCCTGGGCATCGTTCTCTATGAATTAGTCACCGCGCGATTACCTTTCGAAGCGGATACTCCACTCGCCGCAGCTTCGCGCAGAATGGTAGCCGATGCGCCACCGTTGACCGCCTTTCGCCGCGATGTACCACGTCGTCTACAAGAGGTAATCCTGCTGGCACTCCGCAGAGACGCGGTCGAGCGCTTTGCCGATGTAGCCGAGTTTGCTCAAGCGCTGCGCTGGAGTCGTGAACGCTCACCAGGGATTTATCCTGAGCAGCGTGGAGAGTGGGTGATTGGGCCCCGTCCGCCCAGACCCAGGGAGGAGCGTGTGCCTGTCGATGATGCTCCCGAAGTCGACCACCGGATGCTCGATTCCGAATACCAGTCGACTGTGTTACGAGTCGCTCCAATCGACTCGCTAGCGGATGAACCAGAGTCAACCGGCCACACCCAAGGGCCGGGCTTGCCTGGTCTGCAGCCGCCGGAGTCAAACCAGTACCCCCGTGATGCCGCGGAGTGGGGCGAATTTGACTTACCGTAAAAAGGCTACCTGCGCTACCAAATGTGGTATGCTTCATGCTGTTTGGTAGTTAACTGGAGGATTACCCCAACCGATTCTGTCTCTACACACATTAGTGAAGGGTTTGGCATTTTTATGAAACGTAGTCAGGTCGCCGCGTTGCTTGCCGGCGCCACACTGGGGTTGGCTGGAGCGGCAATCGCCATCGCGTTGTCACGTAAGGAAGGTCGCGCAGCGGCTCAGCGCATTATCGAGAGGTCAAAGCCGGTCGCCGAGCAGGCCAAGACTCTTAGCGGGCGCGCCGCCAAGTCTGCCGTAGCTGGGTACCAAACACTGGCGCCAAAGGCTACTGAAGCCTGGAGCTCTGCTCGTGAGAAGGCTCCGCAGGCGGTGACGACCATTGGTTCTCGCTTACCAAAATTTGTGCAGAATGGGAAGAGCGAAGAATTGGACGTGCTACCGTAGGTAGGCTACTTTGGCATGCCGTACGGTGAGGCAGGCGACCGCGAGGTTGCCTGCCTCACTTTTTTCCATTGCCGGGCTCCACCGGGACGGCCTCTTGCCGTTTGACGAGTCGAGTAAAGCTCCTCTACAATGAAGTCAAGAATGAAGTCAAGATTGTCGACTCATGAGAAGGTTGGTTAGCCCATGGCGCCAGGGAGACAAGTGCGGCTCACTACGCTCGCAAGCTGTGCTGGCTGAGCCGCTAAGATGGGCGCGGACGCCCTGGCGCACGTGTTGCAGCCACTGGCCGGCGTATTTGGCACCGGAGTCCCTGATTTGCTGGTTGGGCTTGATAGCGCCGATGATGCAGCGGTCTACCAGATCAATCAGGATCAGGCCATTGTCGCGACCACCGACTTCTTCCCGCCGGTGGTGGATGATCCCTATACCTTCGGGGCGATTGCTGCCGCCAATGCCTTGAGCGACATATACGCAATGGGCGGTAAGCCGCTGTTCTGTTTGAACCTGGTTGGTTTCCCCGATGATCTGGAATCATCCATTCTAACCGATATCCTACGCGGTGGCGCCGACAAGGTGCGTGAATCTGGCGCAGTGATTGCCGGTGGCCACACGGTAACTGATCAGGAACCAAAGTATGGTCTAGCGGCCATTGGCCTGGTACATCCGCAGCAGATCTGGACGAAAGGCGGCGCACATCCTGGCGACGTCTTGCTGCTCACCAAGCCGCTGGGTACAGGCATCATCACCACCGCACTCAAGAACCAAGCCGCAAGTGAAGAGCACGTGGCAGCTGCAGTTGCCAGTATGACCGCCCTCAATGCCGCGGCCGCGAATGCGCTACGCTCACCTGGCGCTGCCGTACACGCCTGCACCGATATTACCGGGTTCGGGCTGCTTGGCCATGCGCTTGAGATGGCTGAGGCGAGCAAGGTAAGCTTAATCTTACAGGCAAACGCCTTAACCTGGCTGCCGGGGGCGCTCGAATATGCCGCTGCAGGACATATACCTGGCGGCACCGGTCGTAACCGTGACCACATACGTGGACATGTGAGCTTTGCCGCCGGTGTCCCCGAGGTACTGCAGCTGCTGCTTCTGGACCCGCAGACCTCGGGTGGTCTGTTGGCGGCTATTGGTGCCGAGTCATTGGACGGCACCGCCGACGCGCTCGGCGCCGCTGGAGTACCCTGCTATGTCGTTGGCCAGGTCGTTGATTATGCGGGCGCTGGATCTGATCTAGTTGTAGAGGCATAGCAGTCGAGAGAGGGTAGAACGCCAGAGTGAAAAGGCCAATACCAGCGTCAGTTCCGGATAGCGAACCACCAGTGGACCTACTGAGCTCTCTCGAGGCCGCTATCGGTATAACGTTTACCAATCACTCATTGCTGGAGGCTGCCCTCACCCATCGCTCTTACGTGTATGAGCATGCAGCTCCTCACGTCGTCTCCAATGAGCGTCTCGAATTTCTTGGCGACGCGGTGCTCTCGATTATCGCCTCCGATTTGCTGTACCGTCGCTTCCCTAGTGCCAGCGAAGGAGAATTGACCAATCTGCGCGCCTCTTTGGTGCGGGCATCGGCCCTGGCTACCTTAGCCCGCGACTTGCGACTTGGCCTGTATCTGCGGCTGGGACGGGGTGAGGAGGTTACCGGAGGACGGAGTCGTGAGCTACTGCTGGCTCGTGCCATGGAGGCGCTCATCGGTGCGATCTATCTGGACGCGGGAATGCCAGCCACCCAGAGCTTCCTGGAGCCTCGTCTCTCCGCGGAGTTGGCCAGCGTCAGGTCACGGCGCCACCTCAAGGATGACAAGTC